>DYLG01000025.1 GCA_020722215.1 Desulfomonile tiedjei
GGATTGCCTGTTCTCTGGTTATGGAGAGCTTGTGCTGAAGGTGGATATCGCTGGTTGCAAGGAACGTGTGGATACGCGGCCGCTCGGCTTCCTTTATTGCCTCCCAACAGCGGATGATGTCATTGGTGTTGGCACGGGCAAGGCCGCAGATAACAGGGCCACGGATCTCCCCGGCAATTGCACGGACGGCCTCGAAGTCGCCTGGACTGGCGGCCGGGAAACCCACTTCCATGATGTCCACATTCAATTGAGCCAGCTTGTGGGCAAGTCTCAATTTCTCCTCTTTGTTCATGGAAGCCCCACAAGACTGTTCACCGTCACGAAGAGTTGTATCGAATATCTTCACATAGTCTGCCATGATGATTCTCCTGACCTGTCTGCCCGGCGGAACTGTCTCCTTCGATTCCGCCAGGTGCGAATAACGAGGTAAGAGCCGAGACGTTGGGCGCCTCAGATAGCATTGCATTCATGAAGATCGCTGCATCTCCCGCACCACATGTTCCGCCATTTCCATGGTGGACAGGCCTCCTCCCAGATCATAGGTGGTTCGGCCCTTCTCGATGCAGCGCACGAGAGCTTTGTCAACGCTGTCTGCCGCTTCAATCCTTCCCAGGTATCTGAGAAGCATCGCGCCGCACATGATTGCAGCCGCCGGATTTGCCAATCCTTTGCCTGCTATGCGCGGCGCCGTACCGTGAACCGGCTCGAATAGCGCGTGGTGATCGCCGAGGTTGGCGCTGGGGCAGAGTCCCAGTCCGCCTACAAGACCAGCGGCGAGATCGCTCAAGATATCGCCGAAAAGGTTCGTGGTGACGATCACATCAAAGTCCTCCGGGCTCAGGACCATGCGCATGGCAACCGAGTCCACCAGGCCCTCTTCAAAGGCCAAATCGGAGAACTCATCGGCAACCTGGCGGCAGCATCGGAGAAACAACCCGTCACTTTTCCGCAGAACGTTGGCTTTGTGGACCGTGGTCACCTTGCTCCGCCTATTGTCCCTGGCGTACTGGAATGCGTAACGGGCGATACGGTAGCTCGCCCGTTCGGTGATCACCCTGGTAGCGGTGACCACACCGGGAACGATGGTGTTTTCGATCCCGGCATACAAGCATTCCGAGTTCTCCCTTACGATAACCAGGTCGGTTTGGGGAAAGAGGCAGGCAACCCCCGGAAAAGCCCGGGTCGGTCTCACATTGGCGAAGGCGCCCAGTTCCACACGCAGTCGCAGGATCACGTCCGCTGCGGTGTTTCCGGCTGCTCCAAAGATCACGGCCTTGGAAGCCAGCGCGGCCTGAAGGGTCTCTTCAGGCAGAGCACGGCCAGTCTCCGCCTCGCAGGTGTCGCCTGCAGGATAGGTGGTGAACTCGAAGGGCACTCCTGTTGCCTCCAGGACCTTCAGTTCCGCAGCTACCACCTCCGGGCCGATCCCGTCTCCGGGAATCACCGCTATCGGATACGCGGAATTCATTGCAGCCTCCCGACGTCGGGCGCGGTAATGGAAGCCTGCCACGGTTCTCGATGGGTTTGCTCGTAGGCCTCAATGGCCGCCTCATGTTCCAGGGAGAGGCTGATTTGGTCCAGTCCCTCCACAAGGCAGTGTTTGAGGAACCGGTCCACCTCGAAGGAACTTGAGAAGCCGTCTATGCCCGTGAGCGTCTGGTTGACGAGATCTACGGTGATTTCGTAACCCGGGATGGCGTCAACACGTTTGAACCACTGTTCCACGGTATCTCCGTCGAGTTCCACCGGCAGGATGCCGGTCTTGAAGCAGTTGGTCTTGAAAATGTCAGCAAAGCTTGGAGCGATCAACACCCTGAAGCCATAGTCGCGAAGTGCCCAGGGTGCGTGTTCACGACTTGACCCGCACCCGAAATTCTCCCTTGTCAGCAGAATCGTAGCCCCGTTGAATCGCGGCTGATGAAGCACGAAATCGGGATTCGGCCCTCCGTCTTCCGTGTACCGGTGATGGTAGAAGAGGTACTTCCCGAAATCGGTTCGATGTATCAGTTTGAGGAATTGTTTGGGAACGATCTGGTCCGTGTCCACGTTGGACATGTCCAGAGTGGCCACCAGTCCTTTGAACTCTTTGAACTTCTCCACGACGTTACTCCAATTCACGCGGGTCCGTCAGGCGGCCGGTGATCGCGGAAGCCGCGGCAGTGGCGGGGCTTACCAGATGCGTGCGGCTTCCTCGTCCCTGACGATCCTCGAAATTGCGGTTGCTCGTCGACGCGCAGCGTTTCCCAGGCGGGACGATGTCAGGATTCATGCCAAGGCACATGCTGCATCCGGGCTCTCGCCACTCAAACCCTGCGTCCAAAAACACCCGGTCCAGGCCTTCGGCCTCTGCTTGGGCCTTTACCGGACCGGAACCCGGCACCACAAGCGCGGTCACTCCGCGGGCCACCTTCCGGTTTCGGGCAATGCCGGCGGCCTCTCTCAGGTCGCTGAGTCTTCCGTTCGTGCACGACCCTATGAACACGTAGTCAACCGGTATGTCCCGCATTGGTGTTCCAGGTTGGAGGCCCATGTATTCGAGAGCCCTGACTGCTGCTTCACGTTCCTCCTCGTGAGTCAAGGACTCGGGGTCGGGTACCGCTGCATCGATCTCAGTTACCTGAGCCGGACTGGCGCCCCAGGTTACATGTGGGGCAAGGCCGGAGGCATCGACAACCAGCTCCCTGTCGTACGCGGCATCCGAGTTCGAATACAGAGTGCGCCAGTAATCCACTGCCCGGTCGAAATCCGCGCCCTGCGGTGCGTACCGTCTCCCTTTGAGGTACGCGAAGGTGGTCTCGTCCGGGGCGATGAGCCCGGCCTTGGCGCCGCATTCCACGGACATGTTGCACAAGGTCATTCGCTGTTCCATTGATAGCCCGCTGATCGTTTCCCCAATGTATTCGATCAGGTGTCCGTTGCCGCCGCCGGCGCCCAGTCTTCCGATAATGGCCAGTGCCAGGTCCTTGGAGGCCACTCCGGAACCCAAAGTGCCCCGGACGCGTACGGCCAAAGTCTTGGGCTTTGCTTGGGGGATACATTGAGTTGCCAGAACATGCTCGACCTCGCTGGTGCCGATTCCGAAGGCAAGCGCACCGAACGCGCCGTGTGTGGACGTGTGACTGTCTCCGCACAAGACGGTCGAACCTGGAAGGATGAGACCGAGTTCTGGCGCAACCACGTGGATGACTCCCTGGTTGGGATGACCCATGTGCAGCAGCTCGATTCCGAAATCCCGGCAATTTCGTTCCAGTGCGTCAAGTTGCGCTTCGGCTATGGGGTCTTGCAAAGGCCGACAGCGGTTGGTGTCCGTGGGCGCCACATGGTCCATGGTTGCGAAGGTGAGGTCCGGACGCCTTACGCTCCGCCCCGCACTGCGCAGACCGTCAAATGCCTGTGCTGAGGTTACCTCGTGGATCAAGTGACGATCCACATAGAGAAGGTCCGGTCTGACGGCTTCGCGTACTACGAGGTGCTCGTCCCAAATTTTGTCAAGCAACGCCGACATGTTTCGACTCCGAGACACTCTTGCTCCCTGAGTTTTCCCGCATACGGATCAAATGGTTCGTGGCTGTGAGCAGCGCGTCCACACTGGCCATCACTATGTCCACGTGCGCAGCTTGAGCGCTTGAGCGCATGCCCGTCTCGTCTTCCACGGTGACGGACACCCGCACGGTCGCATGACTGCCGCCGGTTATGGCATCCACGTGGTACTCGCTTATCTCAACTTTCAACTGGTCCTGAACCATGGCCCGAACTGCCCGGAAAGCGGCGTCCACAGGTCCGACTCCAACCTGGGCCTCGATCCGTTCCTTGCCGTTCACCTTGGCCTGAACGCTGGCCATGGGGACTATCTTGTCGCCGGTGGTTACCACAAGTTGCTTGAGCACGATTGTCCGCAAGTTTGCGGGAACCTTCTGCATCACCGTTTCGGCGATGGCGAACAGATCCGTGCTCATCAAGGCTTTTCCTTTTGAGGCAATCGCGTGGATTCTCTGCGTTATCTCTTTGAGCTCATCAGGGCTCGGGTGCAGGCCGGCCTCGGCCAGGGCCCGGGCTATGCCGTGCCTGCCCGCGTGCTTTCCCACCACGAGCCGGCGTTTGTGCCCAACCATTTCCGGAGACATGAGGCCGGGCTCGAATGTGCGGGCATCGCGCATGATTCCTGCAGCGTGAATGCCGCTCTCGTGGGTGAACGCATTGGCTCCAACGATTGGTTTGTTGCTGGGCACGGGCACTCCCGATAATCTCTCCAGTAGTCGCGATGTCTGATAGATGTGCTGGGTCTTGATATTGCATTCAACTCCGGCGAGGCATTTGAGGGCCATGACAACTTCTTCCAGGGACGCGTTGCCTGCCCGCTCTCCCAGCCCGTTCAGACAAACCTGAACCATGCGTGCCCCACCTCGTACCCCGGCCAGGGTATTTGCAGTGGCCAGACCGAAGTCGTCATGGCAATGAATCGACACTGGAACCTTCACTGCTCGTACGACGTTGCGAACCATCTCTTCGATGGTATGCGGAGTCCCGACTCCGACAGTGTCCGTGACGCCGATCCAGTCCGCTCCTTCCTCTTCGGCCATCCGGCACGCGTCGAGGAGAAAGCCGGGATCGGTACGTGTGGCGTCCATCGGGGTATACATGCACAGCAGGCCCGCGTCCTTCACGTAACGCACCGCCGCTCTGCTCGAGTTTAGCACATCCTCTCGGGTGGTGCGCATGGAGTTGCGTATCTGTATGTCACTGGTGGAGCAGAACACATTGACCATGCCCACTCCCGCGGTTATCGCTGCCTGGATATCCGACGGCAACGCACGTGCGATGCCGCACACGGTCGCAGACACTTCGCCGGCAATTCGCCGAACCGCATCCAGCTCTTCGGGCGAATTCACCGGGAAGCCGGCTTCGATGATATCCACTCCCAATTCCTCGAGTTTTCTCGCTATGGTGAGTTTCTCATCGGGTGAGAAGGCCAGTTGGGGCATCTGTTCGCCGTCACGGAGCGTCGTATCGAATACTTGAACGTGTGGATGGTCGTTGGTCACGTGTTCCTCTCCTCTCAGGGTTAGGCCCTAATTTCATTTCCCGCTCTTCAGCCAGCTCATCATTGCTCTGAGTTCCTCGCCGACCTGTTCGATGGCGTGGGCCGCTTCCTGTCTACGCCTGGCCTGTAGAACAGGCCGGCCCGCCCTGTTTTCCAGAATCCATTCCCGTGCGAACTCGCCGCTTCTCACGTCTTCGAGGATCTTTTTCATGGCCGCCCGCACCTCGCGTCCGATGACCTTGGCGCCTCTGGTCAGGTCTCCGTATTCGGCTGTATCGCTGATGGAGTAACGCATCAGCTTCATGCCGCCCTCGTACATGAGGTCAACGATAAGCTTCATTTCATGGAGGCACTCGAAGTATGCTATCTCCGGTTGGTATCCTGCTTCGACCAAAGTCTCGAAACCCGCCTTCACCAGACTGGTCATGCCACCGCAGAGCACGGCCTGCTCGCCGAAGAGGTCGCTTTCCGTCTCTTCTGCGAAGGTAGTCTCGATGATTCCCGCCCGGGTCGCCCCAATGCCCTTGGCGTACGCCAGGGCCAATGCCGCGGCATGGCCGGTCGCGTCCTGGTAAACGGCAAGGAGCGAAGGCACGCCGCCTCCTTTTTCGTATTCTCTGCGTACCAGGTGTCCAGGTCCCTTGGGCGCGACCATGGCAACATCCACTTCCGGCGGAGGCTGGACCTGACCGTAGTGAATGCTGAATCCGTGCGAGAAAAGGAGCATGTTGCCCGGCTTGAGTCCGTCTCCGATCTCGTCGCGAAAAAGACCGGGCTGCAAATGATCCGGAACGAGCACCTGAACCACGTCCGCCCTGGCCGCGGCGTCCCTGGCGGACATGGGCTGAAAACCGTCCGCGATGGCTTGCGGGTGCCCAGCGCCGCCCGGACGCTGACCTATGATGACGTTAAGACCGCTGTCGCGAAGATTGAGAGCCTGGTGACGACCCTGACTGCCATACCCGATGACTGCAATAGTCTTATCCTTGATCAGTCCCAGATCGGCATCGGTATCGTAGTAGATTCTTGCCTTCACTTCTTTTCTCCTTTCTTACTTCTGGGCAATGCAGTGACCCCGCTCTTCGCGATCTCGATAATGCCGAACCTTGCGAAGAGTTCCAGGATCGCTTCGATCTTGTCCTGGTCCCCGGTAACTTCAACCGTGTAGTCATGAGGACTTACGTCCACCACCTGGCACCTGAAGATGTCCACGATCCTCAGAATCTCCGCCCGGTCGCCGTTTTTCCCCTTGACCTTGATCAGCGCCAGTTCGCGTTCCACGCGCGGCTGGTCGGTCAGGTCGATGACTTTGTGCACGTTGATAAGCTTTCGCAACTGCTTCATGATCTGCTCGAGAATGATCTCACTGCCCGGGACAACGATCGTAATCCTACTCACCAGCGGGTCCGTGGTCTCGGCGACGGAAAGACTGCCTATGTTGAAATTCCGTCCGCTGAACAGACCGGCGACGCGAGCAAGCACGCCCGGCTCGTTGTCCACGAGAATCGAGAGCGTATGTCTTTTTTCCGGGGCTTCCCTTGTATCCATGACTACACCAAAAGCATCTTCGTTATGGGTTGACCGACCGGGACCATGGGGTAAACGTTTTCCTCGCGCTCAACGACGAAGTCCATGACCACGGGTTTGTCGATTTCCAGTGCCCGTCTGATTACGGGCTCCACCTCGTTGGGCCGCGTTGCCCGCAGGCCAACCGCGCCGTAGGCCTCCGCGACCCTCACGAAATCCGGAGCGGTAATGTTGGTGCTCGCGTACCGTCGATTCTTGAACAGCTCCTGCCACTGACGAACCATTCCCAGGTAGCCGTTGTTAAGTATGGCAATCTTCACCGGCAAGTTGTAATGAACCGCAGTGGCCAGTTCCTGGATGTTCATTTGAATGGAGCCGTCCCCTGCGATGTTCACCACTACACGATCCGGTCGGGCCAATTGCCCGCCAATGGAAGCGGGCAGGCCGTATCCCATGCAGCCCAGACCACCGGAACTCAAGAAGCTGTTCGGAGAATTGAAGTGATAGTACTGGGCGGCCCACATCTGGTTCTGACCCACCTCGGTCGCTATTATGGCCTCGCCGTTCGTGAGCCGATGGATCGCCTCCACCACACATTGTGGTTTGATGGCTCCGTCGAGCGTCTGGCAATAGGCCAAGGGTCGGGTACTCTTCCATTCCTGGATAATGCCGAGCCATTCCGACCGGATTTCAGCCCAATTGCGGCCGTTTAGCCCGTCCGCGAAACAGTTGAGCTTGGCCAGAGCTGCTTTGCAGTCGCCTACCACCGGCACATCGACTTGGATGTTCTTCTGGATCGAACTGGGATCGATATCTATGTGGATGATCTTGGCATTGGGTGCGAACTCGTCGATCTTGCCCGTGACCCGGTCGTCGAATCGCGCGCCGATTGCAATGAGCAGATCGCAGTTGCCCACCGCCATGTTGGCCCTGTACGTGCCGTGCATTCCCAGCATTCCCAGCCAGAGGGGATCGTCCGCCGGGAAACCGCCCAACCCCATTAATGTCAGGGTCACGGGGATGGAGAGCCGCCGTGCGAATGTGGTCAGCTCATCTGCGGCCCGTGCAGATATGATCCCGCCGCCGCCATAGATCAAGGGCCTGTTCGCCTTCACGATCATGTCGAAGGCTTTGCGCAATTGACCCTGGTGTGGCGCGTAATTCGGTTGGTAACTTTCGATGAACACCTTCTCCGGGTAGCTGAAGTCGGCAGCGGTCTGCATGATGTCCTTCGGCAGATCGACCAGAACAGGGCCGGGCCGGCCGGTGCGCGCCAAATGAAATGCCCGGGAAATGCACTTGACCAGATCTTTAGTATCCTTGACCATGAAGCTGTGCTTGGTGCACGGCCTGGTGATCCCTACTATGTCAACTTCCTGGAATGCGTCGTTTCCGATGAGCGGCGTGGGCACCTGTCCGGTGAAAACAACCACGGGAATTGAATCCATGTAAGCCGATGCGATCCCGGTGACGGTGTTCGTCGCACCTGGACCGGAAGTCACCAGTGCAACCCCGACCTTGCCGGAAGCGCGAGCGTAGCCGTCCGCTGCATGTACTGCGGCCTGTTCATGACGTACGAGAATGTGCCGGATGTCGGACTGGTCCAATTCATGGTAGATGTCGATAACAGCTCCGCCGGGGTACCCGAAAACCAGGTCCACATTCTCCGCCTCAAGGCATTTGACGAAGATCTTTGCGCCCGTATACGCAGTCATTGTTATCAACCTCCTTGGGATCGCTCGGCTGCCGCCCTCAAGTTCGAGCGACGGAACACCGCGCCCGTGTTCGCGGACGTGACCAGTTCCGCGTAGCGTTCAAGGTAGCCGCGAGGCACGTCGCGGCGGGGTTGGGTCCATGCTTTGAGACGTGAGGAAAGCTCTTCCTCGGATACCTTGAGGTCCAGGCGTTTGCCCGGAATGTCCACCGAGACGACGTCTCCGTCTCGAACCAAGGCAATGGGGCCGCCGGCCATGGCTTCAGGAGATATATGGCCGATGGCCGCTCCTCTGGTGGCGCCGGAGAACCTCCCGTCAGTTATGAGACATACCTGAGCGTCAAGCCCCATGCCTGCCAAAGCTGATGTGGGCGTGAGCATTTCCCTCATGCCTGGTCCGCCTTTGGGACCCTCATACCGGACCACCACCACTTCGCCGGGGCGAATCGCGGCGCCCAGGATCGCTGCGGTGGCTTCCTCTTCGGACTCGAAGACCCTGGCCGGGCCTTCATGTCGGAGCATGGACGGGCTCACCGCGGACCGCTTCACAACAGCTCCGTTAGGGGCAAGAGTTCCGAAGAGAACCGCGAGCCCGCCCTGTCCCATGTATGGGTTGTCCAGCGGCCGGATTACCTCGGCGTCAAGAACGCGGAGACCTTTAAGGTTCTCGGCAACGGTCTTGCCCGTCACGGTGAGGCAGTCGGGATCGACCAGACCGGCCTGGGCCAGTGTGCTCATGACGGCAGGAACACCTCCGGCTGCGTCCAGATCCTCCATGTGATGGGAACCGGCAGGACTGATGCGGCAGAGGTTCGGGGTCTTCGCGCTGATCTCGTTGACGGTTTCCAGGTCCAAAGCAACGCCGGCCTCATCAGCTATGGCCAGCAGGTGGAGAAGGCTGTTGGTGGAGCATCCCAGCGCCATGTCCACTGCAAGGGCATTGCGAAACGCAGCATGCGTCATGATCTGTCTCGGAAGGGTTCCCGTGCGCCAGAGTTCCATGATCTTTGTTCCGGTTTGTTTGGCAAGCCTCGTCCGGGCGCTGATGACAGCGGGAATTGTGCCGTTTCCGGGCAGGGCTATTCCCAAGGATTCAGTAAGGCAATTCATTGAGTTGGCTGTGAACATGCCGGCACAGGAACCGCAGGTGGGACATGCTTCCAACTCCATTCGATCGAGTTCGTCCGGCGACATCCGGCCCGCTTTCACAGCACCCACCGCCTCGAACATGTTTGCTACGTCCAGAGAACGGCCCTGAAGGCGACCCGCCAGCATGGGGCCCCCGCTGACCACAATGGAGGGGATGTCCAAGCGGGCAGCGGCCATGAGCATGCCCGGTATGATCTTGTCGCAATTGGGAACCAGGACCATCGCGTCGAAACAGTGCGCGCGTGCAACGACTTCCACGGAATCCGCGATGAGTTCCCTGCTGGCAAGGGAGTACTTCATCCCGAAGTGATTCATGGCAAGCCCGTCGCAGACCCCGATTGTCTGTACTTCCATGGGCGTTCCGCCGGCCATCAACACGCCGGCTTTCACTGCCGAGGCCAGGTTGGTCAGGTGCACATGACCGGGAATAATCTCGGAGTACGAATTGATGATTCCAACTATGGGCCGAGCGATTTCTTCGCGGGTCAGGCCGAGAGAATGAAGCAACGACCGGTGGGGGGATCTCTCAATACCCTTCTTCATCATATCGCTGCGCATGGTTCCTTGTTCGCTCATTTCAGGTTTTCCTCTTCGCGGATGCGTTCGGTCAGAACAAAAAAATCCGCTACCGGAATGGCCCGGTAACGGATTTCTTTGGGCTTTGTAGGGACTATCTAGCTCTTAGCTTTCCATTACCAGGCTCCCGCGCGTAGTTGCCCAACCTGGACAACAAGGTTCCAAATCAGAATAACGATGCTAAGGTTTAGGGCCTGGTTCAATTTCATGTTAACTCGCGCACACTCTTCCCTTCAACCGTGATCGTTAGATCAATCTCGTTGCGATTGTCAAGAGAAAAAATTCGCGGATTGATCAAATTGGCCTCTGCGGCCGCTTTTCGGCGGGATCGTCAATTGGGGCACAGGTAATGGCTCGCCGCCAAGAATCAGGCTTGACCGAAGAACCGCGCTCGCGTATGCTCCGGAAGCGGTGGAGCCCCGGACAGGGCCTGCTGGGATTTTCATCGTTCCTTGTGGTTCCGCGCGCCATGGAGGTTGCCATAAACAATGTCTCGACTTCCTCCGGATTCTGAATCCGTGATTGGAGAGCTGCCCCCGGGAACCGTCCAGCCCAGAGGGCTTGCCTGGCTTGTGGCTGCGGCTGCGGTTACCGTGGTCCTATGGCGGTTGCCGGGCGGGAACTATATTCTGTATCCTTTTACCATCCTCGCGACATGGTTCCACGAAATGGCTCACGGCTTGACCGCACTCCTCCTGGGCGGGAAGTTCCTGAAGCTGGCCGTATTTCAGAATGGCTCAGGTTTGGCCTATTACACCGGCCCCCTTTTCCTGGGCAAGATCGGGCAGGCAATGGTTGCAGCGGGCGGCCCGATGGGCCCGTCGATAGCCGGGGCAGGCCTGATAGTTGCCTCTCGTACTGTCAGATCCGCTTCGCTATGTCTGAAAATCCTCGGGATATTCCTACTCATTTCAACGGCTGTTTGGGTGCGGTCTCCGTTCGGCATAGTCATGATTCCAGCAATCGGAACAGTGATACTTGGCGTTTCCTTGAAGGGTTCGCCGCGAACGCAGGTTTTCGCTGTTCAATTTCTCGGAGTGCAGGCTTGCGTGAGCACCTATCATCAATTGGGCTACTTGTTCAGTTACTCCGCCGGTCCTTTGGGGTTGTCGGACACCGCCCAAATGCAGCAGGCGTTGTGGCTGCCCTACTGGTTCTGGGGAGCGGTCATAGCAGTATCGTCGCTGCTGATTCTGGTTCAGAGCCTTCGTGTCGCCTACCGCTCAGGGTGACGGTTGCCCTGCGCGCTTGAGACCTTTCTTGGAGTGGACGACTATTGGGTATTGTCAGGAAATGGCGGTGCTCCACAAAGTAGGGGCGACCGGCCGCTCGCCCCTACGCGGCCCCGATGACGAAATGCACGCCTGGGTCATTTAGCGGCAGATTCTTGGGTCTGCTATTCCTCGGGTTCGGCTTGTCCTCCCCTTCCTGCTTCCCCTTCTCCTTCACCCGAAGGCTCTTCGGGCCCTCCAGTCTCGAATTCCTTGATGCCTCGGGAAAGGTCCTCGAGCCGTTCATCCACAAGACGATTGATCGTGCCCTCAGGGTAATCGCCCTCCTCATTGGGTTGGCCCGCCGGGACTCCCGTGAGGATCTCGATCCCCTCGTCCACGTGATCTATTGCCCAGACATGGAACTGGTTGTTGCGTACCGCTTCGACGATTTCCGAGTCGAGGTTAAGGTCCCCAAGGTTCCGTCTGGGGATCATCACGCCTTGTTTGCCGTTGAGACCCCGAGCCTTGCATACCTTGAAAAACCCTTCGATCTTCTGATTCACTCCGCCTATGGGCTGGATCTCTCCATGTTGGTTGACGCTGCCCGTCACCGCGATCCCTTGATCGATGGGTTTCTCCGAAAGGGCCGAGAGCAGAGCATAAAGCTCGGTGGAAGACGCGGAGTCGCCATCAACTCCGGAATATGACTGCTCGAACGTTATGCTCGCGGTCAAATTCAGCGGCTTGTTCCGTGCGAATCTGTCGCGCAGAAAACCCGCAAGGATCAGTACGCCCTTGTTGTAGCTCTGGCCCGACAATTCCGCCTCTCGCTCGATACTTATGATTCCGCCCTTTCCCATACTGGTCTTGGCCGTGATCCTCGATGGCCTGCCGAAAGAGAACTCGGGCAGCGAGTACACGCTCAAACCATTGATTTGCCCGACTCGTTCGCCTTCGGTGTCAATCATGAGGATACCGTCTTCGATGAGTTCCTGAATTTTCTCCTCCAACATGTTCACGCGCTCGATTCGATCCGCGTTTGCCTTTTCTACGTGGGAGCGGGTGATGAACTCGGAGCCTTCCAGACGCGCCTGGAAATCGGACTCCCGGAGCAAGTCGGCAACTCTCTCGAACTGGGTGGTGATCTTTTTCTTTCTGCCACCCCACCTGATGCCGAGTTTCGCGACGGTTTCGACCCCGGATGCATCAAGGGGAAGCAGGTGCTCGTCTCTGCAAATCCGAGCGAGGAACCTGACGAGCTTGGTCAGGTTCTCATCATTGTTGGGCATGGTGGAGTCGAAATCCGCCTTAATCTTGAACACCTTACGAAAATCCTCGTCGTACCAGTGAAGCAGATCGTATGTTTCAGGGTCTCCGATCATGACCACCTTGACGTTCACCGGGATCTTCTCAGGTTTGAGCGCGGTGGTGAAAAGTATGCTAAAGGGATCGGTCTGGATCTCGACGGTTCCGTTTCGGAGAGTTCGCTTGAGAACGGGCCAGACACCGACTTCCATGAGAGCATCCCTGGCGTTGAGCACAAGGTATCCGCCTGCCGCTCTGAGCAGGCTTCCGGCCTTGATATGTCGATAGTCGGAGGCCCACATGCCGTGCATATCGGTGACTCGTTCTATCGTTCCGAAAAGATTGCGAAAAGTGGGCGTGGTCTCACGAACGACCGGAGGCTTGACGGTCTCGGAATTGTCCACAACCAGGTTGACTTCGTAGTCGTTGAACCCGGCGGGATCAGGAGGAAGGATGACCGGTTGGCCGCCTTCACCGCCGGGCGGCATCAGCCTCGGTCTGAATCGATCCAGGTGGTCTATGATGTCGGTTTCCACTTCATTGAGGTATTCCCGGACGGATTCTGATTCGTAGGCCTCCTTCAGAGGGGTCACAAGCTCCTTCAGGGGAGGTTCGGCCCAGTCCCTGGCCAATTTTTCAAGGTTTTCTTGAATGGTCTTGTCGATATCGCGAGCTTCTTTGAATATTTTCTCCATTTCCAGGGTGAGAGCTTTGTGTTTCTCTTTTATTCTTGTGAGTTCTTCGGCCGAGAATTTGCCCTCCTCCACAAGAGATTCGAGTTGTTCGATCTTCATGGGGTTGCCCACGATAACCGGAGCAAGGTCGGGCCGAGTGAAGGGTCCCACCTGAACCTGGACCATCATGAAATTCTCGCTGCTCACCTTGTTTTCGAAGTTCTTGAATAGGGCCTTCTGCTTGCCCATGTGACGGTTGATTATTTCATTGCGAGCCGTCTGGAACTCATCGCTTTCAAAGACCGCAGGGATCTTTTTCTTCAGGGTGTCGATGAGGTCCTTCATTTGTTTTTGGAACGCACGGCCCTTGCCTGCCTCAACGAGGATGAGTCGCGGCTGATCGGGGCGTCTGAAGTTGTTGACGTAACAGATGTCGTCGGGAATCGGTCCCTCCGCGTTGACCTCGTCGATGAGCTTTTCGACGATGGTAGAGCGGCCGGTTCCGTGGATTCCCGCTACGAAGATATTGTAACCCGGACTCTTGATGGAAAGACCCAACCGAATGGCCTTGACGGCTCTGGCTTGCCCGACGATTTCCTCCAGCGGTTTGACGGATGCGGTTGTCTGGCCGGCCAGTTCCTCAAGGGAATCGCGCCAGGTAAGCTCTTCGATGGGGACTCTCAGCGTTTGTCTCAAATCGGTCATGGTCTCAGCTTTCTATAGTTGGAAATGGATCGGGGAATGGCTCCCCGAGAAGTCTGTCCGAGCACCTCTGTCTGCAATGCAAAGTGATCAGTGAAGTGGACGCAAACGTGAAACAGGTCATTTCCGGCGCGGGCTAACGGACACGCCGGCCAAGCCGCCTCACAACTTGATAAGCTCTTTTATGTCGCTTTTATCCCAGGGGAAAAAGGGATCCTTGGCGTCCCAGAGAAGGTCCAGGATCGCGTTCTCATCGAGCACCCCTCTGTCCTTGAGTTGTTTGAGAAGAGCCAGGACAACCTTGCCCATATCGAACCCGTAGTAACTGGTAGCCTGTTCTTTCATCTCCATTTTGGAACTCCTTGTTCGGAGAATCGGGAATCTCACCCCACGCGGGTTACCCGCCTGCCGCGCAGCGGTCGGCGTCGTCTCAGAACCGGCTGAACCCCACACAGCTAAACCCAAAGAGGTAACATCATGTTTTCGCCTCGCCGAACAGAACCAGGTCCACCATCTCCACTAGCGTGTGCAGCACGAGTTGATGGACTTCCTGAATTCGAGGCGTGGATGCTCCTTCCACTGCAAAGTAATAGGTACAGTGAAGCTCCATCGGTGATCCGGCAGGTCCTCCGAGGCCCACAGTGATTAATCCCATCCGTTGAGCAGTTTCGAGTGCGCGGACAACATTGGGGGATCGCCCGGAGGTGCTGATGCCAAGTGCCGCGTCGCCTCCCTTGCCGAGGGCTCTAACCTGCTTTTCGAAAACCTCGTTGAAGCTGAAATCATTGGCGATCGAAGACATTACCGATGTGTCGGTGGTCAGCGCTATCGCCGCCAGAGGGGGGCGGTCGAGAATGTATCGGTTGACGAATTCCGCCGCCAAATGCTGCGCGTCCGCCGCAGATCCCCCGTTGCCGAAGATGAGCAGCTTATTTCCCTTCTTAAGGACGCCGGCGACAGCAGCGATCACCGACTCCATAACCTCGCGGTTTCGGGCAAGGAAACTCTCCTGAAGTTGTGCGCTCTGGCGGAATACGTCCTCGATACGGTCTTTCAATTCACTGCCCTTTCCAACTGGGGTGACCTGACGAAATATGTACCTGACCCTCTTTTTCTTAGCATAATAGCGCAGAATTATGAATCCGGAATCTCACACGGATCAATATTGGGTTTACTGGTGACTTGGCGCCGCGATCTGGTCCGGGAAGCATCTCGTCCCAGTGGACGGTTACAATTATTTTGTGAGGCCTCCAAGAAAAAATGGGTAGCCTCAAGGCATAGCGCCCTGCTACATTAGATCAAGAGGTGAAGACTGAACGATGCGTTCAATTGTCCCGGCAGGCGGATGTGGTGAAACCGCACACTGTCTCGGCGAGCAACAGACGGTTTGGGAGATATCGAAAACCGGGATGCCGCTGGAAGCCTGTCGCGTGACCGGGTTGGCCTGCTGTTGAATCCGCAGGATCTTGACTCAAATGCCCGGATGCGGGAATGTGTTTCGGACTTCGTTTCGGAGTCGTAGCGTTCGACTATGAGCTTTCAAGAAAACGACATCATTGACTTCTTTGAGGACCGGCGCATTAGCTGCGGCCTGATACTGGAGTGCGACGACCGCAAGGTGAGGGTGCTCCAGGATCAGGGCAAGGAGACTAAGATATCGCCCAAACGGGTTCTCACGGTCATGAGAGATCCGGGTTTTCCCATTGGCGGGAGTCGAGACGAACAGGTGGGAAGGCTCAGGCAAATCGCTGAGGAAAGAGAGACAATCAAGAAGGGCGTGGATCTCGGTGAACTGTGGGAAGTGCTCGGCACCGACGCCTCCGAGATGGAACTGGGCGATCTCAGCGAACTCGTTTTCGGAAATGACCTGGGCTTGCACTCGGCCGCGGGGCTGTTGCGGGCCATTTCCGAGGATCGGATCTATTTCAGGATCAAGCCGGACGCAATCGAGGTAAGCCCTCCGGACCGGGTGGAGCAAGCCCTTCAGCAGAAGGAAAAGGAAAGGCAACGGGTGGAATTTGTGTCCCGGGCCACCGAGTTCCTGCGCTGCCTCAAGGACAAGGAACCGATCGCTGCGCAAGACGCGCCCGAAGGACTGATCCCGATGCTTGAAGAAGCTGCGCTCTATGAGAGCGACTGGACGGTTTTCAAGACTCTCAAGCAGGCTTTCTCGAACGCGGGTGTTCTCCCCGAACTTGATCCGTTTCGGGCTCTGGTGAAGCTCGGAATCTGGAATGAGGATGAGAACGTTCGCTTGAGGGCGGAAAAGGTTCCCATCGGCTTCGATGCGGAAGACGAGCAATTGGCGGTGGCGGCATCGGAAAAGCCGCTTCCCTCATCGGTACGGGATTTGGTCGGCGAACATACTATTGCAATAGACTCCGTCAGGACTCGAGATGTGGACGACGCCCTGTCGGTTTCACTTGAAGGCGATGATGTCATCGTCCGCATTCATATCACGGATGTCGCCCATTTCGTGGAGCACGATTCACCTCTTGACAATGTTCTCAGGGACCGGGCGACTTCCATTTATCTGCCTGACATGCTCATCCCCATGATTCCTCCGGTGCTGTCCGAAAACGCGGCAAGCCTCACGGTGGGGAAACAGAGTCCCGCAATGACCTTGACCGTTCGAATCGGTTCGGACCTGAAGGTGAAGGAATACGAAATCTGTACGTCCGTGATTTCGTTGACCGAACGAATCACCTACGAAGAGGCCGATGAGCGAATAGCCGACTCGGCAAGCCGGGAGGCACTGCTGTTCCGGACTGCTTCGGCCATGAGGGAATCCAGAGTGGCTGCCGGAGCGCTCATTTTCAGGGATCCCGAGTTGACGGTGCGCGTCGGGGAGGACGGAGAAGTGGAAGTGGCCGTCAGGGACAGGGAGACTCCTTCGCAAGTCCTGGTCTCGGAGATGATGATACTGGCCAATGCCCTGTTCGCCCGGTTCTTGGCGGACCGGCGAGTGCCTGCGCTCTTTCGATCCCAGCCACCGCCCAATGAGAAGATCGAGCTGGGTGAAGCGTTCGATCCGGTCCAATCATATCGTGCCAGAAAAGCCTTGGCACGCAGTGACCTGACCTTGGAACCCGCGCCCCATTCTACGTTGGGTCTGGACTGTTACACTACCGCTACTTCCCCATTGCGTAGGTATTCGGACCTGCTCGTGCAGAGGCAGCTCAAGTCCGTTGTTCAGTGGGGCAGGCCGTTGATGGACAGAGACGAGGTGGAACGGGTTCTTACGGAGATTTCGCATCCCCTGGCGAGATCCGGTCCCCTGGAGAGGGAGCGGCAGCGCTATTTTCTGTTCAAGTACTTGCAGCAGAGGAAGCACGAGGAGTTCGAGGCGGTAGTGCTTCAACGGTTTCCTCGGTTTCATCTCGTTCATGTGCTACAGTTCGGTTTCAACGCGCCTCTCAATTCCAGGGAGGGGCTCGCGTTGAATCCCCACGATCGAGTCCTTGTCAGAATAGACAAGGTGAAGCCAAGGGAAGACAAGATCGGCCTTTCCCTGGTGAAGCTGTTGTGACGTCATGGAACGGGAAAGAATAGTCATTCGCATCACCCCCACTCCCGCAGTGCAGGACATCTCCGAGGATGACTTCCAGCAGATTGTGCGTATCACCAAACTGCCGCCGGAAAAGGTGCGAGATCGGATCTCACAGGGCAAAGGACTGAAAATCGCCACGTATGCCCATCCCAAGCTCAGCAAACTGATCGACATTATCAAAGGCATAGGCTTCGCGGTGTCCACTTCCTCCGGCGCCGAGGAAGAAGAACCGGCGCGACAGGTGGAAAAGAAGGCTCCACGACCTGCTAAGGTGTCTCCGAAGGCGAGGGAAATAAGCGAGTGGCCGGTGGGAACAATCATCGAGAATCTGTACGAGGTGACAGACATCAAGTACGGGGGCATGGGGGAGGTCTATGTGGTGCGCCACCTCCGGTGGAACACTATGCTGGCCGTGAAATCGCTCTACCATCGTCTCAGGGCAAACAAGGAGGACAGGGCTCTCTTCGTCAAAGAGGCGGAAACATGGATTGACATTGGGTTCCATCCCAACATAGCAGCCTGCTACTACGTCAGGAATATTCAGGACAGCCCCAGAATTTTCATCGAGTACGCGGACGGCGGGGCTTTGCACGAGTATCTGGCCAAGCGGGGCCAGGTTGGCTGGGACGTCATCATTGACCTAATGGTGCAGGTCTGCGACGGTCTGGGGCACGCCCACGGCAAGGGCCTGGTTCACAGGGACGTCAAACCCGCCAATTGTATGCTCACCAAAGACGGCACAGTAAAGGTGACGGATTTCGGTCTCACGAAGAGACCGGACAAAGCCCGCGCACTCAGGCTGGGAGTGGAAGTCTCAGACCCGAGCGGAGCGGGACCGGATCTCTCTTCGGTGACCGCGACGGGAATGGGAACTCCGGGGTACATGGCGCCGGAAATGTGGATAGCCGAATCCGAGGTGGGGCCGGGAGCCGACATATACGCGTTCGGCGTGATGTTCTTCGAGATCTGCTGCGGCAGAAAGCCGTTTGTGGTCAACAAGGGGGAAAAACCCAACAAACTGGCGCTCGCTCACGTCAAGATGCCTCCGCCCAAGCCGAGGTCCATTCGGGATTTCATCCCCCAACACATTGAGGATATCATTCTGAAATGCCTGGAAAAGCATCCCAGTGATCGCTTCCTGTCGTTCGGCGAAATCAGGGATGAGCTGGTGGCTGCACACGAAGAAATCCTCAAGACTCCGCTCAACCGTCCTGCCCCCGATGAATTGAGACTCCTTTCCGATGCGCTGAACAACCGCGCGGTGTCCATGATGGACCTTCGCCACGAGGATGAAGCCAGAAAGGTCCTTGACGAGGCTCTGGAATCAGATCCTCATCATCCCGAGGCGGTGTACAATCGGGGCGTTCTCAACTGGCTTGGCACAAAGGACCTGGACCGGGAACTAGTGATCAAAATGGAGGAGGTGACCAAAACCCCTGAGTACGCCGGCAGGGGCGGGACTCTTCTTGCCAGGTGCCTGTTGATGCTGGGAGACGCCGAAGCGGCGGTGTCGGCATGCCGGGCCACCCTGTCCTCGGATGATGCCGGCGAATCCATATTGAAATCTTTTGCCATCGCTCTCATCGGCACTGGACTGGAAAACGAAGCGATTGGGGCACTCGATCAATACGTGGCGGCTTTTCCCAATGATGATGAAGCGTTGGGTTGGCTGCTTGCCGCTTTGACTCGAGCGGGCAAGATGGAAACCGCCCTGTCTCTAAGGGAGCGTCTCCCCGAAAGCTCAGCCTTAGCTCGGATGAGTCTCGAAGAAATGGCCGATTGCTTTGTCTTCTCGGGACTCAAGGAAGCTATGATTCTGCGCGGACACGGGGGGTGGGTGAACTGCGTTGGTCATTCCCTCGACACTCGCAAGCTGATAACCGGCTCCAGAGACAGGACCATCAAGGTTTGGGACGCGGACACCGGACATGAACTGAAGTCCCTCAACGTAATCGGTGAGCCTCCTGATGCCATCGAGATATCCACGGATTCGCGCTCTGTGGCGATCGCAGTGTCCCGGCCCGGCGTTCCTGTGGTACTGCTGGACCTCGAAGCCGGACGAGTCGCCGGGAACTTGGCTGTTCACGAACCTGTAACCGCGATGGGGTTTTCACCGGACGGCCAATACATTGTCACTGTTGAGCGGAACGGCTGGCTCCGTGTCTGGGATATCAAGCAACTGAAGCCCTCCGCGAGTCACCGGATTCCGAGACATAACGTCGCTGCCTTGGTCTTCGGCCCCGAGGCCGAGCCGGTGGTCTTTTTCTCGGGGATGGACCGCGTGCTCAGGAGGTTCAGCGCTGCCGATGCAAAGGTGTTGGAGTTCGAGGCAAGGCCTCACAAAGAAGTGATCCTCTTCTTGAGCGCATGGCGGGACGGGAGCCGGGTGGTCTCCGGGGGGCGGGACAAAAAGGCGGTGGTGTGGGACGGCCAGACCGGAAGCGTGGTCAAGGAATTGGACGTTCATCAGGATCAGGTAAGCCTTGTGGCGCTCAATCCTCTCAAGAAACTCGTGGCGAGCTACGATGCCAAAGCGGGCATAAAGCTTTGGGATTACGAGACCGGTTTGGTCATGAGAACCTTCTTCTGTGGCGAAACTCAGGTCAACTGCCTTCAGTTCAGCCCAGACGGCAAGAGACTCATGGCCGGTGGCAGGGACATGGTTCTGCGCGTCTGGGATGTCGGAGGGCGACCGATCGCGATTGAAATGGCCCTGGCAAAGATCAGACCTGTCAAGACTCAGATGGTGTCGGATCGAGAGTTCAACACCATGCTGGCAACAGCCAGAAAGGCTATGAAGAAACGAGCATTTGCAACGGCCTATTCCCTCATACTAAAGGCGCGCGCTTTGCCCGGGTATGAACGCTCTGAAACAGCGCTGGAAATGATTCATCGCATGAAGGAGCACGGTCAACGCGCAGGGCTGTTGGGCGGCTGGAACAAGAAGACCGTGGAAACTCATTCGGGTGTGATGGATTTAGACTTCTCTCCGTCGGCAATAAATTTCCTGACCGCCCAATCCGACCACACCATAAGAATGTGGAGCACCAAGACGGGCGAATGCCTCAAGGTCCTGAAGGGCCACACCAATCTGGTTGCAGCGCTGTCTTTTTCGATCAATGGGAGGGAGGCAGTCTCGGGCGGAGACGATAGATGCGTGAGAACCTGGGATCTCCATACGGGAAAAAACCTGCTCGTTCTGCAGGGCCACACCGATAGCGTAAGCTCGGTGGCATACTCGCCCGACGGCCAGGCGGTACTCTCCGGCTCTTGGGACGGCACCATGAGGCTGTGGCGATTATCGGATGGGAGCCTGATTCGGACTCTCAAGGGCCATGAGGGGAGAGTCTGCGCGGTTGCTTTCACGGGGGATTCGGGTCTCATCCTATCCGGGGGGGCCGACGGAGTGGTCAAGATGTGGGACGCTGCGTCAGGTCGTGTGCTGCGTGATCTCAAGGGGCACAGGGATCGCGTAAACAGCGTTGCCGTATCTTTCGGTGGCGACGCACTTATCAGCGGTTCCGCTGATGGGACGGCGCGGCTTTGGGACGCGAGGCGCGGCATGTCCATCAGAACACTCGAGGTGGACGGATCGGGTGTGCGAGTCGTAGGATTCTCCCCTGAAGGCGAGTTCGCCCTCACTGGAGGGAACGATACCGTCCTCAGAATATGGGATCTGGGAAAGGGGACGTGCCTGAGAGACTTCCAGGGGCACTCAAGGGAAATAACCGCAGCCCGGTTCTCCGCGGACGGGCACTACATGATAAGCGCGTCATTGGACGGGACGGTCATTGTATGGGTGCTGGACTGGAAATGGGATTTCAGAGGGCTCAAGACGCCGAGCGTCATCAGGTGCTCACCCAAATGATCAAACCAAGAGGTCGGCCCGTTGTCCCGCCGTGGAAATGCCCCGAAAAAGCGACTCTCTCTCGGCGGAGACCACGGCTAATGCCGAGCAACACGCCGATTGAAAGGCAAGAAGGACATGAGAGTAGAATATCCGCCAATTTGGACCCTCCCCTGTTTTGAGGAGGAATTGTTCACAATCTTCAAGAGTCGGCGCAAGACGGTTCTCCCCCGCAACGGAATGGTCCAAGCGGCAGTCTTGGTACCGCTCTTCCGCAAGGACGAGCAGTTCCACGTACTGCTTACCAAGCGCTCGGATGAAGTCGAACATCACAAGGGAGAAGTCTCCTTTCCGGGCGGCAAGCTTGACGACACCGACCCGGACCTCTTGTCTTGCGCGCTGCGTGAGGCATCGGAGGAGGTGGGCATCGACCCTTCCGATGTGCGAATTGTCGGCGAAATGGACGACTTCTATACGGTGGCCACGAATTTCCTGGTGGCGCCTTTCGTGGGAGTGATTCCGTATCCGTACCGTTTCAGCACCAATTCCAGAGAGATAGATGAAGTGCTCGGGGTCCCTTTGGAAGTATTCTTTGATCCGTCAAGAAAGAGCACGGAGACCTGGAGCCTTCAAGGGAGGCCCATAGAAATCATTTCCTACAAATGGCGGGGATACAACATCTGGGGAGCCACCGCGAGAATTCTCAGTCAGTTCGCCAAGCTGGTGGACGACCATTCCGGCGAGGCTCTCTCTTACTGCCGGATGGATTTTACCTAGAGTCCCGCGGGCGACGCGGAAGGTGGGAGTGGCCGCCGGAGGAACTTCCGGCAGGAGAGGGCTTGCAGGCGCGTCCCTCGTCAAGATATCTCAAGGTTGGGTTCCGGACGAATTCCGCATGGAGCAGCGGCCGCGTCCGGAAAGGAGTGCCCGGATGGACATTTCTGAACAATTTCCCGAGGATTTCCAGCGATGTGTCAGCTTTCACGGCCACGTGTGTCCCGGTCTGGCAATCGGGTATGCCGCTGCAAAGGCCGGTTCGGAAGCCCTGGGAGTGCTTCCCTCTAAAGATGAGGAAGTGGTTGCTATTGTCGAGAACGATTCCTGCGCGGTTGACGCGGTTCAGGTCCTGCTCGGATGCACATTCGGCAAGGGGAACCTCATCTTCCGGGATTGGGGGAAACAGGTCTTCACGTTTCTTGACCGACGCAGCGGCCGGGCGGTTCGCTTGTCCTTCATCGGAAGTGAGGGCCCGGAGCAGGAGCAGCGTCGAGCCTTGAGGACCAAACTCGATTCCGGAACCGCAACTGATGCCGACAGAGCACTGTGGGACGAACTGAGAAACAAGATGGTCCTGGACTTGATCGCGAATCCCGCCACCTTCTTCCACATAGGGCAAGTTGAGATGGAGATGCCCGCCGAGGCTTCCATAGTGAGCACGAAGCCTTGCGGGATATGCGGCGAGGAGACAATTATCAGTCGTTTGGAAGAATCGGACGGGATTCAGATGTGCAAAGGATGCCTGGCAGGCCGCGGCTGAGCCCCAGCGCGCACTGGATTTCTTGTTCCGGCTTGAGAACGCGGGAGGAATAAACATGTCCCCCCATCAATAGCCATTGTCAATACAGATGTCCGACGTTGCTGTGGCCCGGTGTTCTGAACCCTTGTGTCCGGCTGGCCCATTCGGACGGAAATCTTGGCAATCGGCGCAGGTCGTTAAGAAAATGCGAATTCTGGAAAACCTATATCTCTATCAATGGACCGACCAGAGGGAAAACAACTGCAACACTGTAGTGGTTGACGGAAAAGTGCCCCTACTGATCGATCCCGGACACCTGCGACACGTGGAGCGCCTGCGGTCTCTCATCAAGGCCGACGGCCTTGATCCGGACAGCATCAGGGCTGTGATCTGTACACATGCCCATCCCGACCACTTTGAGAGTACGTTGACCTTCAGGAAACCCGGGGTGCGTATCGGCCTCGCTCACGAGGAAGAAGATTTCCTGGAAAAAGTGGGACGGCGCATGTACATGGAACATGGGCTCAACATGCCTGATTTCAGGGTCGATTTCTACGTGGGTGACGGCTCTCTTACCATTGGAAAACATGAAATGCAGGTACTGCTGACTCCGGGTCACTCGCCAGGCAGCATCTGCCTCTACTGGCCGAAGGAGCGCGTGCTGATAGCAGGAGACGTTGTATTCATGCGCGGGGTAGGGCGGGTGGATCTTCCCGGAGGTGACCGAAACTCGCTGAAGCAAAGCATACAGCGACTATCGGAACTTCCTGTGGAGCTTCTCTTGCCCGGTCACGGTCCTGCGGTCCAGGGGCGGGAGATGGTGGATCACAATTATCAGTTCATCAAGACCGCGATCTTACCCAGCCTTTGAGGATGTTCAAGAATTCGGCAGGGAGGAGCCGATTTTTTGAACAAAGTGAAGTTTAGGTATATCGGCATGTTATCTTTTTCCCCCAAACGAGGGACAAGAATTTGAACGAAAAAAGAGCGGTCGGGTATCATCACCAGCCTTGAGGGATCATCTGATAACCGGCGGCAATTATAGGCTGTTTTGACCATTCTTGGGCGAATTATTGTGATGGCACAATGCTTGCATAGGTCAGAGGCAAGAAAATAATCTATTCCTCCTACGCCAACTGTCAGTAACAGTTGGTTTTTTTTTACGCCCCGTTTAAGGGCCCGCGGACATGGTCGGTTGCACTCGGCAAAGAGACGAGTTAATTAAGATCCTGGCAGTGACCTTGCTGTTCTTTTCTTTTCTGGCAGCCGCGCCATCGGCCCATGGTCAGCACGCCGTCAGAATCCTTGTCCTTCCATTCTACGTGACACCCGGCGATCCTCTGGAGAAACTCGGCAGCTTCGGAAAACATGCTGAAGAGACCGTGAGAAAGGTGCTGGGGCAGCTCGGCGCCCATGTCACGGTCCTCAGTAACCAGGCAACCCGTGAACTGCTGGGGGACGGTGGAGCCCCCGCTACGGAGGACTCGGCCAAGAGCATGGGGGCCAAATCGGATTGCGATTTTGTCATATACGGTTTTCTTTCGTACCAGGAACCCAAGTACCTCATGAAGGCCGTCATGTGGGACCTGCGCAAACGCCGATTTGCGCTTTCGTACGATTTTGCAGCCGGCAACATACATGAACTGCCGGGCCTGCTAAGCAGATTTGTCCTGGATATGAGCCGGCGGTTGGAAGGGAAAACTCCCCAGTTGAACTTCTACACGGCAGGAAAACCCTCTCCGCCCGGCCGGGCAGGCCCGGGCACGGCATTGCACACGCTTGTCAACGTGAACCCTGACAAGCGGTTCTGGAGAAGCGAAGATATCCTAAGCCCACTGCGGGGTGTGGCTGTCGGGGATGTGGACGGCGACAAGAGGAACGAAACGGTGCTTCTGGCGGAAACATCGGTAAGCATAAGACGTTTCGAGGAGGGAAGCCT
>DYLG01000026.1 GCA_020722215.1 Desulfomonile tiedjei
GAATAGGCATCGAATCGGAAAAAGCTAGAGGCCCGGGGCTTCATTCCTCGAAAAGCGACTCCACAGGAGCATAAGCCAAGGCCAAGGAGCGGGCAACATTCTCGTATGTGACAAGGCCCTTGTACACATTCACGCCTTTCGCCAGAGCGGGATCGCTTCTTACCGCGTTGACGAACCCCATGTTTGCGAGTTTCAACGCGTACTGGAGGGTTACGTTCGCCAGAGCGAACGTCGATGTTCGCGCAACCGCGCCGGGCATGTTGGGAACGCAGTAATGAATCACCTCGTCCACGACGTAAACGGGATCCTGGTGAGTAGTCGGTCTGGAGGTCTCGGCGCATCCTCCCTGGTCGATTGCCACGTCCACTATGACGGTCCCGGCTTTCATTTCCCGGATCATGTTGCGTTCAACAAGCTTGGGAGCGGTGGCGCCGGGAATGAGAACCGCGCCGATCACCAGGTGCGAATCCACGACGGAGGAGAAGATGTTGTCGTAATTGGACATGAGCGTCGTGACGCGGCTGCCGAATACGTCGTCCATGTATGAGAGGCGCTGATGGTTCATGTCCACCAGGTGGACTTCCGCGCCCATGCCCACGGCTATTTTGGCGGCCGCGCGGCCCACCGTTCCCGCTCCGATGACGGTAACGCGACCTCGGCTCACGCCCGGGACGCCGCCAAGGAGGACTCCTCTGCCGCCCTGGGTCTTTTCCAGGAAATGGGCTCCTATCTGGACCGCCATGCGGCCCGCGATTTCGCTCATGGGAATGAGAAGGGGCAGCGAACCGTCCTCGAGTTGAATCGTCTCGTAAGCCACGCCGATGATCTTTCGGGCAAGCAGCGCTTCAGCAAGTTCGGCCGCAGGAGCGAGATGTAGAAACGCATAGAGGATTTGCCCCTCCCTTAAAAGCTCATACTCGGCAGGCTGCGGCTCCTTGACCTTCATGATCAGTTCCGCCCTCTCGTACACCTCTCGTGGAGTGTCCGCAATTGAGGCGCCGGCTTTTGCGAATTCACCGTCGGGGATTCGGCAGCCTTCCCCAGCTCCTGTTTCGACAATTACCTTGTGGCCGTGCTCGGTCAAGACGCGGACACCGGCCGGAACGATTCCGACTCGATACTCGTCGGCCTTTATCTCTTTGGGAACGCCCACAATCATGACAACCTCCCTGCTGCGTCTCATCAAGATTCGGTCTTGTCCGTCGCCGGATGTGGGGTGCGGCACGTCGAAGCCGCGCCACCCCGGCCGAAGGTGTTCCGAGGATTTCCGGAACCGTTTTGCAGTTTACCACCATCTCTAACCAATCAGGCCGGATTTTTCCGGGGGGTGCGCTAAAGGAAGTCCGCCGATGAACCCTGGCCGGCCCGATCAGGTGGCTGCGGCCCCATTGCCGGGCAAGTGCTTTGCTCTTGCGCCTCTTTGACGGGCTATGATATCATTTTTTCACCGGTTCACGGGGGATTGCTGCTTATACGGGCAGCCCTTTGGAGCTTGGGGGGAGAATCAAGCGGAAATGCCAGAAAAGCGAAAAATCAGAGCGCGGGAAGTCATCAATGATATCAAGGGGGGAATGACGGGTTTTGAGCTGATGGCCAAGTACAGGCTGTCAGCCAAGGAATACCAGAGCATTCTCAATCAGTTGTTTCGTGAACAGAAGGCCGTGACTTCAGCCATAGTCGAGGACATAAGCGCCGGCATGCCGGAGGACCAGTTGCGACAGAAATACGGTCTGTCCCAGGCAGGCTTTCAGGCTGTTCTCAATAAACTCGTTGATCGCGGCCTGATCAGCCGTAAGGCGGTGGATCTGCTACTGGGGCCCGGCAACGAGACAATGCTTCCATTCCCCATTCGCCGGAAACAGAGGTACCGAGTGCCTGCCACCGTGAGCATCCGAGGAAGCAAGGCTTCCACAAGCATAGGAACAGTGCTGGACATATCCGAAAAGGGCCTGAGCGTCGTCGGCCTGGAGGCGCGTCCCGACGAGTCTCAGATGCTGACAATACTCGGAGATGATCTTGGCGAAGTCGCGCCCTTCGAGTTCAAAGCCCGGTGCCGCTGGGTGAAGAAGGACTCGAACGATGGGAGACCTCTGGCAGGCTTCGAGATCACCGAGATTTCGCCCGAGAACGTCAATGCCCTCCTGGACTGGATTCGCTGGTGCATGATCCTGCAAAATCATCAGGACTCGACCCAGTCATCCGGTGCGTGATCAAGAATGAAATAATATTGCAAGGTTTCGTCGGTTCGCATGGCTTACATGCATAGATGCGCGACCAATAATTGTGATAGGGGGTGATGCAGCGTAAGCGCCTGCGAGGGGTCGCCGCGTCTCTCGACGTTGAGTTCGACGGGATCGTTCCAATTGCGATCGCGGGTCTTGTGATTTCATTCAACACAGGTATGAGGAGTTTCCATGTAACGGAAGCGTTTCGCCCAGAATAGAAAGGAGCGGGAACCATCAAGGCCGGCATCTTTTTCACAGGCTCAGGGCCAATTCTCCTCTTGACCTCGTACGAATCTTTGGTGGATCCCAAACTTGTCGTGAAACTTCAAACAAAAGGGATCAAGAAATTCATCGCTTACGAAATTTCGGTGGACGCGGTCAAGGAGAAGTACGGCAAACACTTCAACGTGATCCTGGGCGACCTCCATCAGGAGGACGACCTGAGAGTCCTTGACTACGACGGCCACCATGTCTTCAACAACTTCTCGCTCAGGGAGCTCGGCCAGCCGCTCTATCACGAGCCTTAGCGGACAGAAGGAACCCCGAGGCCCGTTTGGCGCCTTTCCCTTCGTTACGGGACTTGTGCGGAAGAATCGGTCTTCAGAGCATTGAAGCGCTGGGTCCTACCGACAAACACGAACCTCGAATTCCGATCACCACGGCGAAACGCTCCCCCCCGAATGCTCCGGAGACCGATGGGATTTGCCCCGAACCGGGCAGGCGACGTATCCTGGCAATTGTGTGCCTATGAATTGAGCCTACGGTCGCGCTTGAAATCTGCCCCTACCCCCCGGTTATTCGGACGGAAATCTTGGTACACGACATAAGCCCCAACCTGTCATGAGGGTTGTGCGAAGAAGCGCTTATGCCCCGCCGGTCCCTCTTGCCGAGCCCGGACCAGTCTTCGGCCCGTTTCCAGAAGGTCAAGGATTTGCACGGGCTTCTGGACCACAGCATCCACCCCCGATTCCCGGATTCTCTCCGATGCCTGGCCTTGATCACCCCAACCGGTAAGGATAATGAAAGGCGTCTTGGGGATGCCCTTGGCTGCACAGATTACTTTTATCTTTGCGCCCACTTGCCACCCGTTCATGCCCGGCATTCCCAAGTCACATACAACCAGATCGACGGGGTTCGCCTTGAAAAGTTCGATGCCTTCCTCTCCTGAGAGCGCGATGAGGGCTTTGTGTCCGTAATGTGTCAAACCCTGTTCAAGCATGGAAACCAAGGGCTTGAGGTCGTCTATGACGAGGATAGAGAGTCCTTTGGTGTCAACGGGTGCGTGGGCCGGCGGTTCGGGGGTCTTAGCCGTTTCTTTGGACAACGGCAACTCCACCACAAAGGTGCTGCCTACGCCCTCCGAGCTTTCTACGGTTATTCTCCCTCCATGGCGGTCCACAATGACGCGGCTTGTCGGCAGGCCAAAACCTGCTCCCACATTCGTCTTGGTCGTGAAGAACGGGGTGAACAGACGTTCCACATCCTCTTTGGGTATGCCTTTTCCGGTGTCCCTAACATGGAGGACTGCGTTGTTGTCCTTAACGTAGGCAGCCACTTCGATTTCGCCACCTGAAGGCAATGCCTCTACAGCATTCTTGATCAGATTCACCACGACCTCGAACACCTCGTCCTTACTACCCTTGACGAGGCATCCTTTATCCAGGACAGCGCGCAGGAAAATGTCCTTGCCCATTTGTCCAGGGTCGTGCTTCCAGATGGGTTTGGTCATCTCGACGGCTTCCCTCGCCACGTCGGCAAGATCGAAGACCTTCTGTTCTATTTTGGCGGCGGTCACCCGGATGCCTGCAAAACTCTGGAGGCGTTTAATGGTTTCGGAGGCAACTTTGCAGCTTTCAAGGATCTCGTTGAGGGTTTCTTTAGATGTCTCCGGCTTGCCTGATTCGATGTTCATCAGTACCAATTGGGCGCCGCCCATCACGACCTGAAGCAGGTTGTTGAAATTGTGGGCAACTCCGCTCGCGAGGTCGCCGACAGCCCGGAGTCTTTCCGCCTGCTCCGCCAGCCTCTCTGCACGTTTTCTGGCGGTGATGTCCGTGGCGAACTCGAACCTCACGTCTCGCCCGTCGGGCCATCTGATAATGGAATCCGTCATCAGGTAGTCCTTGTTGGCCTCCGGGTGGTGGTACTCCCACAGGTAGGGCTTTGTCTTGTCCTTGAGAATGATTTCGTTCGTACAGAAATCACAGGGAGTTTCAAATCCGCGAAGCTCCTTGTAACAGACTGACCCGGCCGGGTCTTTACCGAGCAGATTCTTGCCGAACTTATTGACGAAAAGGAGTTCGTAAGTATCGGGATCGGCAACGTAGACCATTTCGTTGATACTGTCGAAAATGGACAGAAGCTGCGCCCTCTCGAATTTGAGAGCTTCTTCGGCGACCTTGCGCTGGGTGATGTCAAGGGCGATGACCTGATAATGAGTTATGTTTCCCTGCGAATCGCGGCACGCAAATGCTCGATGATCCATCCAGCGTTCGCTTCCCGATCTGGTTCTTATCCTGTACTCCTGAGGGAATTCATCAACTCCCTTGCTCGCGTATGCCTCCAGTTCCGCCTCAATTCGTCCCAGATCGTCCGGATGAACGATGTCTGATATGGAGACTCGGCCGGACAACAGATCGGAGGCATCGTACCCGATCTGGCTGACGTTGTCGGACACGAACTCGATGGGCCAACCTTGATCATTTCTCCATATCAGAAGGACGGCAGGACTGTTGCTTATAACCTCTTGGGTGTCTTTGAGCTTTGCCATGGCGCTGCGCAAGTCTTCTTCGGCAAGCCTGCGGTCGGTTATATCTTTCATGACGCCCAACATTCGCCACGAAGCGCCCGAATCGTCAGTGAAGGAAATGCCCGTGTCCTCCAATAATCTGTAGGCGCCGTCCTTGCGTCTGAACCGATACTCCGCGTTGTACCTGCAACTCTGCGAGAGGGCTTCTTCCAGCGAGACCAAGGCAAGATGACGGTCTTCGGGATGGATCCGTTCCGCCCAACCGGAGATGTCCACATCCTGGAATTCCTCGGGAGTGCAGCCGGTGATAGCGTCAATAGCGCCCGACCAGTTGATTTCACCCGACACCACATTGTAATCGTAGACGATCTGGCCTGTCTGCTCCACCACTATTCGATAGCGCTCCTCGCTTTCCTTGAGTGCCTTTTTGTCCCTCTCTCGCTCTCGAATCTCCGCGTGGAGTTCCTCGTTGACGGCTTCGAGGTTCGCTTTGGCCGCGATCAGGTCCGATTGGAGTTCGATGATTCTCTGACCCGCGCCTATGCGCAGCCGCAGATCGTCGGGATTGAACGGCTTGATTATGTAGTCGTCCGCGCCGGAAGCCAGTCCCTCAACGACCGCTTCCTCGTCGTCGCGTCCGGTCAGCAGGATTACGTATGTATAGGGCCTATACTTAAGTTTGCGTATTTCTTTGCAGATATCTACGCCGCTCATGCCGGGCATTACCCAATCCAGCACTGCCAGTTGGGGAGCATCCTTAGCCCTGAGTTCTTCCCAGGCTTGGGCGCCGTCCGCGCAAGCTATCACTTCATGTCCCCATTCGGTCAGTTCAGATACCAGGATCTGTCGAGTGAAACGGTCGTCTTCGGCTATCAATATCCTCATGGAACGGCCACCTTTCCCGCAGTCGCGCTTCCATTCAGAAACAGGGGCTAATCTCCGTCGTATCCGGGAATAAAGTCAAAGGGGCCTTGTGGGGGGCGATTCCGCCGCACCGAACCCCGCCGCACACGTGCCCAACGAGTGCCGTGTGCAAGCGGCACATAGTTTAGCATATAATCGACCGGAGGGTTACCGGAAGCGAGAGTCAGCACGATGATCTTCGTTTTCTGCATGCCTTCTATTATGGTATTCGTAAGAAAGGACGAGACAAACAGGAATGATCAGAACAGGCCAAGACTCGTCCGGGTTGGGCACAACGGGGTTGATGAGTGAATCTTTGCCGTCCGGACGCGAACAAATCGTGCGCGGCGTGCTGCGGACTGTACAACGTGCCTGACGGCACAAGATCCGCGTTGTACGAAAAGCTGCGCTTTCGCACGCACCTCTTCATGGAGACCCCGCGCACCGTGGAAGCGCTGCTCGCGTTTGCCAGTCTCGTGCGTGTAGGCGAAGACATGAATCCGCTCGACCAAGACATACACGTGTGTGAGTTCACCGGGTTTGTGGACGCGGACTACCGTCAGCCCGGTTGCCTCCTCCACCCTTTGGCTCGCGGAAACGAAGGCATGGACCTCAGAGGGCTTTGCTACTACGGCAGCTTGGCCTGTAAGACGTTCTTCTGCCCGGCCTGGCAAGAACTGGATCCAGTGCAACGGGAATTGCTCGTCCTTTCAATCGACGACTGGCACCTATACGGGCTGGTAATCACTGATCTTCAGTTCGTGCGATCGGTCTTCAACCTCCTTGAGAAAAGCCTCGGACGACCGTTGGATCGCTCGCTGCTTCTCTCGGACAACCGGCTCGAGGCTCTCCGGGAGATGCTCGAATGGAAAGACTCATGGCCCTTCAAGGGAGCCGGCACCAGTCGGCGGAGCAGGTACTACTTTCGGGACCACGGCCCGTCGGACCCGATGCACGCCCTTCTGGAATCGGTCAGATTCACCTTTGACATGCCCGGGCCTGTCCCGGGTGAGCAGGAGATCGTGGAAGCGGCCATCAGCAGGTTTGTTGCGGGGAAATGAGGTGCACGTCACCCTTAGGGCCTGTCACGAAATAAACGATGCAAACGACAGCCGAACCGAGGGGCAGACCTGCGTGTCTGCCCCAAAAGAGGTCCGGTACGGCCGAAGAGGGCGTACACATAGGTCCAGCCCTACCAAAATGCCCACCTTATTTCTTGACAATGCCTTACGGTCACGGAGTGGAACCCGGGCAGGCGTGGCTACGGTATGTGACACTATTATCATGTTATTTGAACTTGTTATACTGTTTTTCTATTCTTCTACTTTAAAAAATGTCAGCCCACTGGAGGAAAAACCTTGACGCTGTCTTCCATATGCGTTATTCTCCGTTTACCGAAGTTTTTGTACGGTCAGAATTTGCCGGCGAGAATCCAAGGGTCCTGGACCCTGAACAGGAGAGCGCTTTGAAGTCACTCAAGGCTTGTGTTTTTTGTGCGGCTCTGGCTGCGGGAGTGTTTTTTTCCATGGCGACCTTATCGGAGGCGTACATGCCTCTTCCGAGCCCCTGCGATCTCGCGCCGCTCTATTACGGTCCGCCGCAACCGCCAGAGTGTGCCGGACTGCCGGCTCCCCCCTTCTGTGGGCCGTGCCCGCCGGACCGTTGTTATCCCAGGCATGTACAGGGCCCACCTCCATGTCCTATCTACGTTTGCGATTTTCCGCAGATTCCCGGCAAGGCCGCGTATAGGGTCATGCCTCCATGCCCGGTTCCCCCTCCCCCGTGCGTTCCGCCGGTGTGCTCCTCGGGAGTGCCCGGTTTGAGATAGGCCCGACCGCTGCTCAGAGCAGGCTGACCTCCAGAATGCGTTGCGTGTCAGGACGAACCGGCGCCTCTCTGCTCCTGCGAATGCCCGGTATCCAGAGAACTCTGTTTCCCTTAACCAGCAGGGCAATCTTCTTCCGATCCCGGACCGGCACTTTCAGGTCGATGAGCAGGTCTTTGACTTTGCGCGTGCCCTCAATGCCCCAGGGCTTGATGCGATCTCCGGGCAGGCAGGAACGGATTGTCAGAGGAAACGGGACCTCCTCAGCCGCGAAAAGGGCCTTTCCTTTTGAATTGAGAAACATTGGGAGCGGTTTATCCCGTGAGATGACTCTGAAGGCAATCGAGTGGCGAGTATTGGGAATTGGGTAGGTTCCCGGCCCGGGCGCCGAGATCAGGAACGCCGGTGTGAGTTCGTCGGATGCGGATCGGGAAAGGATCAGCCGATCATATTCGCGCCTTAAGTTTTGCCCGCCAGGAAGATCAAGGTGCGCCGAGGGGTTTTCCCCCATTGCAATCCGCAGAATGTTGTCCACATGCTTCCGGGACCAACGGGTTTCCGGCCCCGAGAGAGAATAGAGAGCAGCGAGTATCACCCGCGATGAGAGAACCTGCGGGGCTTCCGAGAGCGCCGGCAAGTCGATCTCGAGGCCCTTTTCGGTCTCGGAGACTACTCGGGAATAAAGTTCCGAGGCCTGTTGATCCATAAAAGCTTCCTCGTCGGCAACGAGTTCCAGAGTTCTCACCAAGGGTCCGGTAAAGTTGGGGAAACGTGTTCTGACGACAGGAAGGATGCGGTTTCGTATGAAATTCCTGTCAGCTTCGATCCCCAGATTGGTCGAGTCCACCAGGTACTGGATTCCCTGGTCTTCGAGAAAGCGCAGTATGTCCATTCGGGGGATGTCGATCAGAGGCCGAACCACCTTGCCTCGCACCGGAGGGATTCCTCTGAGGCCGGTGAGAGATGATCCTCGCAAGATCCTGAGGAAAAACGTTTCGATCGCGTCGTCCCTGTGATGAGCGGTAGCGATGGTATTGGCTCCGGTGGCAACTCTCACTTCTTCGAAGAAAGCGTACCTTGCTCTACGGCCGGCTTCTTCGACGCTGACGCCGTGTTTTGCGGCGAGTTCCCCGACATGGACTCGTGTCATTTCAACCCGCAGGCCCAGTTCGTCCGCTGCCTCCCGGACAAAGCGGGCGTCCGCGTCGGATCGAATGCGCAGTTGGTGGTCAAGGTGGGCTGCGACAATCCAGAAGGATAGTTCCTTCCTCAGCGCATTGAGCACGTGCAGTAATGCAATGGAGTCCGGCCCGCCTGATACGCCTACTACCACTCCTTGGCCGGATTGGATCATTCGATGACGAGTAATGGTTTCTCTGACTTTTTCTAGGAGCAATGGGTGGGAGCCGGTGTCATTCATGAGAGCAATATATCATTCCGGGAGAAGATGCGGACCATTCAACCGACAGCGGTCCGCCACACGACATCTTTCAGTCCGGTTCGGCGGCAGGGGGGCGTCACGAATCGGATCAACACGCTGGAGATCAGGCAGAATACGCCCAGGTATGAAAACACAATGGTGAAATTTCCGCCCGTGGCATCAAGAATGTATCCGCTGAGAGAAGGTCCCAGCAGTCCGGCCACGAATCCGTAGGCAGTGAAGATGAGGCCGAAAATAGCCCCGAAGTGTTTCAGACCGAAGCAATCGGTGGCAAGGGCCGCGGACACCGCGAACAGGGTTCCGAAGGCAAATCCGATGATCGCCGCTAATACTGCAACGGTAACAAGACCGCTGGTATGAGGCAGGATGAGATAGGAACAGCCTGCCGCGAAAAACGTCAGACTCATGGCAGCATTGCGTCCTATCAGATCCGAGAGATACCCCATGATGAGGCGGCTGAGGCCATTGGTAAGATTGAATGTGGTGAGAATCACTACTGCCGACACCAGACTTAACCCCAGAGAAAGCCCGAACTGCGTGGAAAGGGTCACCATGGCGATGCAACCGGCACCCTGAAACGCCCACGTGAACCACAGAAACCAGAAACTGCGTGTCTTGATGCTTTGCCCGACTGTCAGAGAGTTTTCCAGCGCCGCAGGAGCCGGCATGGGAGAAGCACGGCCCGAAGGGTCCTGCGTCTCCGACCCCTTGGGCGTGTCGGTGAATTGGGCAGCAGCAGTTCCCACTATCAATGCGATGACGCCAATGATCACCGTTGTAGGCACATACCCCATGGTCTTGAACATATATCCGAAAATAGGGGACATCACCGCAGCGGAAAACCCGAAGGTGAAATTCATTATTCCTGAAACAAGTCCCCGCCGGGCGGGAAACCATCGTTGAACCGTGGTGAGACCCGGCAAGTAAATAAAGCAGGAGGCAGTTCCCATAATAAATGCCCAGAGGTAAACCACCAGGATGTTCGGGGCGTAAGCGACGAGAAACACGTCCAAACCGCCCATTACCGTGCCGATGGTGATCATTCTTCTTATGCCGAGCTTTTCCTGCCAGCGTCCCACGAAGAACATGAAAATGCCCACGGAAGCCAGCACAAAGAAGAGACAATGCCCGACTTCGCCGCGGCCGACGCGGAAGACCTCCTGCCAATGAGAGGACATTACGCCGGGAAACCCGAAGATGAACGCTCCGATCCAGAAAATGGCTATGGAACTGCCCACAACTGCCCGAATTCCTTTGGCGCGGGGACTCACTTGACCGCATCCTCTCTCATGCTGAAACGGAAGTCGCAGCAATCGCCGCCTTGCATGATCGTGCGGGTCCGATTCAGGATCACATCCGGATTGAAACCTTCTATCAAAGCGAAATCCCTATTGCATGAGAGTATGAGTCCCAGGTCCGAGATTCCCATCTCTTTATACAGTTCCGCGTACTTGCAGCGGGTCACATTGAAGAACAGCGTCCTCTCCGTCCGTTCGACCATCTCTATCTCCAGAGCGCCTCCCTGGGTCCACATTTCCAGGGCATTGCCGAACAGATCAAGCGACCTGCCGCCGAACGCCTCGGCAAACTTGCCTCCTTGCTCCTTGGCTATCTTGTGGATTGCACGGCTTGCAACCTCCAGAACCTTTGCCCGCCCGAATTCCTCAGACAACTCTTCGACAAGAGGAGCCACAATACCGGCCTCGATTTGCCGGCGAGTAAGAAGGTCAACCGATGCCATGTGTTTCTCCGTTCAACGTTCGGAAGCAATTTTCAGACGACTTGGCGCCCTCGGCAAGGCAAACTTGGCGCCAGTCCGGTCATCGGGTCGCTGAGTAGGGGGGACAGGCCGGTCGCCCCTACTTCAATCAGCCGGCCGCTTCGAGGGGCTACTCGAATCGCATGGCAGTCACCACGTCAAGTTTGCTTGCATGGGCGGAAGGATACATGCCTGCAAAAACCCCGATCGCGATGGTGAAGGCCAGATCGATGAGTATGCTTGCCGACATTACGTAACCGGAAACGTCAAGACCGAGACGGCTTCTGAGGACCTGAATCACAACAATTCCGATGATCACGCCGATGACGCCTGCCATGACGCTTATCATGGTGGATTCAGTAAGGAACTGCATCCTTATGAGCCTATCGTCCGCGCCAAGGGCTTTTCTGAGGCCTATCTCACGGGTCCTGTCCTGAACGGCCGCCAGCATGACATTGGTCAGGCCCACCTTCCCGAGAATGAAGGTCACAACCAGGGCAGCATACACGAAAATCTTGACCACGTACACCATGGTCTTGACGCGGCTGACACGCTCGGGGAAGTACACTACCCGTATCCCTTCGTCGTATCCCTTGTGAGCCTCCTTCAGCAAAGCCAACGCTCGGTTGTAAACCGGCTCCACATAGTTCCAGTCAGCCACGCGAAAGTAAATCTCGCGTATGTCGTTCATTCCCGCGAAACCCGTCTGAGCGGTTGTGATGGGAATGAATACAGTGGCACGGATGTCCGTGTGCTGAATACCGGCAAGGGTCCCGATGACCGTGAAGCTCAGATCGTTCACTCGCAATTCTTTTCCCACCGGGTCGATTTCTTTGAAAAGGTTGCGGATGACGTCCGTACCAATCACGCACACTTTCTTGCGGCCCACAACGTCCGAAGGCGAGATGAGACGACCGTGTCGGAGGCTAGCGGTCTGGGTCTTCCAGTAATCCTGATCGACTCCTGCGACTGCCGGCAGCCATTGCGTGGTCCCGAAGTTCGCCGCGGCTCCACGCGTTCTTACCACCGGGGCCGCGGCAACTACACCCGGCACGCTCTTCAAGGCCACGACGTCCCGAATGTAGTATCTGCCCGGGTGGTAATTCTCCTCGCTGTTGTCCCACTCAGCCTTCATGACAGTGGCTTCGCCCAGCAACTCCAGGTTTTCTCCCAACCTGCGTTCCACCGAGTCCCCCAGGGTCCTCATGATGATGAACCCCACCGTCCCCAGGGCGATTGCAAACAGGACCGCCTTGTATCGCCTCCGGTTTCTCAAGACGAGACGCCAGCACATGGACAGGAAGTCGCGGAGTTTCAAGCTGCGTGGCTCCTTAGAGGCCCTTGGTACATCCTCCCGAAGGCAAGAGCATACACAGAAGGCAGGAACATTTCAATGTCTGCCAGGCATGCCCTCCGCTATTCCTTGCGGCAGGCAACAATGGTAACATGCGTGATTCCGTCGGTCCCCCGCTTTCGCGCTGCGGGCCACAGAATCTCCTGCTGGGTTGTGATGAGACAAGACAAGGACAAGAGAGCCGCGACACCATCCGAGAAAGGGCTGATCAGCCGCTTCTTGTTCGTATTGTACGGACAGGGAGTGGAGGCGATCGGAGGCATGGCGTTCTTTCTCTATCTGGCCCGGCTTGATTCCACGATTTACGGCGAGGTCATGTACGCGCTTGCAGCGGGCGCGGTTGTCACGAAGCTCGTGCAATTCGGCCTCTACTATCCTCTTGTTCGGGAATTGAGTGCTGCTGAAAGGGACAAGGCCCCTGAGATCCTTTACCGGGTGAACCTCGTCAAAGTCGGGTTGATGATTGCGGCAATGACGGTGCTTTGCGCATTCCTTTTCGTGAGGGGCTTCTCGTTCCGCATGGGGTGGGTGCTGTTCTTCGTAGCGCTGGGACACGGTTTGGAGTCCCTGTCGGAGACGTTTTTCGCTGACATGCGCGTGAGAGGCCGTCAGGCTACAGAGTCCAGGATACGGGTGGTCGGTTCCACCTTCTCCTATTTGTACGGATTTGGAACCGCGTGGCTGGGCCTGGATCCTCTCCTGATCAGCTTGTTCAAAGTCATATCGGGCCTGGCGAGACTTGCCGGCGGCCTTGTGGAGTACCTGCGGCACTACGGGGCTCATTGGTTCATAAACCCTGGTCTGAGAAGCCTGTGGTTAGTCCTTAGAGCTGCATCGGTCTTTGCTCTGATCGAGGTCCTCGGACTGGTGTTCAACCGCACGAACGTCCTGTTTCTTGAAAGCGCGCTAGGAATCAAAGCCGTGGCGTACTACAGCGCCACGTACAATCTCATTGATCCCGTTTCCAATCTTATGTCTCAGCAGTTGCTCGGGTGGGTGGTCTTTCCCCTCCTGGCCACTCTGTGGTGGCAGGAGCGCGAGAAGCTCGCGCCTTTTCTCCGCAGGAGCGCACGATGGCTCATGTGCACCGCGTTCCCCGTTATGTTCTTTCTCCATGCAGAGAGTCGCGCTATTATAGGACTCATATATCCCTCGGAGTACTCGGACGCGATATGGATGCAGCAATATCTTGTGTGGACCATACTATTGTCGTTTGAGAACAACCTGTTCTCCTACGTGATGATGGTAATCGGCGCAGCGAGGGTGTTGCTCGCATTTGCCGCGCTCACCACCACCGCAAACCTTGTTATGTGCGTCACCCTCATGGGACCTTACGGCCTTACTGGAGCCTGTCTTGTGATCATACTGTCGAAGCTTGTGATGACGTTGCTGACGTATGGATATTGTCAATTCAGGTTGAACATATTCAAGTGGGGCGACTTCGTCTTTCCGGTGGTTCTCGCACTGGCATCAGTAGTCCTGTTCTGTGGTCTGCAGCGCATTGTGACGTTGCAGCCGGCCATCCTTGGTACCATGGGATTCTACATGCTCATTCTCTGGAAGATCGCGCCCGGATTCATAGGACCTGCCCCGGGCTCGAAGGAGGCGCTCCAGGCACACAGGGAGTGATGCCAGGTTGTTGCCGGACGAGTAACAGTTCACCTTTGAACGCACCTCGTTATTACTTTGCATCCGGCTGGGGTCCTTCCTCCCAAGGGGGGATCGGTCGAGCGCCGCCAAAATAGGCCCAATCGACTATGTCGGCGAAATACCGAGCGATGGATTTGCCTTGGATAACCCTTGACCACTCCTTCAGACCGGCCGCAAGCTCAGGGCTTCGCTTGCCCATTTGTATGCGTCGTGCCAGGACAAGCCGAAGAGCACCAGGGTCTCTATGGTCGAAGACATCTCCTCTTTCAGGACGTCCCAACAAGACCTTTGCTCCGCACATATTGCTGCAGACCACCGGCACGCCGCTCAAAAGAGCTTCGTTCACCACTACGCCCCAACTGTCATATCTTGAGGGCAAGACCAACAGGTCCGCCCTGGAAAGGCATGCCCGCGCTTGGGCGTTGGGGAGTGCGCCGAGGAAGGACACTCGTTCCGACAGCCCCAGGCGACGGGACAGGGATTCCAGCTCAGCTCGTCTCTCTCCGTCACCGATGATTGTGAGTCGCCAATCGATCTGGCCGAGGTCTGCCAGAGCGCTCAGAAGAATGTCCAAGCCTTTACGGGCGATGCAGTGCCCGATGAAGATCATCTCAAAAGTTTCCGGATTCTCCTCCGGTAACGCCGTAGCATTCGAGTCAAGGGAATCGGCGAAGAACCCGAAGGGGAAAATCCTTGCTGCCGGGTACCCGCATCTGCGAAACCAAGGCTCAGCCCGCATGCCTTGCGCCAGTATGAAGCCTATTCTGTCCTGTCGGCGCAACCGGGTGTACGCGTCAAGCGCCCAGCGGAGCCACGATCTGAAACCGCCCCATGCGGTTCCCTCACCCAGAAGCGCCATCTTTGCCTGCGTCTCCGTGCATCGTTTGAACGCCCCGTATAAGATCGGCAACCCCCTGGGATGGTGGTGCATCGAGAAAACGTGAAGCGAGTCCGATTCTCTTTGCGCGAGGAGTTCCCGCACCACCGCGGGTGAGGGTGCAGTGATAAGCGTGGTTTCTCCTATGCCAGCGATATTCCAATACGACCGACCACCCTCATGCTCCACGATCCAGGCGACCTCGAAGCCGTCCATACTTGCCAAAGCCCGAACCAGGGTGGCCTGAGAAAGGTTCACCATGTTCTGCCAGAAAACAACGCGCATCAGCCGGCTCTCTTAGAAGGGCGGTGGGGCGTCCTCACCGGCGCAGTCATTCCGATTATGAGGGTTTCTGTCTGATTCGTCGGGGTGAGTTCCAATCATTGCGCGGGGTGACTACACCTACCGCTCATTGATATTCGGGCGGCTCGTCCGGCCTGTCGGCTCCTTGTTTGCGCCGAGGCGCTTCGGCTCCGGCCGTCTCATCGCAACCGCTGGACAGGCGTCGCTGTCCGACGGGGCTTCGCTGAAGCTTGTCAAATATACGACGACCGCCCCTATACAGGCAAGTCTTGAATAGTGTCCTGCATCCACTGAGACGCAGGATGAGCCGCTGATTCGGACAGCGTCCTCGATTTTCCAGCTCGCATGCTCTGCCCCTGCCTTTGTCGGGGCACGGCTGGACTACGTCAACGACGCGCCACATCCTGCCGGCCTCGCAGTATTCCTCGTGGAATTGGTTTTCGTCCGCGAAAAATCTCACTCCGGCGAGGTTCTGGATCGTGGCCCCTACGCTAAACCCTTTGAAGATGTTGATACGCGTTCTGCAGTTGGGGCAGATCATGTACGACCTGCCTATGGGCACGTTGGCGTCCGGGATGTGCGACAGGCTGCCGCATTTTGTGCATGTAACTTCCATCTTGCCATCCGATAAGATCGTACTACATCGGCTGGGGATCGGCCAATCCTTTTCGCAAGAATGTACCCGGAGAACCTTTCTAACAAGGCGCCGGCAAATCGGTCCCCATCTGTCCGGTCTGAGCGGCAGCTATCTGTGACGCCCTTCTTGACTTTCCCTCCGGCCGTCCTGTAGTTCTAACCTTTCAGTCCCTGTGTTCCGGCACCCCTTGACTCGAAGGAACGCGTGATCGGGATAGCATCTTTGTCGCTACCGGTCCCCAATCGTGGGCAGAGCCCAGATGAAGCCTTACGGTTCCACGACTCGCCGTTGGTATCTGCTTGTCAATTCGTGGACATCGTTCATGTCTTCATCTCGCGGCGGTATCGACACAGCGGCGGCTTCATGCAGGAGTCTTGGACAATGAAACACATCCCCAATCCCTACGGACGAGAAGGATGCTTTTTCTGTGGACCAACGAACCCGGTGGGACTCAAGTTGAACTTCTATGAAACCGACGGTCAGCCCCACGAACTGGTTTGCACTTGGGTGCCCACCCCTGTGTTCAAGGGTTTCGGCCGGGTGCTTCACGGTGGAATTCAGAGCGGCCTGTTCGACGAAATCATGGGATGGACCGCTTTCCATCTAACGAAGAAAGTGGGGCTCACCGGTCAGCTCAACGTAAGGTTCCTCAAACCGCTCTTCATTGAGCAGGAAATCGAGGTGCGCTGCCGCATTGAATCCCACAAGGGCTCCAGGGTGAGTCTTACCGCAGAGATCAAGGATTCGCGCGGAGAAATTTGCACGACCGCCACGGGAACCTATGTGCTCATGGAGCCGGAGAAGTTCACGGAGCTTGTCGGTGACAGTCGGTCCCGATCCGGTTGAGCCGGGTTCCAGTGATCCGGGAGATCCACCCGCGCCCGTGCATAAAGGACTATTCCCGTGAGGAAACACATTCGATTAACTTCTGGAGTTCGCAGAATCCTTCCGACGATATTCGGGTGATCTCAAAGCCGGCCAGGCAGAGATTGCGCTCGGTTTCGGTTTTCGCCCATCGACATTCTGCATCGAACGAGACGGGCTGAAGGTCGGATAGTTTATTGGTTTGGATGAGCAAACGCTTCTCCTCGAGCACCTTGGTTGGGATTCCGGCGACCTGCAAACCTCTTTCCGAAATATCACGAACTTGCCCGCTGAAGCTCGTGTCTCGCAAATCATATACGAGTATCCTGAATTGCGGCTTGTATCTGGGCACTCGTCTGACCGAAATGGGGGCTACAGCGTTCTGACCCAGAACAGCAGGCTGTTTCAGAGCCTCTTGTTCCGAGTCCTGGTGGTATTGCTCATAGAGATAATCATTCTCCGCTATCAACTCGGCAGTGGGCAAGTCCTGAAGATCAACTGAAGCGGTCTCGCTCAGATAGAGCTGATCCATCAACCTGGCAAGTTTCTCCTGGCCGTCGCGGGAAATGGAGACTATCTCGAACCCTGCAATGTAATACTCTCTTCCGGTCCCGGACTTCTTTATCCAACGGCACTCGGCCGTCATCTGTATGGCGTCGGCATTGACGAAAGTGCCGGCAGGGATCACGAGGTGTCTAACTTCGCCCACCTTGCCGATACTCTCCCTGAATCCGGCAAGTCGGAGCCCCTTTTCCGACATGTCCCTCACCAGCGCCTTCCTCTTTGGCTTGTCCAGTTCGAAAGCCGGCAATGGGACACTAACCGAAACCCTGGCATATCTCCTGGTCTTGACCCGCTTGCTCGGATCGTTGTAGTACGGAGATCTCTCCTCCAGCTCTTCTCGCCTGATGGCTCCAGCTCCGACGAGCCTTACGAAGACGCCCTTCAAACGCTCAGACGTCAGCCCGTACTTTCCCATCAATTGAGCGTCACTCATCCTGCTACGGAAATCGTCCACGAACTCTCTTGCGTTGATCCTTCGATGATTGGCCATGATGTCCATCCCGGGGATCGTCGTACGGCTCAGATCCTGTAGAACATCACCCTATCCCCCCAGTCACGGCTGAACGAGAAATGATTAGTGCGTCCCCACGGCCCCTGCACTGTTCACCCCCGCCGACTGCCGTTTCGTATGTCGTTACGCCCCCAGGGAGCTTGGGAGATTCTCACAAATTGCGACCCGCCCCTACAGTGTCCCCCTGTTTAGTGCTCGTTGCAGGCTCATTACAGCTCCGCGATCACTGTGACTGATTATAACAGATGCACGCGGATGTGTCATCCCGAACTGCTACTCCCCTGTAGGGTCCTGTCGCAAGACAACCCCCGCGTCGGTTTTCTCATCGGATCGCGGATAAGGGCAACCGGCCGGTCGCCCCTACCCAGGGGCGCCTCTTCCCTATCCAATGACCGGCAAGATGCCGGTCCTACTCTCAGAGGCCGTTGGACGGGTTGCTTATCCCATCCGAATACTCAACCGTATTGGCGCCACAAGGCACCGAGTACTTACCTGCGGCGACCCCGGGCCCCCGGGCCCCCGTGCGGTGCATGAAAACTCCTTGCCGGACCGGAGGGCGAACGGAACCGTGGTTGCCGGCTTGACGCGGGGAGCTGGAAAGACCGCGCTGCCGCGGGCGTTATCGACCGCGGTCTGTTCTGAATCGAGCCCTGCTGATATGAGCGGTACTTCCGCGCTCTGTCATCTCCCAGACGCCTGGCAGAGGATTCATCGAGCAACCGGTTGACCACGTCGGAGCGATTGTCGTTGAACGCCGGCAGGGTGGAGACCTGTTTTCGTCGCGGGGCAGACGATGACAGGTCTCTGGGCGGAGTCCTGTCGCCGGGGCGTTCACCCCGAAGGTTGCGAGGGTCCCTTGGCAGTTGGGAAGCTTCCGCAGCGCGTTTGGAAGCGCGCTCGGCCCCGGGGGTAATCCGGGATGCCTGGGGCTGGGGCGACTTAACGGGGCTCCATTGTCCGTGACCCTGGTACTTGGACCAGCCGTCGTCAGTACGTTTGTAGATGTTTCCGTCTCTTCCCACATAGAGATCGCCCTGGCCTGTCTTGACCGCTCCCGAGTGGTGCCTTGGCGTAACCGCGACGGCTCCCTTGGCGCCGGTGGATGTCTCAAATCCGGCCACAGTTCCCATAGGTGTAGTGATATGGCCGGTATGGATGTACTGGTCGCCCTTGCCTATCACCGATTGCCCCCATTGCGCGTATGCCGTACCCGCCTGATGTGTGGCAGCGTAACGCCCGGTGTAGGGGTTGTAGTACACCCCGTATCCGTAGGTGAGATACCCGCGGGGATAGTAAATCGGCCACGCGCCCGGCACGAAGTACGGCGGATACCAGTAACCCGTGCCGTACACCGCAACGCCGTCGCTAACGTATGTGCCTTCATAACCGGCAGTGTAGCCAACTTCCACATCTTCCGGGGTTGAATCGTACACGTTCACGTATGTGACGTTGTACAAAGGAGACTGCGGAGGAATCGTATAGATTTCCTTGGGCACCGAATCACACACAACCCATGGGCCGTCGGGAGTCGTGGAAACAAACCAAACGCCCTGGAAACACGCGTAATAAAGGTCCCCCACGCGCACCACGTCGAACGGGGTATTCACGGCATATTGCAGGCGGGTCCCCGTGATCGGTTCGAACTTCGGGTCTCCGTCGTACGTGACGTCCAGATGCGCCTCATCTCGCTTGACTCTCTTCTTGCGGGGAATCTGAGCCTCAGCCACGGCAGCCTTGGCCTGGGGAGTTCCAGCAACTGAAGACAGCACATCTTCTTTGGGATTGCCGTCCGGGATCCGGGCGAAGTCCGCGGGCAAATCCTTTCCGACGGAAGACCACGGACCGTCCAGCCCGGCACTGCGGAACCAACGTCCGGAAACGAGGTAGTAGTACTTGCCGTCTTCGCCGTACAGGAACAGATCGCTCTTGGTGTTCTTTACGTAGAGCAGCTTTGTCCCGGAGATGGGGCTGAGCTGAGGTTCGCCCTCTATGACTATCAGTTCGGCCGGCTTCGTACTGACAAACACGCGGGGAGCACCGGACTTGTCCGCCTTTTCCGCTTTGAGATGTTCCAGCACAGGCTTCCATTGCTCCTCGTCCGGGATCGAGGAGAAACCCTCCGGGAGTTTATCGACTGGAGCCCACGGTCCTTTGAGGTCAGTCGTCTTGAGCCACAGATCTCCGATCAACAGGTAGTAGGTGGATGTCTTGGCCTGGAAGAATACATACATGTTGGAGTTGACTGCCCAGTGAAGATCCGTCCCTTCAATGGGGCTCAGAACAGGGTCCCCGTTAAACAGCAGCAGCACGGCCGGACTCTTGCTGACGATTATCGTGGGAGGTTGGTTGGAGACCGCTACTGAGCCCGCAGTGGCCTGACTTCGCTCCATGGCGGCAAGGACCCGGTCCAAGTCCACAGTGACCGCCCTCTTGCCCAGAATTTCTTTGACAAGCTTCTTTACCCGATCGACTGTCTTATCCCCTGCCCCAGGACATTTCAGATCGATGATCTTCAGGTCACTGATCGTAACGGTCCGCTCCTCGAAATCCGTGTCCGTGGCCGCTTCGATCCACAACGCGCCCAGCACGGGCTTCTTCGTGCCTTTGAGCGTCACACTTACCGCCATGCTTGCTTTCAGAACCGAATGGTCCTTCCAGCTTTCAACTTGCGGCTGGTATACCAGAATCTTGTTCCCGGACGCTTCAAACTCCCTGGGCCACCCCGAGTCCTCTGCGGGGAATGCCGGGGAAGTAACTAAGATCGCCAGGATCAGGATTGCACAACTCAACGCATTCTTCTTCAGGATCATGGTCATACCCCTATCGTCTACTTAGGCTCGCGGTTTTCCGTCTTTTTATGCGCAGGGAGCGCGGCTTTATCGAAGGTGATCCGCCCGCGCAGTTCTGTAGAAAATCGTGCGCAGTGCGGAACTACAGGTTACACTCTTCTCGAAGAAAGTTCCATGCCCGGGAGCGGAGACCGACGCAAACCGACCGAGGGGACTGTTTTTCTTGACATTATCCGCGAAAGTCGACGATCTCGAAGTCTCTCGGCTACAAGAAGGGTTGCGGCGATAAAGAAAGCGACGCCGGTCGGACTGGATTACGGGAGGGAAAATCATGTCCTACCAGACCATTATTGTCCGCCACGAGCAGCGCGTGGCATTGATTACGCTCAACAGGCCCGAAGTCATGAACGCGCTCAACGAGCAGATGCGTCAAGAACTGATGGAAGTCTTGCGGACACTTCGAGCGGACCAGGAGACAAGGGCCGTGGTGATAACAGGCGCCGGGAAAGCCTTTTGTGCGGGGGCCGATCTGAATCTCTTCAGGGAGGTGTATGAGGAATTCCGAAGAACCGGGCGAAAGCCTCCCTTTGCATCAGAGGATTTTGTGCACTCTTTCGTCAATTTTCCGAAGCCCATGATTGCAGCGATCAACGGGGTGGCCGTAGGATGGGGCATGACCATGCCGCTCACGTGCGACATTCGTATTGCGTCCGACAGAGCGCGCTTCTCTGCGGCTTTCGTTCGAGTGGGCGTCACCCCGGAATTCGGCAGCAGCTTCCTTCTGCAGCGGCTCATAGGGTACGGCAGGGCTGCAGAGCTTGTTTTCACCGCCCGGATGATAAGCGCTGAGGAGGCTTTGGCAATGGGTCTTGTCAACAGCATTGTGCCTAGCGAAAGACTTCTCGAGGAAGCTGTATCGATGGCGCGGTCCGTGGCCTCCATGCCGCCGGGCGCGGTCACTGCGGCCAAGGCCCTTCTCCGCAAAGGAATGGACCTCGCTCTTCCCCAGTTGATCGATCACGAAGCGGTGGTTTTCCGGGAGCGCATGACGGATGAGGAGCACTATCAGGCGGTCTTGACCCTTCTGCAGGAAATGAAGTCCGGACAACGGGATCAGGGGTAGGTCGCACCTGCGCGGAAATGACAAAGGTGTCTCGGGATAGGCCTTAGTTGATTCTTCTCCCCACCTGGTTGGCAAAGAACTGGGTTGCATATCCTCGACAAAACGCGACACCCATGTACTTGAGCTTGGGATCAAGGATGTTCGCTCTGTGGCCACTGCTGTTCATCCACATGTTGACATAGGTCTTGGCAGCGGTCTGGTAATTGGAGCTGTAACTCGACCGCCACGCGATATTCTCCGCGTATCTGTAGCTGGTCAGGACCGGGTGACCCTGTTTGAAGCGCTCCCACACAGTACTCCATCCGCTGGGAAAGGCCGATGACTCATGAGCGAACACGCCGGTCCGATACATGTTCTTGTCATGATTCCATGCCACCCAATTCCAGGTGACGGACCTTTCCAGGGCCGCAATCCCCCTGCGCTCGCGCTCCTTGTTCACGTAGAAATGAATGTATCTGGCCAGCCTCTGGCAATAGTAGTCCTCGCCGTACCACCGGAATGCGGCTTCTGCGTCACGGAGACATGCCGTTGAGACAAGGGCGGCGACAATACCGATGAGCACGAGTCTGGCGGCAGCGTTGCGGATGCGTGACATATCTTATGTTCTCCTTTGCGTCCGGTGCGGGTTTATTCGGAGCCCGACAATCTCCTGGGCAAATCGATACAAGATCCATACCATATTGAGAGACTCGCTAACACGCCGGAGTCACAAGACTTTGTCGTCTCGTCACCGAACCCCGTCTTCCATTTGAGCGACGAACTGCGGCAGCCCGGGCGCTCATTGCGTCAAGCGCCTGAAAATAGGAAAGATCCGGCTGCCAACAGCGTTGACACCGGGGAGTATAGCGCGTGCCAGAATTTCCTTCCGAATGAATCTGGCCGACGGGCGGGTTTGAAACCCGCCCCTACCAACAAATCGGGAATTTCTCTTGGCAACGACTATAGTTCCGATGGTCCCTCGGCAATCGCCATGTTCAAGGACGAATTCCGTTGCAGATGCACTGGGGATCGCGCTCAACATGGGCCACATGGAACGAGCCGTGCCACAGATCCATCACCAAGAGCCCGCGAAGACGGTCTTCTGTGCGGCCGGCAAGAAGTTTGAGGGTCTCTGTCGCTTCAATGGCCGCTACCGTGGCTGCGGCCGACGATAGCACCCCGTGGGTGGCCGCAGTGGGATGCCCCGAAACAGCGGAGGAGTCCGGCCAGAGACATCGCAGGCAAGGGGTTTCGCCCGGGATTATTGTCATGACGTTTCCCGCAGCTTCCACGGCACCGCCGAACACGTAAGGAATGCCACGTTTGAGGACAACATCGTTGATAAAGTATCGCGTTCGGATGTTGTCGAGAGCGTCCACCACCACGTCAACTCCCTCGGTGAGTTCCTCAACGTTGTCCGCTCCGACGGCCGCTGTCACCGCGTGGATCTCAACGCTGGAGTTGGCCGCTCTGAGACGTTCCTCTGCCACTTGGGCCTTCGATAAGCCGCGGTTGAGGTCCGCTTCGTCATAGAGGACTTGCCTGTGAAGATTATGGAGTTCCGGATTGTCCTGATCTGCAATTCTGAGGAAGCCCACCCCAGCGCGAGCCAGCAGGATGGAAATCAAACTGCCCAGAGCGCCCAAACCTGCCACGAATACGCGGGACGCCTCGATTCTCTTCTGACCCTCAGGGCCGATCATTCTGAGCAGAATGTGCCTGTTGAAACGGTCAATTTGTTCGTGCATACCCGACCCCTTGTTCAAGGCTCTTCATCGAGGAGCGGACCGCGATATCCCTGGCGCCTGAGATAGCTCCTCAACAGCGGGACCACTTTGGGCGGTCCGAAAATGAAACGAAGGCGGGCCTTTATCAATAGCTGATTGATTCCCCAGGTGTGCCTCCAGTACGGTTTGGGCATACCAAACAGGTCTCCCACGGCTGAGATCATGCCCGACAAAGCGAGGAACCTCTCGTCGAACCCCAGAGAAATCTCCGGACATATGCGCGCTGCATCCACCATTTGCCGGACGGCTCGTTCGAGATCCAGCTTCTCGGACAGATACCATAGCTGATCGAGAGGATCGCTCCGCTCGTTAACAAAGCCCTCCTCCATGGCTATGTTCCACAGCCGCGTTCCCGGATAAAGACGCACCCCTAACCAAAAATTGGAGATATTGTAGGGCGGCCGTTGATCCAGTCTGAGGTACTTCATATTGAAGTCAAGCGTCTCCTGAAGCGTCTCGTTCGTTTCTCCAGGCCCGCCAATGAGAAAATACCACATTGCGGTGAAGCGCGTATGTTTTATGGCCTCCGACGCTCGGATCACATCCTCCAGCGAAAATCCTTTTCCGTAGTTCCTTATCATCGTCTCGCATGCCGCCTCGGGCGTGATCATGAATGAGGTGAATCCCGCCTTCCACATAAGATTCAAGAAAGAGACGTCCAGTCTCCTCGGACTGACCCCCATGGCGGTGAAGCGCGCTTTCCACGGCCGCCTCACGATTTCTTCCAGGATTTCAACGCAATGATCGTACGGCATGTTGAAGACCGAGTCGACGAATTCAAAACCCTCCGGCCTGTACTTGCGGATCGCCTCTTCAACCTCGTCCACCACTTCCCGGGGTGGTCTAAGCCTGAGCTTGTTGCCCTCGAGGACCTGG
>DYLG01000027.1 GCA_020722215.1 Desulfomonile tiedjei
TCATATTGGCCCGCTATATCAATAGCTTATCGCCGATTTGAACACCCCCGTGGAAGACTCCGCACTGAGACGGGAAAAAGGGGAGCCCCAATCTGACGGGGAGTTCGCAGGCGAGAGCCTTGATTTCCACAATGCTCTCAGGGGGAAAAAGAGCGCGGTCGGCCGCGCCCTGGTCGGTCATCCAGACCATCCACCCGTTGGTAATGGAACCGTTTGCGCCATCTGGAGACGACCTCGCGCCGCACGCCAAGGACCTGAGAGATCTGCTCGTTTTCCATGCCGGAAGCTGCAAGGAGAATGATTTTGGCGCGGACCACCTTGCAATAAGAGGCTGTGTATTGCCTGGATCTTTCAACGAGAACCTGCTCCTCGGTGCAGGACAGCGCGATGATGAATGGACTTCTGCGCGGCATTTCGCGGTCCTCCTTTTGGAGGCAACCATAGATCGCACTTTCATTTCGCGCTCAAGCAAAAAATACGTGACCGTATTTAGGAAACGGACCACTAAGTATGCGATTTCGGAAACATCTTGGCGCGTTCCGATCGGTTAGGAGACGCGGCCAATTGCTGCGACAATCGGACCGGCATTCTGCCAGTCATTCGACAGGTGAGCGGCAGAGATGCCGGGCCCGGGGCAGGGCGACCGGTCGGTCGCCCCTTCAATCGGCCTCGTACCCCATTTAGCACTTCGTTTCGTGAATACGGTCGCGGGTTCGCTAGCTCCCGTAGGGCGGGCTCTGCCCGGCATCTTTGTCGGGCTACCCCGGCCTATAGCTTGTGCCCGAAATGCCTTGCCGGACAAAATGGTTGACAGCGCCACTGCCCGGGCTGTATGGATTCATCATTCGCAACCGGGAGTCCCGACCATGCAGCAAATACAGATAGTGACTACTGATGATGTGGTGCAGATCGTCACCGGCCAGCTTGATGAGCGGCTGAAAACTTTTCGAGGCGATATGGTGTCCTCAGTCCGCGAAATCCTTGTGGAAATAATCAAAGCGGAATTGCCCCATGCGCTGGAACTGGTTCTCCAGGAGGAACTGAGGGCATTCCGTCGGAAGATCGTAGAAACTCTGGAAGATGCGGTTCGGGCAGTTGTAGAAGAGCGGCTGTCCTCGCGCGCGTACTCCGATGACTCGGAATTCCCTCAGTAATCCGTGCCCCTCCAGGCATGAAACAGAAACGGGTCTCCCGCCGGGATTTCGCAAATGCCGCACGTGCCAAGCATAGTCAGGTGGTCTCCCAAGTGGCTCAAACGCCGGCTCAAAGCCTTCTTGGCTCGCCGGGGGCTCGCAATCGGTCTTATTCCTCCCTCCGCGTTCGATTACCTTGCGGGCGTGGAGATTGGCACCTTCCTGGACATAGGCGCGTATCGCGGAACCATTTCCCGTGACATACGCCAAATGCACCCAAGGACGAGAATCCATGCCTTTGAGCCCAATCCGTCAGCCTATGCCAGGCTGATGGCCGAAATGGGAGCCGATGAGCTGTTTGACGGATACAATGTGGCCGTAAGTTCCAGTGAGGGCACCCAGGATTTCCACATAATCTCATCCGACTATTGGAGTTCGTTTCTGCTGCTTGATTCCAAGAGGTCATTTTTCCGGGAACTCGAAGAATGCACAACGATTCAGGTTCCGACAATCTCGCTCGATTCATGGGCCGCCGGGAGAGAATTCGTTCAGCCCATAGCAGTAAAGATTGATGTTCAAGGCATGGAAAGAGAGGTCATAGCCGGCGCCCGGCAGACCCTTGAGCAGTCATCCATCGTCATACTTCAAATGCTTCTTATCCCTTGCTTCACTGGGCAGCCATTGTTCGATGAAATCTACGGCTTGCTCCGTGAACGAGGATTCGGATTGAGAGGACTCTATAACGTTGAGTACGACTACGAGTCAAAGGAGCAATTGTGGGTGGACGCACTGTTTTTCAGGCACGCCTGGACCGAATCCTTGCCTATGCGAGACTGAGCGGCCGCGAATTTGGCAATTTGCTTCCTTTTCTCTTGGCGCCAAGCCCCCGGAATGTCATGATGTCCCCGCGGCTCAAACGTGCCGGGGCGATTGCTCCCATTCGTCTGCAACGCCGGGGACGGCACGGACGAGCGCGGGGAGGTTTTTCCCATGAGGTTGACAGGCAATCTTGCTATAGCGTGCATTCTGTCCATGTTCTGTATGGCTGGCCCAGTCGCGGCGCAGGACAAAGGCTGGAATCCGGACCTGAACAACGAGGAATGGTATGAATTCTGCCGGGTCGAGGGCAGAATCACAGGCCCCCGGATGACCCCCGGAGGCAGCGGCACTCATGCCAGACCCTTCGACCTGGATTTCAAGGGAACGCTCTATCTTAACAGGTACTCCCGCGAATGGTTTCTTGAAGGCGACGGGTCATACGTAAGCACCGCAAATCCGCCGGCGGATAAGGTCAAAGTGCAGATGAAGAGTGCCGGCGAAGGCCATCTCGATTCGGATTATGCGGACGTCAGATTCACCAGGAACGGAGGCTTTTGGCAAATCAAGAGCGTGCGTCTGGCCGAACTGCCGGAAGCGGCCAGAGCCAGTGGAAATGTAAGATTTTTCGGCACGTACCAAGAGGCCGGACAATGGCCCAAGGATTGCCTGATCAGGGCCAAGACCCTTTGCCGAGGTCTCAGGAGCATGCGCGAGGGCAAGGACTATGTAGCGCAACTGCTCGTCAGTGACGAGAAATGCGTGGCCAAAAAGACCAGGTTCGGTGCTCGATTCCGCATCGAGAAGAGTTTTGTGATGCTTCCCCCCAGGCTCGAACCCTATCTGTCGGTATGGAAACAAGATCCTGATTCGAGGCGCTTCGTCCCTGCAACCAAGGGGAAATACAAGATGGAATGGGACAATACGGGGCTTTCCTGCTCCAAGGACGGGATCACTTTGCTGCCGGGCGTTTACAAACTGACTATCGAACACGGAAACGTGCCCATACACGCTTTTCCGCAATTCGTCGTTCAGGCTCCCCCCAAAGAGGAGCCTCCTCCCAAAGAGGAGTAATGCCGACAGCCATGCCCCGGAAGACATGGCTGTCGGTATCACACGCCCTCTTTCTTCTTGAGAGCCATGAAGAGTCTTTCCGATGTGACGGGCAATTCATTGATACGAACGCCGGTTGCGTCGTAAATCGCGTTTAGTATTGCCGGGATGGTGGGCATTATTGCTCCTTCGCCCACCTCCTTTGCGCCGTACGGACCGTTGGGCTCATTGGACTCGACGATGATGCAGTTGACATTGGGCATGTCCAGAGCTGTGGGGATGCGGTACTCGCCAAGGTTCGGGTTGAGTATCCGTCCGCGGGAGTCGAACTTGACCTCCTCGAATAAGGTCTCGCCCAGCCCCATCGAGAGCGACCCCTGCATTTGTCCCTCAACCGATGTTCTGTTGATCGCCAAACCGCAATCATGAGCGTCCGTCATGTCATCTACCGTGACCTGGCCGGTCTCCATGTCCACCGTGACCTCGACCACCTGGGCGGAACAGCCGTATGCAGGCGACGTTCCCACAGCAGCTCCCTTGTACGCGCCGCCGAGCCGCGGGGGCTTGTACTTTCCGGTTCCCACGAGGGTGCCGAGTTTGAGATACGCTATCCTGGCCGCTTCCTTGAACGTGAGGTAATCATCGGTGGGCGGATCGGTCCAGCCGCGATGCTCCTTGACGTAGTTGGTGCGGATATGGCGGAAATCGCCGGGACCTCCGTCAAAAAGCACCTTTCCGTTGCGGAATTCAATCGAGGAAGGGTGACAATTCATCTCGTGGGCCAGCACATCGACGATCTGCTTCTTGACCTGCTCCGCAGCCTCTTTTGTGGCATGTCCCGTCATAAGGGTCTGCCGGCTTGAGTAAGCTCCCAGATCCATGCTCAGATCCGTGTCTCCCGAGGTCACTCGAACACACTCCAAAGGAACGCCCAGGGTTTCGGCGGCAATCATGGCCACCACCGTATCCGAGCCCTGTCCGATCTCAGCGGAGCCGGTGAGCACGTTCACGATTCCGCCGTCCTCGCTCATCTTGATCACGACCGTGGAATGATACGTGTCCGAGCGGTAAATGGGATACCCGGCGCCCGACACGAAAAACCCGCAGGCCATGCCGATTCCCTTGCCTTTGGGGAGCTTGCCCTTCTTGTTATTCCAATCGGAGCCGTTCCTGACGGCCTCGATGCACTCCTTCATCCCGAGGCTGGACATGTCCAGCTCATTGATGGTCACATCACCCGTGGTCATGATGTTTTTCAACCGCAGCTCGATGGGATCCATGCCGAGCTTTACTGCGGTCTTGTCCAGAAGCTGCTCGAATGCGGCCCTGTGCGCCACGCCGCCGTGACCGCGCTGCGCACCGCAAGCGGGTTTGTTTGTGTAAATCCTGTAGCCGTCGTATTTCATCGCCTTGAGCTTGTACGGTCCGCCCAAGAGGGAGCCGGAATAGTAAACCGTAGCAATGCCGAAGCTCGTGTACGCGCCGCCGTCCAGAACTGCCTTGTTCTTGAGGGCAACCATGGTCCCGTCGTTCTTCATGCCGAGACTCATCTCCGCGTAGAACTGGTGCCTGGCTCGGCTGTGAAGGAATACCTGCTCCCTGGAATAAACCATCTTCACGGGTTTGAGTGTCTGTCTCGAAAGGAGCGCGGCGCCCATCTCCAGAGGTGTGGCCTCGGCCTTGGGACCGAAGCCTCCGCCGACATAAGGCTTGACCACGCGCACGTTACCCACCGGAATTCCCAACACCATCGCGACGGTGCGCATCACATAGTGAGGCACCTGAGTAGCCGTGTGCAGCGTGAGCTTGCCGTCAAGGTCGAACACTGCAATGCACGCGTGCGGCTCGATGAATGCCGCATCCTGTCGCTTATTGAGGAACGTGTGGTCCATTACGAAGTCGCACTCGGCAAAAGCTGCTTCAGTGTCGCCGAACTCCTGGTGCACCTCAGCGGTTATGTTGTTGGGATACTCGTCATGGAGCTGAGGCGCCCCTTCTTTCATGGCCTCAAACATGTCGAACACCGCTGGGAGTTCCTCGAAGTCCACCTTGATGAGCTGAACGGCTTCCTGGGCGGTTTCCAGGTCAACTGCGGCAACTGCCGCGATCTCGTCTCCCACGTAGCGGACCTTGTCATGGGCAAACAGAGTCTCGTCGTAACGCGCCGGAGAAACCCCGTACTTAACGAGACCTGCTTCTTTGGCAGTTACAACTGCTTTGACCCCGCGCAGCTTTTTGGCCTTGGAGGTATCGATGTTCAAGATTTTCCCGTGAGCTATGGGGCTCTGGAGAATCGCACCGTAAAGCATGCCCGGCATGGTCAGATCGTCTGCATACTTCGCGCGGCCGGTAGCCTTGCCAGCAGCGTCCACCCTGGGCGCCCTGGAATTGAGAACCCGGAACTCGGTCATCTGGCGTCACCTCCGCTTCCTGCCATGGTCTCTGATGCCGCTTGTATTGCCTCGACGATCTTCTGGTACCCGGTGCACCTGCAAAGGTTGCCCGAGATGGCCGTCCGAATGTCAATCTCGGAGGGCCTGGGATTGTGATCCAGCAGGGCCTTGGCCGAAAGGATCATCCCTGAGGTGCAGAACCCGCACTGAATTGCGCCCTTTTCCACAAATGCCTTCTGAATGGGATGGAGATCGCCGTTCTCCTCGAGGCCCTCGATAGTCAGCACCTCCCTGCCGTTGGCCTGAACAGCGAGAACCAAGCAGGAATTCACCGGCGCGCCGTCTAGTATCACCGTGCACGCTCCGCAGTCACCAAGGCCGCATCCATGCTTGGTCCCAGTCAGTTCCAAGTCTTCCCTCAACACCTGCAGAAGCGTCCGGTTGGGTTCTATGGCCAGCTCAACCGGTTCGCCGTTGACAGTCATCTGAATTATTCGTTTCATTTGTTGTCCCCAAAATTCGGAGTTGTTTTCCAAGGTAGTCGGACCATTCCCGCCCGACGATGCCGGCTCGCTTCTCGCGCGTTCCGTCAAGGAGACAATCCGGTGGCGCTCCCGATGAACGCAATCCAAGGAAGCCGGTGCTAAATCAAGCGGTTATCGCCTGATCCCCGCAAGGAAGATCTTTCGCGCTTTACTCCTCCCCGATACCTATCGTCCGGGTCGCCATGATTTTGCCCGTTCAAAGGCCTGCATGAGGCACCTCTTGGTGAGCACTTCGATCATCATGCAGCGGTATTCCATGGTGCCACGGTGATCGGTGATGGGGCTGCACGTGCCCACTCCCACCTGTCCTGCCTTCTCGAATAGCGCTTCGGATGGAGTAGCTCCTATGAGCTGTTTCTCGGCGAGCAGTGCACGAACCGGAGTGGGCGCAACCGCGCCGAGGGCTATCTTGGCGTCGGTTATCGAACCGTCGGGGGATTGCAAAGTGAGCATAACCGCGACGTTAACCATGGAAATCTCCAGGGTTTTCCTGGCTCCCAGCTTGATGTACGAGCCTCCGCTCCACGGCGCGGGGGTGTTGATGTCAATGGACACCAACAGTTCATCTTGTTCGATGATCGTCTCGCCTGGTCCCCGAAAGAACTCGTTGACCAATACCTCCCGCTCGCGTGAAGCGCTTTTGAGTTTGAGCGTCGCGTCGAGAACCATGCACGCGGGGGGTAGATCCGCTGCAGGGCGAGCGTTGACGAGGTTGCCTCCGATTGTGGCCCGATTGCGAATCATCGGCGCTCCCAGACGGCCGGCAGCCATGGCCAGGGGAGTAAACCTGTCGCTGAGAAGCTCGTGGCCGGCAAGCTTGGCGGCTGAAACCGCCGAGCCGATGGTGACGGAATGTCCGTTGCGCGGAACGATCTCGTCGAGACCCGGAATCCTGGCCAAGGAAATCACGTGCGAAGGCTTGTCGATCTTCCGTTTCATCCGTACTAAGAGATCGGTTCCGCCTGCCAGCAGCTTGGCATTGCCTCCCAAGTCGGACAAAAGCTTCAACGCCTCCTGCAGCGTCGACGGTTCATGATACTCAAATTTGGGTAGGAGCATCTGCTCTCCCTCCTATGCTGTATGCGGGGTCTTCATAGCGCTTTCCGAAACTCTGGTCCGATTGATCGAGCATGGGCGGGTTTGAAACCCGCCCCTACCGAAGGCCAAGCGGTCAGGAATTCCGGCAACGGCTTATGGGGCACACCCCTTTTATTATGAAAAGGCCGGATCTGGGGAAGAATCCTCCTCCGGGCTCTTTCTCGATTCGGGCCTCAGTTGAACTCGAGGATGGCGTAACCTGCCTTCACCAGAGCCTCTCTGATCCGATGAGGCTTGTCAGAGATGACCCTCAATACCACCCTAACCTTGCCGGACTTGTTCTCAGGCACGGTGAATATTGCCGACGGAACGCCGCCGCTTTCGTCCACGATACGAAGGATCTGCGAGAGCGTCCCCTGCTGAAGCACAACGTTTTTCAAGGTGATTCGGACTCTCTGCTGACCTGCTTCCAGGAGTTTGTAAAGGGTGACATATATCTCCCGGTCGGAAACCACGCCCACCACCCTGTCGTCGTCCAGCACGGGAAAGGTGCTCATCATGTGTTTTCTTCCTTTGATCAGCGTGTCTTCCACGGTGTCGCCGATGGACACGGTTACCGGCATCCGGACCATCACATCCTTCACCTTGAGCTTGTTCCTGAAGTAGTTCATCTCGCAAACGTCACCGCTTCCGCTCACGCAACGGGCCGCTTCGCTGAGATCCCTGCGGTGAACCACGCCTCTCAAGCGGCCTCCGTCAACTACCGGTAGCATTTTGAGGTTGTGCTGCTCGATCAGCATGGCAGCCTCGACCGCCAGGGCGTCGCTTGTTACGGAATATTGCTGAGGCAGCATCCAGTTCTTGACTATCATGTCAGCCTCCCTGCGGGCACAGGATGAGAAAAACAATCCCGAGCCGGCATTCCTTTCGGAGAATACTCTTTGCACAGCGATGGTGCAAGAGCTTAGTGCATCGATCGAGAAAAGGTCTTGACCGGTGCGGTTGTCGTTGGTCACCGCACCCTCTGAACTGCGGTAGGACCGGCATATTGCCGGTCATTATCCACGGGACCGACAGCGATCCAGGTCCCTGCGTAGGGGCGACCGGCCGGTCGCCCCTACAATCGAGCCGGGGCCGCACTCAATCTTGCTTTACACAATACTGTTGCGCCTCCCGTTGTCATTCCGGCTTCGGAAACACTCTGAGACACGCTTCGCAAACGGCATCACCAAAGGCATCATCCTCCAGATTGGCCTCGACCTCCCGGATTTCCACGTTGGGAGCGGCTTTCGCACGGAGCACCTCGAGGAACAATCTGTCCTGCGCCTCGTCGAACATGTGGCCGGAAGGCGGATCCACCGAAGACCACCCCTTGGTCGGAAACAGAAACACTATGGGTCCCGCTGCGGATGAGAGTTTTTCGGCAAACACGCCTGCCACTTGTTCCATCTCTTCATCCGAGACGCGCAGAAAGGTTCTAAGCTCGTCCAGATCGAACTTTCGTCGCTGGTGGTGCTCAGGCTTGTAATGGGACTTTCTGGGGCTTGTGAGATTGACCCCTCCTGGAGCCACCACTTGCGGAATCCCAAGTTTAGCTGCCCAGGTGAGACGCTCCGGTCCTGCAGCTCTCATGCCGCCGAGGATCTCTTCGCCGGCTCCGCCGGGGGCGAGGTCCACAACCGCATCGAAGAAGCGTGTGCGGATCATCTCTTCCATGGCGCGGTCGCACACTCCCGCAGCGGAGAATCCGATCACGTGGAAGCCTTGTTTCTCCAGCTTTTCCCTCACGTGCTGTGCGCATCGCTCAGTGGGGCCGAACATTGACATGGCCACCAGAGGCTTGCCTTTCTCGCGGGCAGACTCGACCGTGAGAGGCTCGGCGGCCGACATGCCCACTATGGCTCCGGCCGCCCGATCAAGCAGGTTCTTCATAGGACGGCTGAGGCCGGAGATCTCGATGACCGTGTGGAGAATGGCCAGATCCCCGGTTCCGATGTAACGGGTTGCCAATCCCGGCAGCGCGGCAGTGGAGGACACCATCAACTTCGGGACTCCAAACGGCAAAGCGCGCATCACGTCAGTGGCCATAAGACTGCCGGTAGAGCCCCCAAGACCAATCACTCCCGCCAATCGCCCCTCTTGCAAGAGGTCCTTCGCCATATTCACCGCGCCGTTGATCATTTGTCGGGTGATCTTCTTGCGCTCCCTTGAAGCCCGTATTTCCTCGATGTTAGCGCCTGCGGCTTTGGCAACGTCCCCCGACGAAACGTCCGCTTCCGGAGAATCGGCCGACATGCCCAGGTCCAGGAGAAGGGGGTTGCCCCCCTTGTTTCGCACGCAATCCCTGAGGAACAGAGTTTCAGGACCCTTTGTATCCAGAGTGGAAATGATCAGGATGACGCGATCCATCACGACTTCCCCTCTGCCGCCACTTTGTCCTCGATCCGTTTCTTGAGGACCTTTTTGTCTATCTTGCCCGAGTCGCCCACTGTGGGCATGGCGTCAATAATTTCCAGACGTTCCGGCAACTTGTACATGGCAAGTTGCTTGGATTTCAGGAAAGAGACCATCTCGTCAAAGGTGAAGGTCTCGCCGGCCTTTGGAACTACGTAAGCGCAGCAGCGCTCCACGTACTCCGGGTCGGGCATTGCAACAATGGCAATGGATGCTACCTTCGGGTGTTCGTTCAACAGACCTTCGATTTCGGCAGGATAGATATTCTGACCGCCTCTGATGATCACGTCCTTCTGTCGTCCCATAATCCAGATGCGGCCTTCTTCCAGCTTCACGATGTCCCCGGTGGTGGTCCAGTTGTCGTCGTCAAACACTTCACGGGTAGTCTCCGGGTCTCTCCAGTACCCGGCCGGGGAATGGGGCCCGCGCATGTACAGGATTCCGGGCTCTCCCTCGGGCGCCTCTTTTCCGTTTGCATCGAGCAGCCTGATCCTGTTGCCTCGCAACGGCTTGCCCACCGTTCGGCGCCTCACGTCGCCCGGGTCGGTAACATGGCAGCCGGAAACGGAGCCCACATCCTGAGTTCCCAGATCGGAGGTGATTTTCGCTCCGAAACGCTCTTCAGCTTCCAGTGCCACGTTCGGGGGAAGGTATCCGCCGGCGGAACGTATGAACCTGAGCGAAGACAGATCGTACTTGCTCAAGTCGCACTCGAGCATGCGAATCAGATGGGTGGGCACAACACCGATGCAGGTGGCCTTCTCTTTCCGGATCATTTCCAGGGCGCCCTCGGGCGTGAACTCCTCAAGGAGCACAACCTTGGCCCCCACCAAAGGGGCGGCAAAGTACGTGAGGGTTCCGGCAGCTCCTCCTGCAAAAGGAGCCACTGCCATGGCCGTGTCGTTGGCGTTGAGGTCCCAGATCTCGCAGCGGCACTTGGAGGTGATGACTCTCGGAGCGAGGGGCCATTCAACTATCTTGGGCACACCGGTAGTCCCGCTGGTGCTGGTAAGGGCTCCCACATCGTTGGTGGAATGGAAGCGTCTCCGTTCGAGGACAGCGGGGTTGACCTTTTCTTCCCAAGGCTCTGAGGCTATCTTCCGCAGAGAGTACGTGCCTTCGGGCAGCGGGCCTTCAAACGTGTCGTCAAGGAGAAAAGTGTACTTCAGGCCGGGATGTTGCTTCTTGAGGTCTTCGACCATCTCCACGTAGTTGAACTTCCTGTACACGCCCGGCACAATGATCGCCCTGGGGTCGATCTTGTTGATGATGTGATCCAGCTCTTTGTGGCGCAGATAGGGCATGACCGTGATATTGATCAGCCCCGCTCTTTCGCATGCGATCCTCGCCAGAAATCCGTACGCGCAGTTGGGTGATTGAAGGATCACTCGGTCGTCCCTCTCCAGGCCCATGTCCGCCCATGCCAGGGCGAAGCGGTCCATAAGCCTGGCGGCTTCCTTCCATGTGATGCGCATGGTCGAATCAACCAAGGCCTCGGCGTTCGGGCGTTCCCTGGCGTTTTTCAGCCAGAAATCGGTGAAGGTCTCGTCGGTCCAATATCCATTGGACCTGAATTCATTAGTGATGCTGTCCGTGTAGCGAATCGGTTTCATGTGCCTTCAAGCCTCCGTTGAGAACACCTGGAATTATCTCCGAGGAGAGGGGCTTAAGGTCCCGACGGGAAGTGCGATGAAGGGGCGTCGGGACCTTATGTTGAAATGGCGAGTCATGAAAGAAAACTTTCCGATCATGTCGCCATTGATTGGGGCACAGTCGGCCTGTGGAGCCCTCCTTAGACGACTCAGAGATTATGCTTGCCGACTGGCATCACCCCTTTGTCGGCAAGGCCGTATTCCTTCCATCTCGAAATGACCTTTTCCTTCATTGCCGGATCCAGAAAGATCTCCTGGGGTTTCCTTTCCCATTCATAGGGAGTGCACGCGTCCATGATGATCCTGGATGTGATCTGTCTGGCGTCAATGGGCAGGGCCGGATCCAGAGGCGTCGAGCGCCCGCGTTTGATTATCTGGGCGTCCCGGAGGGGATCGAACCGGACCGAAAGGGCCCACATGACCCTGTCCCAATCGTCCGCGGGTATGTCATGATCCACCACGATCACTCCCTTGAGGCCGTAATGACCAGTTGTCGTGGCGATTACCGCGTTGCCCACATGGTTTGAGTGACCGGGGTATTTCTGTTCCACGGACACGATGGCCCAGAATCGGCCGGTAGATTCGGGCGGAATGTACACCGATTTGATTCCCGGAACTCTCATGTTCTCCAAGTCAGTCCACAGGGTGCCGGTCCTATTGAGCGACTGAATCATGTGGGTGTCCGTGATTGGCTTGCCAACGGTGGTGGACCAGAAGATCGGCTTTTTGCGGCGGAGGATTCTCTCCACATGGAGCACCTGTTTGGGCCATTCCTCTCCTTTTGCGCCCGAGTAGTATCCGGTGTATTCGCCGAACGGGCCTTCTTCTCTGAGATCTTTGGGGTCCACCCATCCTTCGAGAATGATCTCCGCGTTGGCCGGCAGCTTCAGTCCCGTCAAGTCGCTTTTGAAGATCTCACACGGTTCGGCTCGCAGGGAGCTGATGATGTCGTACTCGTCGAGCTGGGCGGAGACAAGAGTGGAAGACACCAAGAAATGGACCACGTCGCACCCGATAACTGCTGCGGCCGGCATCTTGGTTCCGTCTTTTTTGTGCTGATTGAAGTGGAAATCCGCGTGCTTGCCTTTGATGATCTGAATGCCGCAATGGTTGCGATCATGGATTTGCATGCGGTAGGTTCCCAGATTGGTCCAGCCCGTTTCCTTATCTTCCGTCACCAAGTACACGGCAGTGCCTACGAATCGGCCTCCGTCCAGCGGATACATGTACGGCACGGGGAACGCTTCAAGGTCAACGTCGTCTCCCTTGACTATCATCTCGAATACCGGGCCGGAATCCACCATCTTAGGTCTGACAAGCTCTTTGGTGGTCGCTTTCATCCATTCTCGTGCCATGTCGCTCATGGACATATCCACAGGCAAGCCCAGGCCGATGGCCAGCCTTCGAGCAGTGGTAAAAGCGCTTGTCAGAACGGGGATGTCGTAACCCTTGACGTTCTCGAACAGCAGCGCGGGTCCTCTTGCTTCTTCGTTGAGCTTTGCGATATGCGACAGTTCGAGATTCCAGTCCACCTCGGTCTTAATTCGGTGAAGTTCTCCTTCGTCTTCACATCTTTTGACAAAGTCGGCCAATTCTTTCATGCATTGATCTCCTTACCGAATTGAGCGTATCGTGCAAGTGCTCCATTGCACAAATGCGGCAGCGTATCGGCAACGCCGGGCTCCCTGTGCCGGTCCTTGAGGCAACGACCGGCAAGATGCCAATCGCTGCCAATCCGGATCTTCGAGAGCCCGGGCCTTGTCGAAAGAATACGCGACCGTGTTCTCGCAAGGGAGTACCAGTCGCCTGTTTGGGTTTTCTTCGGTCTCTATCGGATCTTTTTTCCTTCCACGAGCCCTGCCACTATGTACTCCAGCGCACTGGCCTTCGGGGCTACGACCGGCTTGGCCTTTTTCGAACTCCAGACGGTTTCGGGTCGGCTCTGTACGATGTACAGGTCGCCCTTGTACGGCAGAGATTTCTCCGTGGCCCATTCGATGTCCATGGGCTTGCCGTAATGTTTCTCGATCTTCACCCCCAGTTCCGCCAGTGCTACGATCTCTCTGTCGAGGAGGCTCTGGGAAAGTCTTCGTTCCGGATCGACCTCGAGCTTCATAACCTGGTCGGTCTCAGGATCGGTGGTGTAATATATCGTCTTGTCCGAAACGGTTTTCTTGGTCACTTCCATAGTGATCTTATTGACGTGGAACTGGTCGGGGGTCACTTCGCCCGAGACTACGCTCTCTCCGTAGCCCCAGTTGGAATCTATTACGATGGTGGCCCGGTCGCCGGTAGCAGGGTTGAGAGTGAACATAACTCCTGCGGCGAAGGACTTGACCATCTTCTGTACGCCGACACTTATGAGAACCTGTGAATGGTCGAATTTCCTTCTCATTCTGTAGGAGATTGCCCGAGGAGTGAACAGACTGGACCAGCATTTGCGAATCCTGTCAAGCAGGTCGTCAACCCCCCTCACCCACAGATATGTTTCCTGCTGACCGGCAAAGCTTGCATCCGGAAGGTCCTCGGCCGTGGCGGACGATCGGACGGCCACAGGGAGAGCCGGCGTGCGTGCTATTCTGGACAGAAGTCGATACCGTTCGGCAACGTAGTCTTCCAGACGCTCACTGATGGTCCCCGCTTCTATCCAGGCGCGGATCTCCTCGGACGCGCGGTTGATGTCGTCAACCATTGCTTCGTCCAGGCCTTTCAGCCTGTTGAGCACTTTGTCGGTAAGACCGTTCTCTGCGAGGAACAGCTTGTACGCGTCCGTGGTAATGGCGAATCCCGGCGGAACGGGGATGTCGGCTTTGAGCAACTCTCCGAGGCTCGCGCACTTTCCCCCGACGCGATTGACCATGGTCAGGTCGCAATCCTCGAACCTAAGGACATACTTGAGCATTTCCATGGTTAAATCCTTCGACTCCGGAGCCTGCCCGCAAGGCCGGCGGCGGTCCCGATGTCCGGAGGCAGCAACGAAACAGGTGCATCAACTCGGTTGAGGACTTGCCGCCGGAGTCATCAGCCTCGCGGCACATTCAGTCTGTCAATGGGTTTACGCCGAGGCGTGCATTGAGCGCGACCTGCGCGCTCAATGCATCGGCGGTTCAGCCGAGGATATCGATCTCGCCGCTTGCGCCGTTAACTCTGACCAACTGTCCCGTCTTGAGCCTCGAGGTGGCCGATCCTGTGCCGACCACAGCGGGCAGGCCGTACTCACGACATACAATGGCTGCATGACACATGACGCCGCCCACGTCGGTGACTGCTGCGGCAATCTTCTGGAATGCCGGAGCCCAACTGGGTGACGTGGTGGGGGCAACGAGGACCTCGCCCTTCTGAAGCTGCCCGATGTCTCCGACCGTGCGGCAAACCCGCACCTTGCCCTCGACGGTTCCGGGGGACCCGGGGAAGCCGACGATCTTGGACACCTCACCCTTGGTGACTTCCCTGAGTTTGGCCCAGTTTGCCATGGACTCGGATGTGACTCCCCAGAGCACAATGGTAAACGGTTCGCTGATGGTCTCGGGGACCGCACCCATGGCGTCGGGAGGCGTCCACTGCCTGAATTTCTCCATGCAGCTCTTGCGCCATTCGATTTCCTTCGGCCAAACCAGCGGCCCTCTGCCGTTGCTGCCGGTTGCCCAGGCCGTGACAAGGTCCCAGAGGGCGTCCTTGATCTCGGACCTCTTCAAGTACCAGATGTCTTCCACATCATTGATGAACTTGTATTCTACGAGGATCTTGGCCACGTCACGAACCTTGTTCCAGAATATGCTGTGGAACCAGTGCTCAACATAGAACAGGTGGTTCTCAACGTACGGGAACACGGTCCTCGCGCTGCCGAGCATCTTGTCGAATGTTTCGCGATCCTCATCGGTCTGAAGCAGCGACCTGTAGCCTGCGGTAAGCTTGTCTCTTTCCGCTTGAACCGAAGCAGTGGGCCGATCAATACTCTCGCCCGCCTTGAGTTTGTCCACATATATCTTCACAAACGACAGAGGCACACCCAGGTCGTCGTTCCAGCTTCTGTCGTGATGGTACCAACCGGTGCCGGTGGAGACCCAGAACCAGGGATCGCGAGCGGCGTTGAGGGCCTCAAGCCACTTCTTACCGTTGGCCGACCCTTCCATGGTCTTCAGAAGGTCCGCTGGATTCCCTTCCCAGTCCACATTGTCCACGCCAAGGTCTATGGCGAGTTTCGCTAGTTTTTTCAGCTCTTCGTCCGGCTTGTACATGATCACGTCAATCCCGGCTACCATCTGGGTTATTTTCTGGACCGGGATGTCGGGGAACGCCTTGGAGCAAAAATCGACGAAAAAGACGTACGCGGCGTACCCGAGGTTGAGAAACTCGAAGTGGTACTGCCAGCAGAGGATGCCCAGGTCTATAAGCTTGTCATAGGCATTGAGAAGATGGTAGCCGGTTGACACTCCCACCCCATCGAACACCACCGACTCGTCTTCCATGTCGGGAAGGGTCGGGATCTGAAGGTCAGCGAGTTCCTTGATGATCCCGCGCATCTTCTGTTCCCACTTTGCTTCGAGGTCTTTCCAATTCTCGTAATAGTACCCCGCCCTCTTCATGAACAGCTCGACGCGTTTGGGGATCTCCTCGGGATTGGCCACCGGCAGGGGAGTTATGTAGATGTAACCGTTGTGAATTCGATGATCTATGCCCAGAGCCGGAGGCACGATGAAGATGCGGCTGTTGTACTGGGACAATGCCAAGAACCACGCCTCATCCCAGATGATGTCGAAGGGATACATGGGTTCCGGGTAGTGAAGTCCGTCATAGAACCAGAACATGCTCTCTTCGTATTTCTTCCGGTCCGGGTTTTCCGTAGTGAACATGTAATGATACGGGTACATCCTTTCCCATCCCTCGGTGCCGGGAATAGTTTCCGCTTTGTGAGGACTTGGGAACTTCAGGTCGGCCATCTTTCCACCTCCTAATGGAATTGTGATCTGGTACGTGGTCGGCGAAAGCCGATCCACTGTTCAACACCAAAACACCTACCCCTGATTTCCGAGTGTCACGCCGGTTTATCCTATGATATTGCCACCTCCCATTAGGGCTGAACGCCCTGATTTCCGCTTGATAGCAAATCGCTATCAAACGAGCGCCTGCTTGTAGCCGGCGCCGTATCAACCCCGAACTGGTTCTCCCACGGCTTTTCCGTCTTTGATCTCCAGCTTCCACCTGGCGCCGAAGCCATCTTCGTTATTCAGGTAGAGGATGCTTTCCGGCGTGAAAACGTATAACGCGACTTCTGCCGCTTTTCCGAAAGGGCCGTCGGAAAAGCTTCGCGGGTCCGGGATGAACTCCTTTGCAAAAGGGTACCTCCGCAGATAAGTTGCCAGAGCCTTGGCCTTGGCCAAGGCGCCTGCAACTCGGCCGACCGTCCCTTCCATCTGGAGTCCCTTTATCTCCCGCCACCCCTTGTATTCGCCATGAATGGTTGCCGCTGCCCGAGGGTTCGTTGAGAGGATCGTGGAATGCCGCGACTGCGGCGACGAGAAGAAAATCAGGTCAAATCCCTGCCTGGCAAAATAAACTGCAGCGGACCATGGTCTGTCTTCCACAGAGCAAGCCAGGTTGACTGTAGTCAATGAATCCATGAAGTCGTTCACGGTCTTCTCAAGCTTTTCCCGGGTCATCCTCCAGCCCAACGGTTGAACAGTTCATGCTCAATCCCGAACTGATCCAACGTCTTGCCCACGGTTTGATTGATCAGGTCGTCAATGGTCTTGGGCCGATGGTAAAACGACGGCACTGGAGGAAGGATGACTCCGCCCATCTCCGTCACTGCCGTCATGGCCCGCAGGTGCCCCAGATGCAGAGGCGTCTCACGGGGAATCAGCACAAGCTTTCGCCTTTCCTTGAGAGTCACGTCCGCAGCTCGCACCAACAGATTGTCATTGATGGAATGAGCAATCATGGACAGGCTCTTCATCGAGCACGGCGCAACCACCATCCCTTCGGTCTTGAACGAGCCGCTGGAGATGGGCGCCGCAAGATTGCCCGGTGAGTGAACCACGTCCGCGAGTTCCTCGATCTGTTCGGGCTTCACCGATGTCTCATATTCCAGAGTGGTCAGTGATGCTCGACTGACCACCAGATGGGTCTCAATATCATCGATCCGGCTGAGGACCTCCAGGAGTCTTACTCCGTAGATGACTCCGCTTGCGCCACTAATACCGACGACGATTCTTTTCAACCAATCTCCCTCTTGGCCGCGATTTTCTTTATACTCGGGTGCTGCATGTCCAGCTCACTCCAACGGCCCGCTGGTCGGACACGCCCTTTTCGCCGGCGAACCGGTTGTGAGCCGTACATGCGCCTGACTCGTTCCGATGAGACACAGTCAGATCGGGTGGAATCCGGAGAAAATTGCGGATGTTCCCGTTGCTCAAGCGTCTCACCCTGCAGACAGGACCCGCTCCTTGATGATCCGGGAAACGGATGAAAAGTGCCGGCGTGAAAAAATCGGAAATGGAAAGATGCCGGAGAAGTCCTCTACAGGGAGCGGGAAGCCTCCGACAATAAGCATTTTCCGGCATCACCGGGAAGAAGTCAAGCAATAAAAAGTTATAGGGGTATTAGCTTGCCTTATACTATAATGCAGCTATCAATCGAGTCGCGATCACCCACATGAATCTGAAGCACCTGGAGACATTCTACCATTTCTGCCGCTTTATGAACGTGAGCAAGGCAGCGGATCAACTCAACGTTACCCAGCCCGCGGTTTCTCAGCAGTTGAGAGCTTTCCAGGATGAGTGCGGCGTTCAACTCCTCTACCGGCACAGCGGCGAATACAGGTTAACCGAAGCAGGGGAAGCGCTTTTTCTTCTCAGCAAGCGCATCTTCTCAAGGGTGGGACAGATAGAGAATCTTCTCCATATGGCCAGGAAAAGCGAGTCCCAGACACTGCGCGTCGGGACCACCAAGACCTTTGCCCGCATGATCATGCCCGATCTCATCGCCCGGTTCCAGGAGACCCATCCGCTGGTGCATGTCCACCTGAGCGAAGGCAATTCCGCCGATCTGATAAGGCGCGTAATGGCCCGGAAAGAGGATCTCGTAGTCGTGGCCCGGACCCGTTATGACTCCTCGCTGAGAGCCATCCCGTTTAATCGCTGTGACTTCCTCCTCGTGGCACGGCCCGACCATCCCTTGACCAAACACGACGAAGTCTCCATAAAATGCCTCAACGGTGAATCCATGATCATCCGCGAGCGGGGGTCCGGGTCCAGGGATGCCATCCTGAAAACTCTCCAGGAACATGGCGTCACTCCTTCCGTCCTTGTTGAATCCGAGAGCCTGAGCTTCATCCTCGCATACATGGAACGGCGCATGGCAGTGTCGTTCCTGGTTGACCACGAGATTCAGAATGAGATCGCGAGCGAGATCCTCAAACAGATTCCGCTGAGAGAAGGCAACATCTCCTTCCACACCGATATAGTCATCAGGCGAAAAGAGCCCATGTCCGAGCCGATGAAGCACTTCCTGAAGATCTTGAAAAGCCGCACCTGATCAGTCTTACTGCAACGAGGATTGAGTTTGATGCCGGGACGGTGTAACCTGACGGGCCATCACAAGCTTCACATCGCCAGGGCAGCGCGAGGTCATTATGTCCCCGAATGTCGTTATTGTTGCAACACTGGACACCAAAGGCCGGGAGACCGAATACCTGCGACACATCATCCGGGAGGAAGGTTGTTCCGTGACGGTCATGGACGTGGGAACACTTCACCCGCCGGACATCCGGCCGGACATTACCAGGGACGAAGTTGTGGGAGCAGGCGGTTCAACCGTTGCAGATCTAAGGGAGAAAAACGACCGCAGACTTGCCGTAGAGACGGTGATCCGCGGCGCGGCCGCCATAGTTAAGGAACTGCACGCTCAAGGGAGACTGGCGGGGATTATCTCTCTCGGCGGCGGAACCGGCACTCACATCGGAACCTCGATCATGAGGGCCCTGCCCCTGGGAGTGCCCAAGCTCATGGTTTCCACCGTGGCATCCAGAGACATGAGTGAGCTGATCGGAACCAAAGACATCACGATGATGCATTCCGTTGTGGACATCCTTGGCCTTAACCCCATAAGCGAGAAGATCCTGGCCAATGCAGCCGCGGCCATCGCGGGCATGGCTCGCCGCTCGGGTCGGATACGTGCGGACAAGCCGGTCATAGGCCTGACGTCATTCGGGTTCATCACCGAGGGTGCAGTGCGCGTGAAAGGCATGCTGGAAGCCCGAGGGTACGAGGTAGCTCCATTCCATGCCAACGGCGCCGGCGGAATGGCCATGGAGGACCTTATTGACCAGGGGCTCATCAACGGAGTCCTGGACTTGGCCCTTCACGAGTTCCCGGACGAGATGTACGGAGGATACTGCGGAGCAATCGGACCGGAGCGACTTGAGTCAGCGGGAAGGCGGGGCGTTCCACAGGTGGTTGTGCCCGGAGGACTGGACTGCATTGTACTGGAATTCAACACGCCCGAAACCATGCCCGCCCGGGTTATGGGCAGAAAGGTCTTCTGGTATGACTTCAGATCGGGCGTGCGAACCAGTCCTGACGATATGATCGCTCTTGCCCGAACGATAGGCGATAAGCTGAACCGCGCCAAGGGTCCCACCCGTTTTGTAATACCTCTGAAGGGGTGGTCCGAGGCGGATGCTGAGGGCGGCCCCCTTCATGAGCCGCAGACCAACCGGTTATTCATTGATGAGTTGAAAGCCATGCTGGACAATCGAGTCCAAATCGTCGAGGTCGATGCCCACATCAATGACGAGGCTTTCGCCGAAGCCGCTGTTTCCCAACTTGAGGCGATCATGCCGAAGCAACGCGCACGCTGATCGGCTTGCATAATCCTTGGGGATGGGCCCGTGAAGAGAGGAAATCCAACCACAAAGGCGCCAAGACACAAAGAAATCACAAGGGATTTTCTTCTTGGCGCCTTGGTGGTGAAAAAACCGATATGACAACGGCAGGGTTGCGACGTGCCGGATTTTGCCCAGGCCGTAAAGATGCTTGACAGTTGATTGATGAATGAAAACGTCTAATTGTAGTGCTGAGCAATCTTGATGCCGTTTTTTGTCAAGATTCGCGTTTTCCTTCAGAGGCGCGTCGAGCCAACTCACTATAATCATGTGAGTCCCCCGTTTGTCATACCTGGCATGATCATTGCTGGTTAACACGCTAGCCGCGTGGCTGGTGCGATTGTGCCACAGCAGTTTGAGCGTGACCGGTTTCCGCGTTTGCGTGGACAGGGGGTTGACGTGCCTTCGTGTTCTCATCGCCAGCGGGGGTTCACCTTAATCGAACTTATGGTTGTCGTAGGCGTCATCGGGGTGATCCTTGCGGTTGCAGTTCCTATCTACCGCGGCCACAAGAAGAGTGCGTGCGACACCCAGGCTGCCAACGATTTGCAGGGAGTAATCACCGCGATCACGAAAGTTGATTCGGAACTGAACGGTTGCACGATCAGGGAAATCGACTGGACGCAAGCGGGTATCCTGGAGAGCCTCGTCGGATATCACGGATGGGGCGGCACCAGCGTCAAGTGCGATGTGCAGGTGGTGGTAGTCGCGCCGGCGCCCGGGACAATACGTATGTACGCCAACCGCGGGACCGGAGACATCACTTACGCATATATCATATCCTCCGGAACAAAGCAGACTCTTCACGAGACCACCACCGGCGGCCGCCCCTATGACGCCCATCAGTGCTTCAAGGCCACAGAAGCAGAGGCCCACATATCATGCCCCTGATCCCCCTTCCCCTTGGGACCTGACAGACAACAACCATGCTTAGGGCGGGGTCTGCCCGCCAACTACTTCGCGCGGAACCGGACAGAAAGGACAAAAAGGCCCGGGGGAAAGTCCGGCATTGCATCCCCTCGAAGGCTCTGATAGAAAGAGCAGCCATGAAGAACCATTCCCGTCTGTTCTTGTTGGCGGTAGCCGGGCCTGTTCGGTCAGTGTGGACCTTAGTCCGGCCGAATGGGCAGGGGTATTGTCCGCAGGCGCGGGAGAAAGAATGAAGAGGATCTCCTCTCAACCATCCAATTGAGTACTACATGGCCATGCTGCGCAACAAGTCACCGTTTCCGGTCGGATTTTTCATGCTGCGAGGGCTGTTGAATTCCATCTGCTGCGTTGGGCGGACTGAGCCCCCGCGGTTGATCGCCGCTGTGCTCATCACATTGCTGCCTGCGGCGGCGGCAGCCGGGCCCACTGTCGCCCCCCAACAGATCGTGGAAGCCCTGGCTGCCAGGGCAAAGAATCTCACCGCGTTCAAGGCGGTCATGGGAGTCAGAACCGAATACGACAAAGGGAAATCCCGTCAGGACGTTAGAGGATTCCTGCTTTACAGGCGGCCCTTTGATTTCCGGTTCCAGGGGCTTGCTCCCGGCGGGAACCCGCTTTTCGAGATGGTGATCAAGTCGCACTCGTTTGAACTCTACGTTCCCTCAGAACGCAAGATACTGAAAGGAAATAAGAATTGCTTTGGACGCGCCTTTCCGGACGTTGCGGAACTGGAAAGTCTCATTCCCCTTGCACTCCTCCAGTGGCGGCAGGCCCAGAAAGTCAAGGTGATTTCTGAATCTTCCGAGGGCACCGTATTGACCCTGGATTACAGCGGCGCTCACTGGCGGATAACCCTCCAACCAAAGACGCTCCTCCTGAAACGCATTGAACGGGTGACGCCCAAGGAAGTTGATCTCATCGCCGACTTCGGGGGATTTTCCACTGGAGAATACGGGTGGATGCCCCGACAGTTTGACGTTCAATCACTGCTCGGCGGTTGGAAGACCCACGTGAAGATCGACCGATTCGACGTGAACCCGTTCCTGGTTGAAAAGAATTTCGAACTCGAACCGGCTTTCTCCACCAAGGTTGAAAAATGCAATTGACGCATATCCCATGAAATCCCCAACCCCATGAACAACATCTTGTATAATCTCCTGCTTCACACGGTGGTTCCGCCGTTACTGGCAGCGTATTACCTACCCGCAGTGGTCTTTGGGCGCAAATATCGGAACTCGCTGCCCGGGAAGCTTGGGCGCTTGCCTTCCGATTTTCCGGCCGAAGCATTGTCCAGGCCGAGGGTCTGGTTCCATGCGGTTTCCGTCGGGGAAGCCGTAGCTCTGAGTCCGCTGGTCAGAGCCATGAGGCGGCTTGTCCCTAACGCGTCATTCGTGGTCTCCACCGGAACGGAAACCGGGCAGGCAAAGGCCCGAGATCTGATAACCGAGGCCGATGGTTTCTTCTACCTTCCGCTTGATTTCCCCATGTTCGTCAATCGGGTGATCAATCGCATTGACCCGGACCTGTTTGTGCTCATGGAGACGGAACTCTGGCCCAACTTGATCGATAGTCTTGCACGCCGCGGGACTTCCGTGGCCCTTGCTAACGGAAGGATATCGGACCGTTCCTTTCCCGGATACAGACGGCTTCGGCGGTTTTTTTCACCGGTTCTTGCAAAGATGGACCTGTTTCTCATGTCGTCGGAACTGGACGCAGAGCGAATCCGCGAAATCGGTGGGGAGCCCGATCGGATAAGGGTAACCGGCAACACCAAGTTCGACGCAGCTCTTGGAAATACGCCGCAGGACGCAGAAGAAGCTATGCGGCGCTTGCTGGATATCGAAGAAGGGTCGCGGGTACTGGTCGCCGGCAGCACGCACCCGGGCGAAAACGAAATCGTGCTCGATACCTTTTCACGGCTCTCAAAGCTGTTTCCCGACCTGATTCTCATCATTGTTCCCCGCCACGTGGAGAAGACTCCGCTGATCCTCTCTGCTATAAGACAGCGAAGCATGGAAGAGCCTTTTCTCAGGACCTCGGCGGATCGAGGGGAGACGCGCGCCGGCCGCAAAATCGTGGTAATCGACAAGACCGGCGAACTCTTCAAGATCTTCTCTTTGGCAACCGTTGTGTTCATGGGCGGATCGCTGGCGCCCAAAGGAGGCCAGAACATCCTCGAGCCGGTCGCTTGGGGAAAACCGGTGCTCTTCGGCCCTTCCATGGAGGATTTCCGCGAAGCCAGGGACATGATCGTCCGATGTGGAGCGGGCATCGAGGTGCGCGGGGGGGAGGATCTTGCCGGCCAAGCGGGGCGCATGCTGTCCGACCCGGAAGAATCCCGAATGCTCGGCCAAAAGGGGAGACTGGAGTTTCTCAAACATGTGGGAAGCGCCGAAAAAAGCGCACTCATGCTGGTGGAACTATTAAACGCAAAACAATAGGGTGATTTTGCAATAGGAAGGAAGACTACCGTGACAAAGAGCACCATGACTCTGAAAAAACTCCGAACCCGGGTCGAGAGCTGCCTGACGGAAGGATTTACCCTAGCGTTTTTCCTTCCGGACCTTGATAAGAGGCCTCCCACATGGAATGAGGTCAGAGAAGCAGCGATGGATGGTTACGGGTTGGCCTTGGGAGACATTCCGGAGGCCATAGACGGAGACACGGAGGGGTTGGAACAAGCTCGCTCCGAGGAGGGGAGGATTGCAATCAAGGAGGAAGACTGGCCCCTATTCGAGGCATTGACTGGGGTTGATCCCAGTCATACGCGTTAAGTAGACGGTTTCACAAATTCGGTCGCGGATACGGCAGGAACAGGCCTTGGTGGGACCAGCGGCCTCGGCGGTG
>DYLG01000028.1 GCA_020722215.1 Desulfomonile tiedjei
GACGGTCTTCCTCACAAGCCCCACTCTTCATGACGCGTTCGTTTCCGCTTGAAGTGGGCTCGGAAATCTCGCTGTTGGGCGCTTCAGAAGACCTTCGCCCCGTGTGAAGTCCCAGGATTTCTCCGACGAGCAGCGCCGCAGGCAAGACCGCAGCGGTGGGTTTGGAAAGCAAGGCGCTGAGAAAACAACAAACCGAGAGGAGACAATTGAGAAATGATCCTCCTGATCTGTACCTGAGAAAACAGATGTACGCCGACAAGTAGAGCGTTGCAGAGATCAGCGTCTTGCGCTCGGCGAACCACAGGACCGAGGGAACCTGCATAGGATGGGCGAGAAACACTGCCGCGGCAAATGCTGCTGCATACTCGTGAAAGCCGAGTCGCCTCAACAGCAGAAAGAGGAGCATCCCGTTGATGCAATGGACCAACAGGTTCATCAGCAGGATCGACCGCGGAAGCCCCAGTCCCATGGCGGGCAGAAAGCGGTCGATCATGAGGGCAATGGAGCCGAGCGGCGCATAGTATCCGGGCACGAGTTCCCCGCGGAAATCCCACAGCAATTGGCCGCTTGTCCTCAGGAAATGCCTGCTTGAAAGAACCCGTTCGTAAGCCTCATCGTCCAGCCCGAGCAGGGAATCGCCCATGTTGGGTACGTAAATCAGGAACAGCCCGATTATGGTAACCGCCAAGACTATCCACCCGACCGTGGAGTCAGACCTGCCGGTCAGGATTGCACTCCTCTTGTCGCGGACGGGTTCTGTCATCGACACTCCCGTCCCTTGGCACTTCTCTGAGCCGCTTCGTTCATGATGCGAGACCACTTTGCTTTTGTGCTTTTTCGCGGTTTCCGGCGTCGGACCATTGATTCCTAACCCTGGAGCAGGTTACCCTTTGTGACGGGAACCCACAAGGGTTTTCCGTGGAAATCACGTGCCGGGCCGGCAGGCATCGCGTTGGGCAATGTCGTTGAAACGTCCAAGATACAGATCATTGTCATCGTGGCTCAAAGAGAAGTTCGGAGAGCAGGTCCGAAAGATAACTCTTGATGCAGGTCTGGGCTGTCCCAACCGCGACGGAACTGTCGGTAGCCTCGGATGTATTTACTGCAACCCCCGCGGATCCGGCACCGGCGCTCACCAGCGAGGCATCCCCATACCTGTGCAAGTTGACCGAGGCATAGAATTCTTCTCCCGGCGGTACAGGTGTGCCAAGTTCATAGCGTATTTTCAATCCTTTACCAACACATACGGTGAGGTCGAGCACCTGGCGCGGATTTACTCACAGGCCACCCGGCGGCCCGAGATCGTGGGCCTGGCACTAGGTACGCGGCCGGATTGCGTTCCTGATCGGGTCCTTGATCTTCTGGAGAATGAGGCCGACAAACGAACCGTATGGATCGAATTCGGGCTTCAGTCCGTTCACCGTGACACACTAAGCCTGATACGCCGCGGCCACGGTCCGGAAGCCTTCTTCGACGCGATAGCGCGAACGCGGAAACGGAATCTGGACGTGGTGGTCCATCTCATTCTCGGACTGCCCGGAGAGTCGTTGGAGAAGATGATCGAAACTGCAAAAGCTGTTTCCGGGGCCGGTGTGCAAGGGGTGAAGCTCCACCCGCTCTACGTAGTCAACGGAACTGAGCTCGGCCGAATGTACCTCGCCGGTAGCTACCGTCCAATGACCGAGCAAGAGGCCGTTGACGCGACTCTTGCCGTTCTCGAGGTTCTCCCGGAGGATATGGTCATCCACCGAATGACCTCGGATCCTCATCCTGAGGAATTGCTCGCGCCGAAGTGGATGCTTGATCGTCGCGGAGTCAGACTTCGTTTGGAGCGGACAATGGAAGACCGAGACTTTCGGCAGGGCAGTCGGGCAAACCTCATCACTGAGGACCGGAATTCATGTGTCAACGCGCTGGCGGCAGAAAGTGAGGCAACCCCGATTCGATCTGTAGCTAATCGGGTTGACCCTGCAGCCTAGGGCTAATCCAGAATGAAGATTATTTCCGCTCTGATGCGATACTCGCGAATGCCTGTGTCGTCGCAGTTGATCCTGAATTCAAGAATTCTCATGCCAGTGATATTTCTGAGTGTTTTCTTAGCGCGTTCGTAGCAGGACTTGATAGCCTCGTCGAAGCTGATCGGTGAGCCTGCAATGACTTCCGTGACTCGTGCGACTCTTGTCTCCGTCATGATGTACCCTCCCTCCACGGGTTGCCTCACGATCAAAAGGGTAGAAGATTCGGAGTGCCCTTGTCAACTTTTCTTGCAACAGCAAAATACTTGGCCGACCGGTGACCGGGAGGGAGAACAAAGAGCGGACGAACGTTGTTCATCGGAGGAGGGAAGCGAGGCCCGCTGCCTCGGATCTCGTCAGTCGGCGCCAACTTGCTGTAGGGAGCTTGCCCAGAGAAAAGGGCCCTAATCCGATTCTGCGTATCTTGCGAACGGGGTGACGGATGCGATTAAAGATGCGCTTGATCTCATTCTTCTTGCCCTCGTGGATGACCAGCCTTATCCATGTGGACGTCTTCTGTCTCTTCACAACGGTCCACGCGACGTCTCCGATCTTGTCGCCGTCTCCTACGTCCATTCCTCTGCGAATGAGCGAAAGAGTGGTTTCGTCGGGATTTCCCCTCACTTTCACAAGGTAAGTCCTGGGAATCCGTCGAGACGGGTGGGTCAACTTCTCTGCAAGACCGCCGTCGTCGGTCAAGATCATCAAGCCCTCGGCGTCGAAGTCCAGGCGCCCTACCGTGAACAGACGCTTGTCAATGGTCTTGACGAAATCGCCGATGCACGGTCTTCCTTCCGGATCACTGAATGTGCAGACCACATGCCGGGGCTTGTTGAACACATAGTAAGACTTGTGATGTCGGGGACGGGGGAGGAGCTTACCGTCAACTTTGATGTGGTCTCTAAGCGGATCCGCCTTGGTCCGGGGATCCGTCACCACTCTGCCGTTAAGGGTAACGCGGCCCTCCATTATGAGTTCCTCGGCCTTCCGGCGGGAAGCTGCGCCCGCGTCGCGAATGATGAGCTGAATCCGTTGTTCAGGCATGGGTCGAGATCAGCCTGCGGTCAGAGCGCTTCTTGTCCGCTCGGGCACCGGCATGGCCTACACAACATGCTCGAAAACCACCTTCACCGCCTTGCTGGATGAACGGTCCGCAAGGGCCGCGAATGCCTGCGCGTGTTGTGCCGGCTGGAACTTGTGGGTGACGAGGCGCTGGAAGGGCAGACCATGTTCGGCAGCGAGTTCCATGGCCACGTCAAAGGTGCTCATGGTCCGGCCGTTGAAAGTCTCCCGGCCGGAGAAGATCGTTCCTCTTATCTCAACGCCCTTGAACCACAGCGGTGTCATATCAAAGCCCGAGTGCTGATTAATGGCCATGAGCACCAGCTTTTTCCCTTCGCCGGTGAATCGAACAGCGTCCTCCATAAGAGATCTTTGTCCCGTGGTTTCATATACCAATTCCGCGCCGCCCTGCATAGTCAATCGCCCGACTTCAGGATATCTTACCGTTGCGCCGAAAAGCGCGGCAACTTCCTCATAGGTGGTCCCGGGCCCATGGCTCAGCACGAGTTCAGATCCTCCCATCATGCGGGCCACATCCGCTTCGAATTCGTGCTCAGCAACAATAATGACCTGCGCGTCGTTCTGCAAGAGTTGGATAGCGTGGAGAGTCAGCAGCCCCAAAGCACCGGCCCCTACGATCACCACGGTACTTGCGGGCCTGGGGGGGTGCTGAAGCACGGCCCTGAGGGCTCTGGCAAACAGAGGCAGCAATATAGCCTCGTTGCTTTCAAGGGATTGAGGAACAACTCTCAACTGGCTCATGTGGGCGATGAAACAATCAGCCCAACCTCCCGAAGTATCCTTGCATGCCCCTATCATGATTCCCGGGGATAGCACTCCGCCGTCAAAGTGCAGGCACCATGAGGGATTTCCCTGCTCGCAGGAAGGGCAGACCGGCTCAATGCCGCGAGGAACGCACGAGAGCAAAGGGTCGGCCACCACCCTGTCTCCGGGCTCAATTCCCTCAACCTCTGCCCCTGTCTCAGTAACAATCCCGAGGTTTTCGTTACCCGGGACAAAGGGAAAAGAGACAAAAGCTCCAAAGGGAGACGGATCGCTCTGGTTAACCATCCCTTCATCCATGTCCGAAATGCCGGACATGATGGTTCGGACCTTGACCCACTGGGACGAAATTGGTGTTGGTTCGGGAATTTCCACGAAGTTGAACGTCAGACCACCCGGTCCATTTTTCCGCCGAGCGAATTTCGATCTGAAGCGGTCCCACACTTCTCTGCCAAGACTGAAATCTGCCACGAGGGCCTTCATGGTGTGACTCCTCAAGCCCGTGATCCGACGCCCTTGTTAGTTTCAATGCAAGATTTTGTCAAACCGTTTTTTGGAGCAGATCGAGTTGTTCTCTTCGCGCGAAACAATGCTTTGTCAGTGAGCCGAAGGGACGCCGCTAATCAGGGAACTTGACAAGCATTGGTCTTGACCACATTCTAGAACTTGGGGGGAGATGAATTGCTCGGCTGAGGTTTTCGTGCTATAGTGGCGTAGCAGACCGCTGTAAGGGCGAGACGGGAGTTTTTCTTGAACACGATTTACAAGAACCTGGGGTTATGGCTTGTCATTTGCATAGTGATGATCTTCTTGTTCCAGTTGTTTAGTCAGCCCAAGGCCCCCCAAAAGGAAATCCCATACAGCCAGTTCCTTCAGGAAGTGGAGAAGCAGGCTGTGAAGTCGGTTGTCATTCAGGGAAACCGCATCAAAGGGACCTATGTGGACGGGACCGGAGGGTTCAAGACATTGAGCCCCAAGGACGCGGACCTGGTTCCCGAATTGATGAAGGGAAAAGTCGAGATAAAGGTGATGCCGGAGGACGACAACCCCTGGTACTTGACCGCTCTGATCTCCTGGTTGCCCATGTTCCTTCTCATCGCTATCGTTGTCTTTTTTATGAGGCAGATGCAGGCAGGCGGAGGAAAGGCGATGAGCTTCGGCAAGAGCCGCGCCCGCCTGGTCAGCGAGTCTCAAAATCGTGTCACCTTCGATGACGTAGCCGGAGTCAACGAGGCGAAGGAAGAGCTTCAGGAAATAATAGAGTTTCTCCGGGACCCGAAGAAGTTCACAAGACTTGGAGGCAAGATTCCAAAGGGCGTGCTGCTGGTGGGGGGGCCCGGAACCGGGAAGACCCTGCTGGCACGGGCCGTGGCAGGCGAGGCCAACGTTCCTTTCTTTTCCATTTCCGGGTCGGATTTCGTGGAGATGTTCGTAGGCGTGGGCGCGTCAAGAGTTAGGGACCTGTTTATTCAGGGCAAGAAGAATGCTCCTTGCATCATCTTCATAGACGAGATCGACGCGGTGGGGCGACACCGGGGAGCAGGTCTGGGAGGCGGTCATGATGAGCGCGAACAGACGCTCAACCAGCTTCTCGTGGAGATGGACGGCTTCGAAACAAATGAAGGGGTGATTCTCATAAGCGCCACTAACAGGCCCGACGTGTTGGATCCCGCTCTCCTGCGACCGGGACGATTTGACCGGCAGGTTGTGGTTCCCCCTCCGGATATCCGCGGGCGCAAGGCTATTCTCCAAGTGCACACCCGGAAGATCCCGATGGCGAGTGATGTGGACTTGGAGACCATCAGCAGAGGAACTCCCGGTTTCTCCGGGGCGGATCTGGCCAATCTTGTCAACGAAGCGGCGTTGAACGCAGCACGGCTGAACAGAGACCAGCTAGGCATGAGCGACTTCGAGTTCGCGAAGGACAAGGTGCTCATGGGAGGCGAACGCCGGAGCATGGTCATCAGTCTCAAGGAACGGGAGATCACGGCCTATCATGAGTCCGGCCACGCATTTGTGGCGCGAATGCTGCCCGATACCGATCCCATACACAAGGTTACGATCATTCCTCGCGGCCAAGCCCTGGGCCTGACTCAACAGCTACCGCTTGACGACAGGCACACGTACAGCAAAGCTTACCTTACCAGCCAGATTGCCGTCCTGATGGGCGGCAGAGCGTCAGAGGAAGTGTTCCTCAGCACCGAGACCACCGGTGCGGGTAATGACCTGGAGCGAGCCACTGAAATGGCTCGGAAGATGGTCTGCGAATGGGGCATGAGCGAGAGCATGGGCCCGCTCACCTTTGGACGCAGGGAAGAGCAGATCTTCCTGGGCAAGGAGTTCGCCCGTCACATCGACTACTCCGAAGATACCGCCAAGCACATAGACAGCGAGATTCGAAGAATAGTTACGGACAGTTACAATAGGGCCAAGAAGGTCATCGAGGACAATCGTGACAGCGTGGAGCGCCTGGCCAAGGCTCTTTTGGAACGAGAAACCCTTGAAGCACGCGAGATTGAAGCGGTTATCGAAGGACGCGAACTGCCTGAGCCGCGAAAGCCGCCCGTAGAGAAGAAGGACGAAAGACCCGCCGACGTTACGGAAAGCGACAGCCCCCGGGATGTAGTTCTTCCGGGAAGAAGAACCAACCCGGACCCCGGAAAGGTTTAGGACGGCGCTTCGCCGACAGAGAGCATTGTTCTCGGGAGCTTCATCCCGATCGGGCCGATTTCCGATATGACCAACCCGTTCATTCCTCTCCCTCGCACCACTCTGGATCTTCGATCCGGCACTCTGATCATGGGTGTTGTCAATGTGACCCCCGACTCGTTCTCGGACGGCGGTGTCCACTTCGATACCCAGGTGGCGGTGAATTCCGCCATACGGATGTTCGAGAGCGGCGCTCACATCGTTGACGTCGGGGGAGAATCCACCCGTCCCGGCTCGCTGCCCATTGATCTTGACGAAGAACTCAGGCGTACCGTGCCGGTGATACGTGAGATCCGTCGCCTCATGCCGGACGGGGTTATCTCCATTGACACCAGGCGCAGTGAAGTGGCGCGGGCGGCTGTGGACGAGGGAGCCCAAATCATCAATGACGTATCCGGATTCAGAGACGATTCCCGCTCGATAGATGTAGCCAGGGAGTCGGGCGCGGCAGTTGTTGTAATGCATATGCTCGGAAAACCGCGCACCATGCAGAAAGACATTAAATATCAGTCATTCCCGGGAGATATCTATGACTTCCTTGAGGAGCGCATCCGAACTCTCGAAGATCGCGGCATCTCTGCCGACAAGATCATCATTGACCCGGGGATCGGATTCGGCAAGACCTTTGACCAGAATCTCGTGCTCATCAATCGTCTTGATTTTTTCAGTCCGCTTGGAAAACCGATACTCTTAGGAGCAGCGCGGAAGGCTTTCCTCGGAGCGATACTTGACGAGCCCGTTGCCTCCCGACGGGATCAGGGAACCGCTGCGGTTTGCGTTGCCGCGGTTCTGCGTGGTGCAAACATCGTTCGTGCACATGACGTTCCTTCGGTGGTTCAAGCGTGCAAGGTTGCTGACGCGGTCCTCAGAGAGAAGGTGGGGCTGTGATTCTTGGAGTGGGAGTGGATCTGGTGGAAGTAGCCCGCATGAGGAGGGCGTTGCAGACACCCTGGGCGCAAAGGCTAATCCGGCGGATCTTCTCCCCCGAAGAGATTGCGGTGTGCGAGGCAGCCTCAGATCCCGCGCAGAGTTATGCAGCCAGGTTCGCAGCCAAAGAAGCTCTGGCCAAGGCTCTCGGAACAGGGTTCACCAGGGGGGTGAGCCCGGGCCTGATAGTCGTCGCAGGCGGCGAACGCATCCAACCCCGGATCGTCCTGCGCGATCAGGCACTGGAGATTGCCCGATCCATGAAGGTCAGTTCCGTTCACGTTTCTCTGAGTCATTCACGGGAGACGGCCTGCGCCATGGTTGTCGTTGAGTAGCAAGACGCGGCGTGTGTCTTGAGGGACAGTCCCGGCCCAATCCTCGTCTAACTCATCCTGCTCCTAAATCGCTTGAGCTACCACCACCTTGAGGTAGCGCGTTTCGGGCATGGAGAGAAGAACCGGGTGGTCAGGGCCTTGACCACGGGTGTCCAGTATCCGCAATTGCCGGCCCGCTTGCCGCGCTGCCGCCAGTAGAACGTCCTCGAAACCGGTGCGGTCAAGGTGTTGAGAACAGGAGCAGGAAACCAGCAAGCCGTTCGGTTGAAGCTTCCCGATCGCTCGCCTGTTGAGGTCTATGTAGCCCTTGCAGCCTTCCTTGATCCCTGAACGTGTCCTGATGAACGCAGGAGGGTCGAGGATCACCATGTCCCATTTGTCCGAGCTTTTCTTGAGGAAATCGAGCGCGTTGTCCTTGAGGGTTATGAGCCTGTCCGAGAGCCCGTTCATCCGGGCATTTCCCTCAGCCAGCGCGAGCGCTGCGGCGGAGGCATCCACGGCAATCACCTCGTCTGCGCCTGCCTTGAGGGCATGCAGCCCCCACGCGGCCGTGTATGAGAAGAGGTCCAGGACTCTCCACCCGGGACGGACATACGATCGCATCAAGTAACGGTTCCACTCCTGGTCGAGAAAGAAGCCCGTCTTCTGGCCGTTGAGCATGTCCACCAGTAACCTGATTCCGTGGGAGTCGATTTCCACTCTGTCAGGAACCTCGCCGTGGGCGACCCGTTTGTATTGAGGGATTCCTTCGAGAGAGCGTACCGGCGTGTCATTGCGAAGATACACGCCTGTCGGGCTCAGGATTTCTACAAGGACCTCGATCACTAGATCCTGGAGCAGCTCCATTCCAGCCGTCAGGGTCTGCAGTGCCAGATAGTCCCCGTATCGGTCCACGATCAACCCCGGAAGAAAATCGCTTTCGCTGAAGACGACTCGGTAGGCATTTCTGTCAGGGAAGAGCCGGCGTCTGGCTTCAAGAGCCGCCCTAAGCCTCTCGCGTAAGAAAGCGCCGTCTATGGCTCGTTTCTTCCTGGTGAAGATTCTCGCAGAAATAAGACTCAACGGGTTGGCGTAAACCATCGCAAGGAATTCTCCGGCGGAATCGCGCAGCTCATGGATGCTGCCCTGTTCGAGTTCACGAACAGGCGGATCCGCGATTTCGTTGGAGAAAACCCACAGATGGCCGCCAAGAACTCGGCGATGGGCATTCTTCTTCAGTGTTATCATCTCATCGGTGTTCCATGTGAACCTGCCAACGGGGTCTCTTGTCCCTGGGGCTCGGGCTAGTCCGCAATCTTCTTCTTCTTCTTCTTCTTCTTCTTCGGCTCAATACGTTCCATTCCGTTCATGAGGGGCCGAAGCACCTCCGGGATTGTGACGCTGCCGTCCGCGTTCTGGAAGTTTTCGAGAATGGGTATGAGAATCCTCGGCGAAGCAATGGCGGTATTGTTGAGCGTATGGCAGAAACGGGTCTTTCCGTCCGCGGCGCGGTAGCGGATTTTCAGCCTGCGCGCCTGGAATTCATGAAGCGTGGAGCATGAGTGGGTCTCGGAGTATTTCTGCCTGCTAGGCATCCAAGTCTCGATCTCATGCTTGATCACCTGTCCTTGGCCGATTTCGGCCCCGCATGCCAGAGCCACGCGGTGCGGGAGTCCCAACGCCTGCATCATCGCCTCGGAGTTGCTCAGCAAGAGCGCGTGCTCCTGCCGGGATACTTCAGGATCATTGACGCAGATGCAGACCTGTTCCACCTTGTTGAACTGATGCAGCCGATAGAACCCTCGGGTGTCGCGGCCGTAGGATCCCGCCTCTCTCCGGAAGCAGGTAGAGTACCCGCAGTAGTGCTTGGGCAACTCTTTCTCGGAAAGGATCTCGTCCATATGATACGATACAAGAGAAACCTCGGACGTCCCGATAAGATACAGCGAGTCCTTTTCGATGAAGAAGGCGTCCTCTTCTCCAAGGGGAAAGAACCCGGTGCCGACCATGGCTTCCCGGCGGACAAGTTGCGGCACGATCATGGGCTGGAATCCTCTGGAGATCAGGAAATCCAAGGCAAATTTGAAAAGCGCGAATTCGAGCTGCGCACCCTCATTCTTCAGGCAATAGAAACGGGCTCCTGCGAATTTCACCGCCCTGGGGATGTCCAGGATGTCAAGGCTTTCGGCCAGTTCCAGATGGTCCTTCGGTTTGAAGTCGAATGCAGGCGGTTCTCCGAACTTTCGCACCTCAACGTTGTCGTCGTCCGAGTCCCCCTCGGGAACCTCATCCGCCGGCGGATTGGGCACGCTCAGCATGAGTTCCTCGAAGCGCTCTTCGGTTTTCCTCAGTGCGGGTTCCATCTCTCCCAGATCTTCCTTGATCGACTTGACCCGGGCCACGGCCTGGTCCTTGTCTTCGCCTTTGAGTCGAGGGATCTCCTTGGACAGTCGGTTACGATCGGCCCGCATTTGCTCAACGCTTGTGCGAAGCCTTCTCACCTCTTCGTCCAGAGCGAGCAGTTCGTCTATGTCCACATGCATCCGTTTTTTGCGAACGGCTTCCTTTACCTTTTCCGTTTCGTTACGAATAAACGCTATATCCAGCATGAAAAACTCCTTAAACAACACCGCTGTTCCGCGCTGCCACGGCTGTGACGCGCGGGTCAAGATTCCTCCGCGAATGGGGGGCGAGGCGGCTTCAAGGCGTTGCCGAGAGTTCGTCTAAGTGCCTCCGAGGGCTTATGCCAAATCCTCGCGGACATCTTGTCTATGATGTCTTCGTCCACGGGGGGCTCATCAGCGGCACTCGCATCTCCTCCGAATGTCTTGAGGATGTAATCGTACAGCCCTTGCTGCTCTACGGGAAGCATTTCCGCGTAGAGTGTCTCAAGGCGTTTGCGTTCCGTCCCGGTCATCGGGCCGGGGCCGATCCTCTTGGACTCGGCAAGCCATTTGCGTTGCTTTTCGGTCAACTTGTCTTCGTCCAAACGACTTCCTCCTTGACCGTTGCGGCACGGCGACAATGAGGTACAACTTAACGGACTCGTTGAATAAACCGCACAGCATCGGAAGTGCCCAAGGCATATACAGGCCTCGAAACGGCCCCTAAACTTAGCAACTCGCCGGCAGTCCTGCAAGCCGTTTCGGTCGGAAACAGGCAGACGCCGTTGCTGCGCCAAACCGGATTTGCTTGCTGTTAGGATCCGTTTTTACTATAGTCTTTTCCCGGGAACGCATTCAAATAGGAACTTCAGGGAAGGTAATGTGAGACTAGTAACAATCGGTCCGATTTGTCTGTTGGCACTGATCCTGACACTGGGCGGATGCAAGGAAAGTAATAAAGAAGCGTCTCAAGAATCCGCCGCCCCCGCGAGCGGGTCCAAGCTCTCCCCTGAGCAGCTCAAACCGGCATACGGCGACATGTTCGTATCGGGGACAATAGGTGATGCCAGCGTGCTGCTGCCGGTGCTGGCCTCGGATTCCGCCAGCTTTGAAATCACCAGCCTTATTTTCGATGGGCTTCTCAAATACGACAAGAATCTGCAGCTCGAACCGGACCTCGCGGAAAAGTGGGAAATATCCGAAGACAAGCTCAAGATCCGATTCCATCTCCGCAAAGGGGTAAAATGGCAGGACGGGAAGCCGTTCACCAGCAAGGATGTGGAATTCACGTGGAAGGTCTATGTGAATCCCAAGACGCCCACCGCGTATGCCACCGATTACCTTCGAGTAAAGGAATTCCGGGTTATTGACGACCACACCATTGAGATCATATACGAGAATCCCTATGCACCTGCACTGGGGTCATGGGCAAGCCTAAGTGTTTTGCCCAGCCATTTGTTCGACGGAGTGGACGACATAGCCAAGAGCCCATTGACTCGAAAACCGGTGGGAACCGGTGCATTCATATTCAAGGAATGGCAAACGCAAGAAAAGATAGTCGTGGACGCAAATCCGAACTACTTCCAAGGACGGCCGTACATCAGCCGGGTTATCAAACGAGTGATTCCCGACCTTGCCACTCAATTTCTGGAACTCAAGGCGGGCAAGATCGATTCGATGGGCCTGACGCCCATGCAATTCGTTCGGCAGACCAGCGGACAGTGGTGGGACGCAAATTACAAGAAATACAAGTACCTGTTCAATGGCTACACGTACTTGGGATTCAATCTTCTGGACAAAAGGTTCCGGGATAAGCGGGTGCGATACGCAATCACCCACGCGATCGACAGGAAGAAGATAGTTGAGGGAGTGCTGCTGGGATTGGGAGAGGTCGCACATACGCCGTACAAGCCGGACACTTACTGGCACAATCCCAATGTCATGAAGCTCGAGTATGATCCGGAGAAAGCCAAGAGGCTTCTGGCGGAAGCCGGGTGGATCGATACGGACGGGGACGGCATCCTCGACAAGGACGGCAAGCCGTTTGAGTTCACGATCATCACCAATCAAGGCAACGAACAGCGGCAAAAGGCTGCTACCATGATCCAAAGCGATCTGAAGAAGGTCGGGATCAAGGTGAACATAAGAGTGTACGAATGGGCCGCGTTTCTCAAGAACTTCATAAACAAGAAGGACTTCGAGGCCGTGGTCCTGGCCTGGAGCATAGGCATCGACCCCAATCAGATAGAGATCTGGAATTCTACAAGGACAGCGGAACACCAACTTAACTTCATCTCGTACAACAACCCGGAGGTGGACAGACTCCTGGAACTTGGGGTCTCCACGTTCGATCCGGCGGAGCGCAAGAAGTATTACGACAGGTTCCAGGAGGTCCTTGCTGAGGATCAACCGTACACGTTTCTCTGGGTGCCTTACTCGCTGCCCGCGGTGAGTTCCCGATTTCATGGAATAGACCCTGGACCTGCCGGAATAAGCTACAATTTTGAAAAGTGGTACGTCCCGAAGCCGCTTCAAAGATATGAGATTCAGCCCTGATTCACAGTAGACACAGCAGGGATACCGGCCCGACCGGGAAAGGGTTGACCCTGCGCGAAGCGTCCTTAAGAAATCGAAATGGGCAAATACCTCTTCAAACGACTCTTGATGATGATCCCCGTCCTGTTGGGCATCACCGTGATGTCCTTTGCGGTCATGAAAGCGGCCCCCGGAGACCCGGTCACCCTTGTGACCGAACTTAACCCCAACATGGACGCAGAGGCGGTGAAGCGCATCAGGGCTTTCTACGAACTGGACGACCCCATACCAATCCAATACCTCAAATGGCTGCATCGCATAGCGAGGCTGGATTTCGGCAGATCGTTCGCCCCGGACAACAGGCCCGTAATCGACAAGATAGCGGAGCGGATCCCGATCACTCTTCTCATCAACATTCTTTCCATGATCCTGATAATTGGCGTGGCCATTCCCATCGGAGTGATGTCCGCGGTTAAGAGGAACTCGCTTTTTGACAAGGGCACGACCCTCTTTGTGTTCTTGGGATTTGCCATCCCGTCGTTCTGGCTGGCCTTGTTGTTGATGATTCTGTTTGGGGTGTGGCTCGGGTGCCTTCCGATTTCGGGGTTCAGGTCCCTCGGTTACGAAAATCTGTCTATTTTCGGTAAGATGTGGGACATGGCAGAGCACCTGCTCCTCCCAGTGTTCGTATCCGCTTTTGGCGGTCTCGCGGGAATGAGCAGATACATGCGGTCCAACATGCTGGAGGTTATTCGTCAGGACTACATAACCACAGCACGAGCGAAGGGGCTAAGCGAGCGGCAGGTGATCTACGGACACGCGCTCCGCAACGCGCTCCTTCCTGTCATCACGATTCTCGGGCTGTCCGTGCCGGGCCTTATCGGCGGTAGCGTCATATTCGAGACGGTCTTCGCGATACCGGGGATGGGGCAGCTCTTTTTTCAGGCGGTGATGATGAGGGATAGCCCCACCGTAATGGGCATTCTTGTCATTGGCGCAGTTCTTACTCTGATCGGAAATCTGCTGGCGGACATATCCTATTCTCTTGCGGACCCGAGGATCCGGGTATCCGATTGACAGGGATCTGCGGCGGGGTCCGAAGAAAGCTGAGATTTCAAGGCAAAGAGTATGGCGGCGATACTGGGTGATTTCACTGATCGGCTTCTCAGAAACAGAATGGCCATGGCCGGGCTGGTGGTGGTTGTCATTCTGGCCGTGACGGCTCTGTCGGCAAGCCGAATCGCTCCTTATGCCCCGGACGAAATAGACACGACCCAGATACTCATGCCTCCTTCGCGGGCCCATCTCCTTGGTACTGACACACTCGGCCGGGATGTACTCTCGAGGATCATTCACGGCGCTGGAGTTTCGCTGAGCGTGGGATTTGTCGCGGTCGGCATCTCGACTCTCATCGGGGTTCTGCTTGGGGCGCTATCAGGCTATTATGGAGGATATGTAGACAAAGTCATAATGCGTTTCGTGGACATAATGCTTTGTTTCCCCTCCTTCTTTCTGATTCTCGCGGTCATTGCTTTCCTCAAGCCGAGCATCTGGAACATCATGATTGTCATAGGGATCACGTCGTGGATGAGCGTGACGCGGCTTGTTCGCGCGGAGTTGCTCACCCTAAAGGAAAGGGATTTTGTACTGGCGGCAACAAGCCAAGGCGCAAGTGATGCGCGCATCATCTTCCGGCACCTGCTGCCCAATGCCATGGCGCCGGTTCTTGTTGCTGCAACGCTCGGCGTAGCCTCGGCCGTCCTTGTGGAGTCAAGCCTGTCCTTCCTGGGAATCGGCGTGCAGCCCCCGGATCCCTCCTGGGGAAACATGCTCACCGAGGGCAAGGACAACATAGAAATCGCTTGGTGGCTTTCGTTGTTTCCGGGAATGGCCATCCTTGTGACGGTCATGGGTTACAACCTGCTCGGAGAGGGGATTCGCGACTCGCTTGATCCGAGGCTGAGACAATGACCTTAATACAGGGTTCCGAAAATGCGGTCGCGCATTAGGTAGGCCACATCGGTGGGACCGGCGGCTCGCCGGTCGATAAGACATGACGCCGTATTTGTGAAGACGTATACTGAGTTCTCGCCGAATATGGGGTTGCCATGGGCATTGCCGCGCCGACACCATTCGCCGGATGCCCGGATCTCCCTGACTGTTGCTGAGGAGAATGACCTTGAAGATAGGATGGCTTTCTACCGGGAGGGATGAGGCAGCGCGCAACCTCTTGAAAACCGTGCATGACGATCTCAAAGATAGCGGGGCTCCTGCCAAGATCCAATGGATCTTCTGTCATCGGGAAATCGGTGACGGCCCGGAGAACGAAGAAGCGCTACAGAGAAGTCTGTTCTTTCAACTTGCCGGCGAGCTTGGCATCGAGGTCAAGACCTTGTCCCACGTGCGTTTCATGCCCGAACTGAGGAAGAAGGGCCTTCTGGAGAGCCATTCCGCTGAGCTGGCCTCGCCGGATCTGGAACGATGGCGAAACCTGTTCGGACAAGAAGTGGTCAAAGCGGTGGCCGACGACCCGGCGGATCTCGTGGTCATGGCTGGATACATGCTGATCATAGGTGAACCGGAGTTGCGAGCCCTCGATCTGGTCAACATCCATCCGGCGCTTCCCTGGGGACCCAAGGGGACCTGGCAGGAGGTCATCCACCAGCTCATAGCGGAAGACGCGTACGACCAGGGAATAATGGTTCACCTGGTCACAAAGGAGCTGGACCGGGGGCCGGTGATCTCATACTGCCGTTTTCCGATCAAGGGGGAGGGCTGGAATGACCTTTGGGAACGGTGGAAGCAGGACATAGGACCCGATTCCTCAAGGGGACAGCGAGAGAACCATCCCCTGTTTCGTAAGATCCGCCTCACCGGAGAAGTGCGGGAACTCCCTCTGTTGAGCGGCGCAATCATCGAGCTTGCCAACGGCCGAATAGCGATTCGAGACAAACGAATCTTCTCTGAGGGAAAGCCACTGGAGCAGGGGATGGACCTGACCGGAGCGATTGAGGAGATTGTCGCGAAGCGTAGCCGGTGGGAAATGCGGTGACATGACGTGAAGTTCTCCGAGTTGGTAAGATTGCTGGAACAGAACGGCTTCAGAATCGTCAAAGAAAAGGGATCGATTCGGTACTACCGAAAGCCGGGATGGGACAAACTCATTCGAGTGGACTATCACGGGCCAAGGAGGTTCCTACAGGGACTTGCCGCGCGATACTGGAAGCCGCCGGCATCGGCCGCGCGCAAGGAGAATAAGGAAATGATCGATCTGCCGTACGCGCTCATCATCGAGGCAACTGAAGAACCAGATTATTTCGGGTTCTACTCCCCGGACCTGGAAGGTTTTTCCGGCATCGGGCACTCAGTGGAGGACTGCATCTATAAGGCGAGATGGGGAATGAAGGAGCACATTGCGTTGCTTGAGCAGCATGGTCTTCCTGTTCCGCCTCTCGACCCGAACCCTAAGATCGTGATCCAAAATGAGGAGAAGAGGGTTGTTGCTTGACGGTGGGTCCACTTGGCGTTCGCTACCGAATGCGTGCGTTGGGGAGAGATTCCGGCCTGCATCCGCCCTCGGCGGCGGCAGGCCCGCATTTCAGGAGTTCTTGGTGGATCGGGCCGGGGACGCCCCTTCCTGCAAGAATGGGTCTCCCCGGTGAACTCTAACCTCCTTTGAAAACAACATGTCCGGCACCTCCCCCATGCCTCCGTTATCCCGCCGTGTATTGTTTCCTTGTGCCGCGACACGGGCGCTCCAGTACTGCCGCAGGGCGCCCACTACCAGGGGGATGAGCGAAATCGCAACCACAACTATTATGACCCCGTGAAGGTTCTTCGCAAGCGGCGTCTGGCCGAGGAAATGGCCTATGAGCACCATGCTGACAACCCATGAGCCTCCACCCACGACATTGAAAACCACGAAACTACGATAGGGCATTTGGGCCGCGCCTGCTACAAAAGGGACGAATGTTCTCAGAATCGGTACGAATCGCGCCAGAAGGATCGCGCTGCCCCCGTGCGCCATGTAGAAAGCATGCGCATCCTCGAAATGCTTGCGCTTAATAAGCCTTCCGTCAGGTCGGGAGAAAACCAACTCTCCGGCTTTTCTTCCCAGAACATAGTTGACCTGGTCACCGACTATGGCAGCCACAATAAGACAGGCTGCAAGAACAAAAGGATCGAACATTCCCCCCCCGGCAGCCTCCGGGCATGACAAGATGCCTGCCGTCACCAGAAGCGAATCCCCTGGCAGAAAGAAGCCGACAAGAAGACCCGTCTCGGCAAAAACGATGGCAGTGAGGCCGATGAGACCAAAGGTCCGAATAATTGTAGTAAGACCTTCTGGGCTGTAAAGCCACCGGACCAAGTCGATCATATAATCCATGAGTTGTCGCGTCCTCCAAGATATTGCCGGGTGACCGGCAGAAATCGAAACTTCGGAATTCCTTGCGAAGCCCCGCTTTATATTGCAGACACACTTAGCACAGCAGGTGTGTCGAGATAAAGAGGGGGGCGTCGAGTCATACGGTTATTATATCAGTTCACGGCTGATTCCGCGAATCCGGGTGACATTCGTGGAGGAACTGCGCATTTCCTATGGACGTAGATATAGTCGATGCCAAAAGGAATTTCCGATTTGTCGGTACGGGCGGGTTTCAAACCCGCCCAGCCGCGCAATTCATTACCGAAGGGAATTCCGGCACGTGTCATAGAAGCTCCTCGGTACGGGACTAGCGCCTTCTCCTTGCGAACGTCCGGTAAATCACCACATAAAAGAGCGGAATAAAGAAGATCGCCAGGGATGTAGCAGTGATCATCCCGCCCAGGACGCTGGTGCCGATGGCCTTCTGTGCCCCCGCGCCCGCCCCGGCTGCCAGGGCAAGAGGCAGGACTCCGAAGCCGAAGGCCAGGGAAGTCATGACAATCGGGCGAAACCGTAACCTCGCGCCTTCCAGAGTGGCTTCGATCAAACCCATCCCTTCTTCAAGTTTTGCTTTGGCGAATACTACGATCAATATCGCGTTCTTGGTGGTCAATCCCAAGGTAGTGAGAAGCCCGATCTGGAAATAAACGTCATTGGGCAGATCACGAAACGAGGAGGCCAGCACTCCGCCGATTACCCCGAGGGGGAGCGCCAGCACGACCGAAATGGGCAGGGTCCAACTCTCATAAAGAGCTGCCAGAACCAGGAATATTACGAACATGGAAAACGCGTAAAGAGCGGGCGCCTGAGAGCCCGCCAATCGCTCCTGATAAGAAATCCCCGTCCAATCGAAGCCTATTCCACGGGGCAATTTCGAGACGATTTCTTCCATGATCTCCATAGCCTCACCGGAACTCCTCCCCGGCGCCGGTTCGCCCCAGATATTTATGGACGGAAAAGCGTTATAGCGCTGAAGCAAGGGAGGCCCTGACGTCCAGTGGCCGGACGCGAAGGCAGAAAAAGGAGCCATTTTCCCTGCGGTATTGCGCACATAAAGTTTTTCCAGGTCTTTGGGCAACATCCTATAAGGGGCGTCCAACTGCACATACACCCGCTTGACCCGTCCGGCATGAATGAAGTCATTGACATACGCGCTTCCGAAGGCCGCCGCGACGGTAGTGTGGACCGAGGTAATGGGAAGCCCAAGCGCGCCCGCCTTTTTCCAATCCACATCCACACGGTATTCGGGCACATCGTCCAGGGCGTTGGGCCGAAGTCTGGTCAGTCTGGAGTCCTTGGCGCCCATCCCCAGCAGTTGGTTGCGGGCGGCCACCAGGTCGGCGTGGCCCAAACCGCCACGGTCTTGTAACTGAAGGTCAAAACCCTTGGCCTGGCCCAGTTCGATGACGGCCGGCGGCGGAAAAACGAACACCATGGCCTTGCGGATCTTTGAAAAAACCCCCATGGCCTTTCCCACCACGGACTCGGCCTTCAGATCCGGCCTGTCCCGAAGCGCCCAGTCCCTCAGCTTGACGAATGCCATGCCCACGTTCTGACCCCTGCCGGAGAAGCTGAACCCGGCAACCGTCATTATGGATTCCACAGCGTCCTTGGCATCAGTCAAAAAATGCTCCCGGACCGTGTCCAGGACCTCCTCGGTCTGTTCGAGAGCTGAATTCGCCGGAAGCATTGCCTGGACAAAGACCATTCCCTGGTCTTCATCAGGCAGATAAGCAGTCGGCATACGGTGAAACAGGTATCCCATCGCCGCGACGATTAGCACGAAAACAAGGAGGTAACGCAGTTTCTTGGAGAGAGCATGTCCGACTAAGCTCAAATACAGGTCTCTGCTTCGAAAAAAGGACCGATTGAACCATCCGAAGAAAGGGCGCAGAAAAAATATTGCGTTTTCCGAAGGTTCATGCCCCTTTGCTACGGGCTTGAGAAGCGATGCGCAGAGGACCGGCGTCAATATCAACGCTACAACCACGGACAGCAGCATGGACGCGATGATGGTCACGGAGAACTGGCGGTAGATGACGCCGGTGGAGCCTGCGAAAAAGGCCATGGGGCCGAACACCGCGGAGAGCACCAGCCCGATCCCGATCAGCGCGGCGGTTATTTCGTCCATGGATCTCGCCGTGGCTTCTCTTGGCGAGAGTCCTTCGTCACGCATGATCCGTTCCACGTTCTCGACCACTACGATTGCGTCGTCCACCAGAAGGCCGATGGCCAATACCATCGCGAACATGGTAAGCATGTTGATGGAGAAGCCGAAAAATCCCAGAACCGCAAAGGTCCCAAGTATCACTACCGGTACTGCGATGGTCGGAATCAAGGTGGCCCGGATGTTTCCCAGAAAAAGATACATCACCAGGAAGACTAACAGGATTGCCTCCACAAGGGTTTCGACCACTTCGTCTATCGCCACCTTGATAAAGGGAGTTGTGTCGTAAGGGTAAACCACCTTCATACCGGGAGGGAAATACCGGCTCATCTCTTTGAGTTTCGCCTTGACGGCATCGGCAGTGTCCAGAGCATTGGCGCCGGCGGCTTGTCGGATTGCCAGGCCGGCCGCGGGTTTTCCGTTGTAACGCGCAACTACGTCGTACACCTCTGTACCCAATTCCGTTCGTCCCACATCCTTGATCCGCACGACTGAACCGTCCGGATTCATCCGGATGGGGATTGCGGCAAACTCGTCAGGGGTCCTGAGAAGATTCTGGACAACAATGGAGGCGTTCAAACGCTGGCCTTCCACCGCAGGGGTCCCGCCGAGTTGTCCGGCGGAAACTTCAACGTTGTACGCCCGAAGCGCGGTGATCACATCTTCGATCGTCAGGCGGTAACTGTTCAGCTTGTCCGGATTCAGCCACACGCGCATAGCGTACTGGGAGCCGAAGTTTTCGACCTCGCCCACACCGTGCGCCCGCGCGAGCACCTTCTCGAGGTTGGATTGGGCGTAGTCTCGCAAGTCATTTCCGTCCATGCTCCCGTCTTCCGAGATCAGGCCCACTATCATGAGGTAGTTTCGGGTGGACTTGCTGACTTTGACGCCCTGGCGCTGCACTACGTCAGGCAGGCTTGCCATGGCCAACTGGAGTTTGTTCTGGACCTGAGCCCAGGCAAGGTCCGGATCCGTCCCAGGAGTGAAGGTCAACTGGATGCGCGACGCTCCTGCCGAATCACTGGTCGCCGACATGTACAGCATCTTGTCAAAGCCGGTCATCTTCTGCTCGACGATCTGCGTCACGCTGTTTTCAACCGTCTCCGCAGAGGCGCCCGGATAAAAGGAGTCAATGGCTATTGAGGGTGGAGCGATGGGGGGATACTGTGATATGGGCAGATTGTAGATCGCCAGCCCGCCCGCGACCATCATGATGACTGCGATGACCCAGGCAAAAACCGGACGATCCAGAAAGAATCTTGATAACATCGCGCCTCCGTCAATTCGGCTTTCGGGCTGATCGGCCAGTGTTTTCAGGTCCCGCACCGGCTTTCCGGGCTGCGTCAAAAGGGACGACCTTTACCGAAGCGCCAGGCCGAACTTTCTGCATGCCCTCGACGACCACACGATCGCCGGGCGCAAGACCTGACGAGACCAGCCAATTGTCGCCGATGGCGCGATCCACCGTAAGCCTCCTCTGCTGGATCTTCCCCTCACCGTCCACTATGAGCGCTATGGGCATCCCTTTCGGATCGCGTGACACCGCCTGCTGAGGAATGAGAATGGCTTGATCATTGATGCCTTCTTTCACCACAGCCCGCACGAACATTCCCGGCAAGAGAAGTCCATCCGGATTCGGAAAGACAACCCGCAGTATGACGGAGCCCGTAGTCTGCTCCACCGTGACGTCGCGAAACTGAAAGATCCCTTCATGCGGATACGATGTACCGTCTTCGAGGATAAGCTTGACCTTTTTCTGGTTCGTTCCGTTTTGATCAAGGCGGCCGCTCTCCAGGCGGCGCTTCAATCGTAACAGTTCGGCAGTGGATTGGGGCACATCCACGTAAATGGGGTCCAGTTGCTGAATAGTGGCCAGAGGCAGGGGCTGATACGCGGTCACCAGCGCGCCGTCCGTCACGTTGGACTTGCCGATGCGACCGGAAATAGGCGCTGTGACACGGGTATACCCCAGATTGATGCGGGCGGTCTCAACCGCTGCCCTCCAATACTGGATATCCGCCTCAGCCTGTTTCAAGGCGGCCTCCCTGTCTTCATAGTCCTGCTGGCTGACCGCTTTTTCCGCGAATAGCGCCCTATATCGCTCGGCCTTTGACCGGATCGCAGGCAGATTGGCCTCCGATTTCGCAAGAGCCGCCCTCGCACTGTCCAGCGCTGCCTGAAAAGGGGCCGGATCGATCTGATACAGCACCTGGCCGGCCTTGACGTCGGATCCTTCTACGAACATGCGCTTCTGAATGATTCCGTTGACCTGGGGCCGGATTTCCGCGACAAGGTGCGCGGACGAGCGACCCGGCAATTCAGTCGTAAGAACAAGCTGCTGTGGCTGGACCGTCACTATAGCCACTTCCGGGACAGGGGGTGGCCCCGATTGCTCTCGGCGGTTGCAAGAGACCAGGAAAAGGACGCCTGCCAGAGCCGGCAAGACCACAGCCCATCTAAGTGCTTTGCGAACGGGTTCGTCCGATTGCATCAGAAACCTCGTAAGTATCGGCAATGAGCGGATTGACCTCTCAAACCCTCAAGGAAATCATAGTCACCCGGTTGCCCAACGAGAACATCTCGGATCACGAACAATTCCGGGGCATCGCGAAAATCGCTCTCACATCATCCATGATGACGCATCGGATCGCCTCCAGTTCTTCGGGTCCGTAATTTTCCCACTTCAGCGTCCGCCTGACCGCGGTCGGTGAGATGTGGAACATCATGATCTGTCCTATGATGGCGAAAGCTCGAAGCTTGACGTCCGGATCGTCCTGCCCGGCGCCCATGATGCGCGCCGTCAAACCGAACAGGACCTCGTCCATAGGTCTCATGAAGCCTTCAAAGAGAATGCCGAAAGCTTCGGTGGGACGCTGTTGCTCCCGAAGGATGATACTGAGCCATGTATCGGTATGGGGAAGCCCGAGGAAACGGGTAATGAGGAACTCCAGCAACTCGCACAGAAGATGGAAGCTCTGGTCCTTGGACAGGGCCTCCCTTCTCAAGGCCTGCCTCACCTTGGCGAGCCGCGGTCCAAGCAATCCGCCTACTTGCTGGACGATGTGCTCAGCAACGGCCAGGTACAGGCCCTCTTTGCCGCCGAAATAGTACTTGATGGAAGCGAGGTTGACTCCAGCCCGCTCCGCCAGCATGCGCGTGCTTGCTCCGTCAAAGCTGTACCTGCCGAATAGTTCGAGACCCGCCTCGATAAGGCGCTTTCGAGGCTCTTCTGCGGAAGTCTTTCTTCGCGTTCGGTCTCGAATTATACGGAAAGGCATTGAGCCTCCTTGAAGAGATACCCTGCACTGAGGGCCTGCCACGAAATAACCGATGCAAACGGCAGGCGAACCGAGGGTAGGGGCAGACCTGCGTGTCTGCCCCAAAAAAACGTCGGGTACGGCCGAAGAGGCCGGACACATGGGTCCGCGCCGTACCATGTATGCCGCCATTATTTCCTGATAATCCCTTGGGGCCCTCCGCGAAATAGGTCCGGCGTGCGTTTCGTCATCCGGCCGCAGTAGGGGCGACCGGCCGGTCGCCCCTATTGCAATCGGTCGGCTGCCCGCATGCGAACCGGCGAAGAATCTGCAATCTTTATTTCGCGACAGGACCTTACCCCAGGGTAGTTAGCACAGCCATGCGGTTTAGTCAATCGTTTGTTTTAATGAGCTGCCGCTCTCATCACGCTCTTGCACCCATCCCTCACAGTCCCTGAGAGACTACAGGCAATTCGCGCTTTGAACCATGCGGTGAGCCATCCTCAGAATGCGACCATTCCTCATCGCAATCAGGAATTGGACAAGATGTCTCTGCATTGTGCGCTTTTGACCTCTGCGAGGTCTTCCGACTGATTCCGGCTTTCCGGAGGCTTTCAAAGGTCAAGTTAGAGAAGTCGTGTAATCCCTCACTTCCGCGGGGCTACGCGGGAGTCTGCCGCCCGTAACTGAGGTGTTGCGGAAGTTGCAATAGATGAACTTGACCGCGGGTCGCGCGAGAGGTAGAATTGTTTTATTGTTTGTGCAATCAGAGTGTCGAGGGTGAGGAAGGACCGGAGTTCAACTCCTTTTTCAGGGCTGAAACGACATGATGTGGGTGTGTTCACCTTGTCTTTTCCGCCAGGGGCGATTTCCTTTAGAAAAGCCCTAGTCCAGAGGGTCCCGCCTTTCAGGGGTATAATGGACCCCATAAACTGGACAGGAGGTTAAGGTGGAAAAGCCGACCTTG
>DYLG01000029.1 GCA_020722215.1 Desulfomonile tiedjei
CGGATCATGAAAGCAAGCCAAAAGAAAACGCTCGTAAAGGGAGTAGGATGGCGGCCGTCCACGCTATTGAGCGTGGCAGCCATCAGTTGCATGACCGCGGGGACGGTTCTTTCGCCGCCTTCCCACGCAGGAGGCCTGATCCGAGACAGAGCCGCTTTGATTGCCTCAGCACCGACGTCGAACGGTTACGGAAGCCCATACTGCCCTCTGTTGCCGGGCTGTCCAGGCGGGTTTTCCGTCCCACTGCCGCCCATGCCGGAGGACCCAGGCGGGAAAGATGCCGGCCGCAGTCCGCAAGAGGACGTTCACCTGTCTGAGGGAACGGGAAAGTACAAAGACATGGTACTCATACCTGCGGGCCCCTTTGAGATGGGCAGTGATGATAACGAGGGGAGACCTGACGAGCGACCGCTGCACAAAGTATTTCTCAAAGCCTTTTACATATCGAAATTTGAAGTCACTGCAAGGGAATATGCCCGTTTTCTCAACGTCGAGGGCCTCATGGGCAGAGACGGTCTCCCGAGAGTGCGGTTCGAGGCCGAAGAATGCCCTCTTGAGCGGACGCGGGACCTGGTTCAGCCGAAGCAGGGCATGGAGGACATGCCTGTGACGTGCGTCTCGTGGCACGGAGCCCAGGACTACGCGAAATGGGCTGGGGGAAGGCTCCCCACATCGGCTGAATGGGAAAAGGCTGCTCGGCTTAGTTCCACGTACGCGCCTCCGGATCTGTTGACTGTTCTCAGCGGGAAGTCCGGTACGCCCGTCCGGATCTCCGCACCCGGCCGGGCAGGGATAAGGGGCATGATAGGCAATGCATGGGAATGGTGCTGGGACTGGTATTCCGCGGATTATTACAAGCAAAGTCCGGTATCCAACCCTCTGGGTCCATCTCTGGGCCAGGAAAAGGTCATACGAGGAGGCTCTTGGGCTTCAGCGGAAGCATCGAGGCGGATCTCGAACGTCCACAGTGCGCCACCTAATGGATATTTCGGCGCCGTGGGATTCAGAATCGTGAAAGAGTGAGCCCTGAACCTGCGGCAAGATGTCCCCAATCGATAATGCGATCACTCGGCGGAGAGAGAGCGTACCGGATCTGGTGCGCAAGGAGATTGCCGCAGCTATTCTTGCTCTAGGAGCATTGTGTCTCATCTCGGCCATATGTGACGCTCCCATTGCAGGACCTGCGGATCTTCACGGCACGCCTGCGCAGGATATCAAGGCCCCCTGGATATTCGTGGGCATTCAGCAGCTCCTGCGTTTTATGCCTCCGATCGTTGCGGGGATGCTGTTTCCTCTTGCTGCGTTCGTGCTTGTCGCGGAGCTGCCGTATGCTACAGACGGAGGGAGCTTTGGAAGACTCGTGCTTCAACTAGTCTTCTTCGGCCTGACACTTGGGGCGTTGCTGCTGACAATTTGGGGGTACTTGGCTTGAGTCCGGCCTTTTCCCTCCGATCAGCCGTAGTTGCAGGGCTTGCCCTTGTGGCCGCAGCGTTTGTCTGCGTGGAGTTTCGCGGCCGGACTCCGGAGTGGAAATCGTGGCAGGAAAAGGGTATTGCCCTGTGTATTGAGCGTCTCGAACGGGAACTTCCCGAAGCCGAGACCTCGCGCCAAAGACAACAAATCCTCAAAGAGCTTGAGGGCCTTCGTAACCGAAAGCCCCGAATCATCGAAGTACGGCCCTTCGGGGGAAAACCGGCTCCGGAACGCTGCCTCACATGCCATTTCGGCATTGAGGATCTGTCGGCATCTCACCCCAACTCGGTTTTCGGATGTGTCACCTGTCATGGGGGGAATGGTCCGGATCTTACCGTGAAGGGAGCCCATCTAGGGATAAGAGGGAAGCGCAATCCAGCCCGTCTGGATCTGGCTGCAACGAGTTGCGGAAGCAGCGACGCGGTGCCGGGGCTCTGCCATTCAGGCAGAAGCGAGCCCCTGCTGGATCGCGTCGTCAAGGTTCCCCGTTCCCTGATGGCCACGAATGCAGGAATCATAGGGATACTGCGGTTTCAATGGGGGATCGAGGCGAACAGCGGGCCTCGATTCGGAATCCGATCCGTGTCCGACGGAACAAGGAAGTTGGAGACCCTGCCCCTTGAAACTGGACCTGACGGGACATTCGGCCTGCCGCACAGCCATTTCAGAAAGTTCTGCGCGGCATGCCATCTGTGGACTCCGCGGCGCCGGGAACAGATGGGACGACTCGAGGGGCGCCCTGCCTGCCATGCCCCGTACCAAGAAGGGGGTCGGTACACCGGATGCGATCCCACCGTCAATTGCGAAGAAGTGGGCCACCCTTCCACTCATACGATCACAAACCGCATACCTGACGAGCGTTGCAGGGCATGCCATAACCGGAGCGGGAGAGTTGGCCTGAACTATCGTGGCTGGATGGACAGCGCGCAGTACGGAACCCCCTTCACCGCGGGAGGACTCAACGACAGAACCGTCAGCGGGCACAGGTTCGTGTTGGGCCTGGTTGCGGACATCCACTGCGATAGAGGCATGGGCTGCATTGATTGACACACTGGCCAGAACACAATGGGAGACGGCAGAATCCACGGCCACATGGACGACCAGATCGAGATCAGATGCGAAGACTGCCACGGCACTGACTCGCAGCCTCCGCAAACCATCGGTGTCCAGCGCAATGACCCGCTGGTGCAGACTTTGATCAGAAGTTCTCCTCTGGTCAAGGCTGTCGATGGCGACGAGATCGTCATCACTTCCAAAGGAAGACCCTTGCCCCACGTGCGGAAAACTCCCCGAGGCTTGTGTCTCACGAGCAAGCTGACGGGAAAGGAACATCCGGTAACGGTGGTCACCGGAAAGAAAGACGCCCATGGGATCAAGGGGCATGCAAGGCTCGAGTGCGACAGTTGCCACAGCGCATGGAGCCCCCAGTGCTACGGCTGCCATCAGGTGCTGGACTTCGGCCGCGAAGGGCTGGATCATCTATCCCAACGCACAACGCCCGGACGATGGGCCGAGAGCAGAAGCTACTTCCGGCATGCCCGGAACATTATGGGAATCAACTCCCGTGGAAGGGTCGGCATACTTGTTCCGGGATGCCAAGTATGGAACACCGTCGTGGACGCTGCCGGGGAGATTGTCCAGCCTTACGTTTCCTTGATCATGCCGCTGAAAAACGGGCTCAACTCCGTCGCCGTGGGTCCTGTGCACCCGCACACCACGGTGATTCAAGTTCCCCGCTGCGTGGATTGCCACCTGGATCCTAAGGCCATGGGACTCGGCGAAGGGAGACTGCGTCTGACGCTCGGACAAGACCATCTCTTGTTCTTGCCCGCGTACGATTCATCCGCGTCAGGCCTGAAGATCGACTTTCCGCCCGAAGCAGTGGTGGACACAGAAGGCCGCCAACTCCGGAGTACTTCCCACAAACTCTCCCGTCCGTTTAGCCTGGCAGAGATACGGAAAATTACGGCAATTGCGCCATGTCTCCCCTGTCACGACCGTTACGACGATCCCATTCGGCAGAAGCCTGTGCCTTACGCAATGGCCGAACCGTGCAGGAGAGCTTTGGACGCGCCTGCCCCACAAGACTCAATGGTTGAGATCATCCCGATCATTGTGGGAAAAAAGAACTGGTAGCAGCCTGTTTTTGAGAGTAAACTTGTACCAATTTGGTTCCACCCTTCATCTTCAGCCCCGAACCCGGAACGTCGCCCAGCGTTTTGCCGTTCAAAAGCCCCCACGCCATGGCACGGGAGGCTATCACCCAACACAACGGAGGAGGAATCATGCAATCCGTGAACAGGAGAACTTTCGTGAAGACCGTCATGGTAGGAGCTGCTGTTCTCACACTTGATGCAGCCGTCACAGCACCTTTTCTCTCGGCCAAACCCAAGGGTTTGGAATCGCTCGGGGAATGCAAGAAGGTGTCCATCAAGTGCATTTCCGAGGTTGGCTGGTGGGACAACAAGGTGCTCATTTCCGACATGATGAAAGGAGGCGGTCTGAAGGAGGCGGAGCAATGGTCCTGCGCGTGGGATCCCAAAAACTCCGCGGGAAGTTGTTCACTTGTGGAAGTGGAGGCGCTTGACGGTTCCAAGACCAGGTTCCTCATAGATACCGGCTGGAACGCTGAGTACATGGACAAGCGCTTCAAAGACGAAGGGATCGACAAGATGCTCAAGAACGGTGAAATCGACTTCCTGTACATCACGCACGAGCATCTGGACCACTTCTGGGGCCTTGAAACCACCCTCAAGTACAACCCCGAGATAAAGATCATCATCCCCAGCACGTTTCATCCGCCCGCTGAGAAGTTCATTGCAGGTGCGGACTTCCCCAAGTGCGGGGCCAAGAACACCGTCCAGCACAAGGGCAAGCTGGTCAAGTTCCAGATGGGTGAGATGACGCCTCTGGCCAAGGGCGTGGTGTCCGTTGGCTTTGACAACCCGATCATATTGAAGATCCAGGGCGAGCAGTCACTGTACTTCAACGTGAAGGATAAGGGGCTGGTACTGTGCACGGGCTGTTGTCACCAAAACGTGATCACATTCTCCGACTACGCGGTTAAGAACTTGGGTGCTCAAGGAAAGCTCCATGGCCTCTATGGAGGGCTCCATATTGCGCCCTTCGGCAAGCTGGACGACGAGCCAAAGGGCTGGGTAAAGAACATGGCCTCTTACGGATTCACCAAGATCGCCGCCAATCATTGCACCGGATTGCCTGCCGTTCAGATGATGGTGGAGCTGGGCTATCCCGTGGTCAAGGGAACAGGTAAGAAAGGCTCCATTAGCGATCTTTACATCGGAAACGGCGACTCGGTCGAATTCGGATAGACTGCTTGCGAAAATGCTTTCCGGCCTCCTCAATGCCGGGCGAGGAGGCCTGTCCCACCCATATAGTCGCTGCCGAACAAGTACCGCAGGTTTGTCACCTATCCGCATGAGGGCTGTCGTTGAGCTGGAGGTTCCTTTGGCGAATAGTGTTCCCCGGCCGGCGATGAGGTATGGTAAGATGATCATGTATCCTTGTCCGGAGAAAGGTAATGCCTCGGCGCCGAGTTAGCATCAAAGCTATTGAGATTGTCAGGCTGATACGATCCGGAATGACTGACGCCCGGTTGATGGAAAAGTACAACCTCTCTGCCGGAGGCCTAACAAGCCTGTTCGAACAGTTGGTGAATGCCGGAATCCTCAACGAATCCGAACTCAGTGAACGCGCTTCCTTGGCTGCCGAATCCGTGATCCTTGACACTGAGGAGGAATCGTATCCCCTCCCGGTTGCTGAAAAGCCCGTTATAGATGCCGAAGACGCGCTCCGCTTGATCAAAGAAGGCGTGGACGATGCGACCCTTATGCGGAAATACCACATCTCGGCCAAGGGTCTTGAGAGTCTTATCAGGAAGCTTGTGGATTCGAAGATCCTCAGTCGTCGTGATCTGAACAAGCGACTGTCGCTGTCCGGGGAATCCGTCGTGGTTGACGAACATTTGCAGACAGAAACCGGGGCTGGCTCTTCTCCGCCCCCTGTGGAGGCTTCCGGCGCGCCGACCGTTACCGGACTCGCTCGTTCGGCCGACCGAACTGTGGTCGAAGAACCCGAATTCGCGTCGAACGTGCTTAACAGTTCGTTCACGCGAATGGTCGAGCTGGGCCTCATTCCCAGATGGACGCCCACTCCTGAGGCATCCCGGGACAGTCCCGTGCTTCAGATAAAGAATATTCACACGGGCAAGGTGGTTTTTCGAGAAGCGGCCGCGTCGCTTGCCGATCTGGTGGAAAAAGCCGTGCGATCTCAAGCAGATCTTTCCCATGCCGACTTGAGAGGGGCAACCCTGGCCGGAAGGGACCTGTCCGGAGCCAGGCTCATGCAGGCTGATTTGAGCGGCGCAAACCTCGTGAGAACAGACCTCACGGCCGCAAGTCTTCGCGGGGCCAGAGTGGTTTCCGCGAACCTGTTCGGCGCGGTGTTGAAAAAGGCCAATCTTGCCGGAGCAAATCTTGAGGATTCAGACATGCGCAATGTGAATGCAGTTTGGGCGTTCATGCCAAATGCCACGCTTTCCGAGGCGAATCTCTCAGGCGCCAATCTCTCAGGCGCGAATCTCTCAGGCGCGAACCTGTTCGAGACCATCCTCGCGGGAGCCAACCTGTCCGGAGCATACATGGCCGGCGCCTCCCTGGATTTCGCCAGAGAAGTGGACTACGATGGGGAAAAAACCTGAATCACCGAGGGGTTCCACAAGGCCAGAGCCTGAGACGGTTCCGGAAGCGTCAGAAAGATCGGCGCCCACAGTTACCACAGTGGACTCACGCTCATCCTTCGGTAATTCCGGCGAGGCAGCCATGCTTATCGGCCGTAGGAGAGTATGGATTCCGCGACCGGTGCACAAGATATAGCCCATCCGCAAGAGATCTCAGGAGGCGCAATGACTGAGGAGAAAATCACTTTCGAGACTTTTCACGAAGGCGATGAGGCCAATGTACCGTACCGAATGGGAGAGGATCCCACCGAGACTATCGACTTGACCGGCCTGGATCTGGAAAGCCTTGGACCGCAGCCTCCCGTACCCCACATCGGATCCACATCCGTTGGGAAGTTGTTGCACGCATTGCCCACTCCGGTGCTTCTTGTTGAGGCGTCCCTGGCGATCAAGTTCGCCAACGAGGCCTGGGCAAGAGTCAGCCGTGACTACAAAACAATCGAAGGCTCGTCCATAAGGTCTCTTTTCTTGGACGAGCAGGCGGCCAATACCATAGAACGACTTCTGGCTGCGGTGTTCGAGACTAGAGACCCTCAGACCGCCCAGGGTGTTGTCCGGGTAAACGCGGGCAACATATTCGGACGGATGCACCTGCGATCTCTCAGGATGTCAGGTCAACGGTATGTATTGATGGTCGTGGAGGATCTGACCGCAGAAAAGCGACAACTCCTTCAAAAGGAAAGGCATGAAAGGGAACTGCGCAAGTCCCATGAAGAACTTGAGAAACGGGTTAAGGAGCGGACTGCGGAACTTGAAAGGTCAAACGAGCAGCTTCGAGCTGAAATCGGCCAACGCAGACAGAGCGAGGGCAAACTGAAGGCCACCATCAGCACCCTGCAGGGGACGCTCAATGGAGTGATAATTGCGCTGGCTTCCTTGGCGGAAAAAAGGGACCCGCACATTGCGGGCCACCATCGCCGGGTGGCTCAACTAGCGGGCGCGATAGCCCAGGAGATGGTGCTTGGGGAAGACAGAACCAAGGCAACAGCAATAGCTGCTGCAATCCACGATATCGGCAAGATCATCATACCGACGGAGTTCCTTACCAAGCCCGGCGGAATTAGCAATCCCGAATATGAGATCATCAAGAACCACGTGCAAGTCGGCTACGATATCCTCAAAGAAATAGACTTCCCCTGGCCTCTTGCTGAAATAGTGCTTCACCACCACGAGCGGATGAACGGCTCAGGCTACCCCCAGGGGACCAAGGGTGAGGATATCCGGCTGGAAGCCCGCATCCTCGGCGTAGCTGATGTTGTGGAAGCCATGTCTTCCCACAGGCCGTACAGGCCAGCCCTGGGAATGAACAAAGCCACGGAAGAGATCTCTCGAAACAGAGGCGTTCTCTATGATCCGGATGTGGTTGCCGCATGTCTTAGCTTGCTCAAAAAAGGCTTTGAATTCCTGTGACATCAGGAGAGCTTGATATATCAATGGGGATTCATCGGCACGTCAAGCAGCCTGCGCACAATCCTGTCCCCGTAGTCTATGAATCCTGCCCCCTCTCTGAGGCTGTTGACGAGAACCGCAAAGACGAACACCCTTCCTTCGCGGGAAAACCCGTACCCTGCCAAAGCGTTGACCCCTCTTAGCGTACCCGTCTTGGCCCGTATCCTACGCCTTGCGCGATCGTCGGTGAACTTCTCCTTGAGGGTTCCGTCCGTTCCTGCAACACCCAGGGAGGAGATGAATTCCCCGCTGCACGTGAAGTCGTGATAGGCATCCAGCAGTACGCGCACCAGAACCGACGCGCTCAAACGGTTCCCTCGGGACAGGCCGCTGGCCTCACGCAGGACGTAAGTTCCTTCATCCAGTCCCAGAGTCCGCAAACGCTGTCGAATCACCGACAGACCCTTTTCCCTCGTTCCCGGGACCCCGTGCACGGCAGCCCCCAGTTCCATGCAAATCTGCTCAGCCATGAAGTTGTTGCTGAACTTGTTCAGCCAATAGACGATGTTCCCCAGCGGGAGCGACCGAAACTTCAGGTACGAAGTAGCCGAAGAAGGCGCCCTGCCCCGCTTCACCTTTCCCGCCACCTTGATCCCTTCCCGAAGCAGGAATTCCTTGAACACATATCCCGTGTACAAGTCGGGGGAACTGACGTTCGCATATCGTCCTTTCACCGGAGCGTCCGCGCCTATGGCCCCCTGTACGCGGATGACATCCCGGCCATCCCGAGTGGATTCCTTATCAATGGTGATCTTGGCCGCTGCCCTACCCTTTACGGTATTCACAGAGCCTTTCACGGTCGCGTACTCCGACACGGGGTCAGCCACGATCCTGGCCGGTTTGCCCGGTTGGGCCCCAGGATGCACAAGGACTTTTATTGTATTGAAATTTAGGGACAAAGCGCCGTACGGCGCGTGGTAGGAGCGCGTGCCGAGATCCTCCTGCTCGTCAATGGGCTTGCCCGGAATGAAATGGGAGTCATCCACAACGATGTCCCCGCGCACCTCCCTCAACCCTGTGTCCCTCACGTCCCGAGTGAGCGCAAAAAGCTGTTCGCTTACCAGATACGGATCTCCCCCGCCTTTGAGGTAAATGTTTCCCACCGAAGACCCTTTGACCCCATCAACCAGGACCTCCGTCACAAAAGTGAAATCCGGCTTCAATACCCCCAGTGCAGCCCAACTGGTGACCACTTTCATGGAGGACGCAGGAATGAGGGGAAGATCCGGATCCTTTTGCATGATGATCCGCCCGGTATCTGCATCCGCCACGAGGATGGAAACGGCGAAGTTAGGAGGTAGTTCCTCCCTGACGATTGCCTCCAGCGTCTGATTCAAGTGAGGGAGACCCGCGGCCAACGCGCTGGGTGACCACCACGACAGAAGAAGAAATACCAGAAACGCAGGCGCGCTAGTCATCGGCAGGCGGCGGTGGGAGCGCTGCCTCGGCGGGTCCTCACGTGAAAGCACAGGGGAATTCGGAACCTCAAATGGCGCAATTATGACAACTTGCTTCATCATTCAGGCATTCTCCGTTGATATCTCAACATAAAACTCTCCGGTAGCCAAGAGTGGGACCGGAGATCGCGGGTGGATTGCCGCAAGGGGGGGCTGTCAAATTGCCCAGGTTTATTGCGTAGATAGGTGTTATCCCATAAACGCGGGCGTGTCAAGGAGAGTGGGGATTGGTGTGTGCTTCCGGTCGGTGTTTCCGGTTCTTCCAATCCATCCTTTTCCTTGTTATTTCCAATTGTTGAACGTTTCTCAACTCTGACCTCTCGCAAATTGTTCCAACTTATTGAAAATTAGTTTCATTTTTTTCTTGACATCGAATCAAGGTTGTTATTAAAGCAATCTCCAACACTTCGAGCTGGGAGGAAGGGTATGTTGAGAAGAATACCTACTACGCCACTGGTATGTCTTGCAGTTTTTCTAACTGCAATTCTAGCGGGCAATTCCCGGGCCGCCAACCCCGATGAAGCCCTCGATGTACTACTCAAACCCAACGAGGCAGGCGCCACGCCTCAACCCACCGCGCTGAAGGCCAAGGGAAAACGCGTTCACAGGGTCCCAAGCGCGCACGTCCCCGCAGTAGTCGCGCAGCCGTTCGCGCCCCCATATTGGCAAGGACCGGCCGGCCCGATCACCAAGGTCAAACCCGCACCACAGTTCAGGCCTTGCTCATACAGACCCCCTTGCATTCTGCCCAAACCAATGCCAAGGCAGTGGGAGATGAGCACTCAGGTCCTTTTTGCGAGGACCAAGGGCACTGTCGGATGGCCCAGATATTCTCCCTATTACAGCTACGCATATTGGGGAAGCGAGAACACCGTGGACCTGAACGACGATCTGGGCTTGCCCTCAAACCAGACCTGGGTCCAGTTCACCGCCAAGTACCAGTTCCGTCCCACTTGGGCTATTCGCTACTCGGTCCTCGGCAACCAGCTCAGTGGTGGCGGCTGGGCGCAGAGACAGTTTCAGTGGGGTCCGGGACCATATTACCTGATCGCCTGGAACCAGCAGCTTTCAAGCAAGTGGGAACATCAGTACCATAGGCTCGGCCTGGTTTACGATCCCATCAAGACCTGTTCCGCAATGGTGAGCATATTCGCCGACTGGGTGCACACCGATGACAAGATCAATCTGAGCTGCACCGTATGCGGGTATTGGCAAGCGCCGCCCTACAGCAGGTCAACAAATCCCATGTCCGTGGGCATCCAGTTTCAGCGGTGCATCACCACTGCCCCTAACGGAGGCGCCCTTTCCTTCGACCACAAGGCCGCCGCCATGTTCCTCGACGACGTTGAAGGCTGGGATCTTGAGGCCGCCATGCGCTACTCCATCCCCTTGGGTTGCGGCAGATGGGGCTTCGGAAAGGGTGGCTACAGGTATGTGAAGATCAGGCAGGCACAGACTGACATCCTGTTTGACAACACTCTCGATGGCGGCTTCGTTGAAATGGGATTCATATTCTAAATAGGACCGAGTTTCTTCCGACCGGTGAGGTAGGGGTGGACGTCACAATAAGCTCCGGAGGTCCTCCGGAAGAGGAATCCGATAACTCCGGAGCCCAGCCCTGGCCGAGGCCATGAATCCTCAGCCCATCACCGGTCATTGATTTTCGTGAGCCCGGCCGTCGGACCGTGCCTCCCAGCTCGACTACTTCGGTCGGGCTTTTTTTTTGAATCGTGGGGCCAGGGTGCCTGCAATTCGGCTCATGGTGCTTTAAGGACCAAGTTCCGATGGTTGCCGATCCAACCTAAGGGTTTGTCACGAAATAAACGATGCAAACGACAGCCGAACCGAGGGTAGGGGCAGACCTGCGTGTCTGCCCCAAAAGAGGTCCGGTACGGCCGAAGGGGTCGGACACATAGGTCCGCCCCTACCGAAATGCCCACCTTATTTCTTGACAATCCCTAAGACAATTACGTAGCTGAATTCTCCCCGGGTAAATGATTGAGACACATGGCTTCGGTTTTCGTCATTTGTCCGCAGCCCGGGGCACAAGCTCCGCGGCCCTGGTCAGCCGCCGGACGACCTTCTCCTTGCCCAGTACTTCAAGCATCTCGAACAGGCCCGGCCCCACGGTGGTCCCTGAGACGGCCGCCCTGGCCGCGTTGATTATCAATCCCGGTTTGATCCCCTTCTCTTCGGCAAAAGTTCTGAACACCGCCTCGGTCGACTCCTGGTCGAAGTCTTCTAGAGCGTCCAAGCCTCCGGCGAGTTCCGGCAAAAGCTCCCTCAGTTCGGGGGCCTTTGCCAAGTTCTTTCTCACTGCATCATCCTCGATCCGGAAATCATCGGAGAAATAACAACGCCCTCGGGTGGAGAAGTCCTTCAGGGTGTGATAACGCGCTCGGATGAGGTCAACGGTTTTCCGGAACAGCTCTTCTTCTTCGTTGTCGTAAGAGTCTTTCCACAGTCCCTGTTCCTGCAGCTCCTGTTTCACATACGGCAGCAGCTCTTCAAGGGGCATGGTCCGAATGTACGTCGCGTTGAAATGAATCGCCTTGGGATCAGTCCAGTTCTTGGGGTCGTCCGGCACATAGTTGAAGATGGAATTGGCCCTGTTGATCCTTGAGAGATCAAACTCGGAAATGAGTTCTTCCCTGGTGAAGAACTCTCGATCATCGGTAGTGGACCATCCCAGCAACGCCATGAAGTTGCAGAGCGCCCATGGCAGAAAGCCCCTCTCACGGTAATAGGCCAGAGTGACAACTTCCCCGTGACGCCGCTTGGAGAGCTTGGCTTTCTTGTTGTCCAGGGTCAGGGGCATGTGAGCAAATATGGGAGGTGACATTCCAAGGGCTTTGTACAGCAGCACCTGTTTGGGAGTGTTCGCCAGGCCGTCCGCGCCGCGAATCACATGGGTGATGCGATCCAGGGCATCGTCCACAGCATTGCTCAGAATGTACAGGGGCCTCCCGTCGGAACGCACTATGACGAAGTCCTCTATGTCCCGGCACTTCTTTTCGATCCTGCCGTAAACAGCGTCCTCGAACGCCACCGTGCAAGCCGGATCCTCAGTTACGGCGAATCGTATCACGTACGGGTCCCCTCGCCGAAGCTTCTCCTGAATTTCCTTCTCCGAAAGTCTTCGGCATCGCCGGTCGTACTGGAATGGGATCTTTTTCGCCTCCGCGTCTTGTCGCTGTGCATCCAGATCTTCTTTGGAGCAGAAGCAGCGGTAAGCGTTTCCCGACTCCAGAAGCTTTTCCGCAGCCCGGACATGCTCAGGCAGGTTCGCCGATTGAAAGAAAGGCCCTTGATCCCAATCCAGTCCGAGCCACTTGAGCCCGTCGAGAATCTCCGTAACGGATTCCGCGGTGGAACGTTTCGCGTCGGTGTCTTCGATCCTGAGGATGAAAACGCCGTGGTTTTTTCGTGCCCACAGCCAGTTGTACAGTGCGGTGCGGGCTCCTCCGATATGGAGGTATCCCGTAGGGGACGGAGCAAAGCGCACGCGCACACCGTCTTCCTGTTTGCAAGGTTGAGAAGAAGTCATCAGTATCCGTTTCCGTTACGCCGTCGATCACATCTTGAACCGGTGCCCGTTATTCGGCGCCCCGAGGCGCGATTGTTACTCTGAGGCAGGGGAGGACACCCAGGCCCCATAATGCGCCGGCACGCGTCACTTGGTTATTTCGAGGACAACAACCGGCACTCCCGCGGCGGACTTGAACGCATGCCGATCGTTCAGCGAGCCTGCAACCTCGCCGCAGTGCATGGGAACAGCCACCTTAGCCCCTATCCTGGAGGCAGCCTCCACTGCCTGGGCCACAGTCATCGTGTACGTACCCCCGACCGGGAGGAGCACCACGTCGGTTTTCACGTCGGACATCTCCGGAATCACATCCGTGTCCCCTGCGTGATAGATGCGCACTCCATCCACGGTGACGATGAAGCCCAGCCAATTGTTCTTCTTGGGATGAAATTGCTTGTCCGTGTTGTAAGCAGGAACTGCCTCCACGGTAATATCGCCGATAGTGCGGCTCTCCCCAGGCGAAATGGCCTTGAATGCGGCTCCGAAACCCGCCTTGCAGTCCGGAGGCCCTGCGATGACCGTAGAGGGCTTACTAATCTTCTTTACATCTGATTCGGACAGATGATCGTAGTGACTGTGAGTAATGAGAACAACATCCGCAGGCACATCACCCTTGAGCTTCCACGGGTCGATGTACACGGTGGCCTTGTCCCCTTCGATCCTGAAGGCGGCATGGCCGAGCCACTTGATCTTCTCTTTCACGAAAGATTCCACATCCATGTTGTCCTCCTTGGATAGGGACTTGAGGAAGCACACTCCAGCGCTTCGCTCCGGTGGATTCTATTCTATCGATCGGTTGATCGAATTGCAAACGTTCGCGGTTCTCTACGAGGAACAGGCGCCAGGAGGTCTGTGCGAAACCAGGCTTCTCCCTCGGACCCGGACTCTCGCCTGGGGATACGGCCACGGCCGGTCCGGTTCAAACTGTGAAAAACTGAGCGCGTGCCGGTCGATCAATGACATGAACTCCGACTTACTGTATACTCCTTGCCGGCTCGGCAGGAGGAATGAGTTTCGATGGAATCACAATCCCGCAGGAAGGCGACTCGGGAAAGAAAGACTCGAACGAACCGCGACGTAGTCATGATTATGCTCGGTGCGTTGCTGGTTCTGTTCTTCGTAGCGGCAGGGTACTCGATCTACGGCAGAGGGAGCGACGGTTCGACGCCGCGCTTCAAGGGACCCGTAAGGAATCCGAACTCGCAGAACCTCATGGAGCGGCGGTTCGATCAATTTGCGCCGGATCAGGTGAGCGCGTTACGGCCGGGAGCATCTTCCATTGTGAGTTTCCATTCAAGCGCGTACTGATCGCACGCCCGGTGGGAGGTCCGAGGGGGCCGCTCTCGGAGACCAAGAACGAGAAAAACCCCGCAGACGGGCTTACAGGTGGACCATGCCGTTTCCTGACGGGGCTCTTGGAAGTAAAAAGGAGATGTATCTTATCTTAGAACGAAATGGTAGTGTCGCGCAAGATTCCACTTCCAGGGACCGCAATTCTTCCGGCTCATAGTGGAATTCGCTCTCATTCGACGCCGCTCATCCTGGACCCGGCGCCCCTGAGACGACCACGGGCGGCTTTTGCCGCCAACGCAATCCAAGCTCCTTAGGAACAGCGGGTGCGCAGGATATGGCGCAGGTTGGGCTCTTCCCGCGAAAGCGCCCCCCGGCCAGCCGCAGTTGAAAGGCTTGGGGAAAGAAGCAATGCAGGCTTTTTTCAGCACGATGTTTCGATTCTTCATCACCGGAGTCATGACCCTATTGCCGCTGGTGGTAACGGTGTTCGTCGTGGGTTGGCTTGTTCGGTTTGCCGACGCGTACATCGGCCCCAGCAGCTCGTTCGGCCGGTTTCTCGTTACCGTTTTCGGTCCCAGTCAGCAGTTGTATCACGGGTACATGGTTGGCTATCTGGTAGTGATTCTTTTAACGATACTGCTGGGTTTTCTGGTGACACGGGCTACGGTGAAACGGTTCCAACAGGCGATTGACGCCACTTTTCATAGGATTCCCCTCTTCGGAAAGATTTACAAAGCTGTAGGGCAGGTTGTGTCTCTCCTGGGAAGCAAAGAGGAGGCGGGTCTGGAGAGATTCGGGGGCGTGGTGGAGGTGGACCTTGGCCCAGTACGCATGGTTGGTCTGCTCACCTCCCAGGAGCGATACGCTTTGCCCGACGGGCGGGAACATCTTCTGGTGTTTGTTCCCAACTCTCCCATTCCTGCCACCGGCTTTAACGTGCTGGTTCCGGTGGACAAGGTGCGACGTCTTGACATGCCGGTTGAGGATTTGGCCAAGCTTTTCATGTCCCTGGGAATTCTCGCGCCTCAGGTGCTCAAGATCCCGTTCTCTCGTTTGCGTCGAGTTGAGGATGACGATGGATCAGAAGTTTCGTGATCAGTTGAAGCGCCGCTCGCTGGAGGAGCCGTTCGCGCGTCTGGTCGGCATGGAAGTGGCGGAAGTTGGGTCAGGGTCGGCCGCGGTGAGGATGACGGTTCGACCGGAATTGGAAAACATCTTCGGGGCAACCCATGGCGGCGCGATCTTCTCTCTGATTGACGAGGCGTTCCAACTTGCCTGCAACGCCCACGGTATTCTGTCCGTGGCGCTAAACGTCAGCATCACCTATGTCAGCGCGCCCGACCCGGGGGCCTTGCTCGAAGCTCGGGCCACCGAGATGCACAAGACTAGACGCACATCGTCCTACCTATGCGAGGTCCGCGACGTCCTGGACGGGAAGCTGCTGGCCACAGCCCACGCCTTGGCATATAGAACCGGCAAGCAGATTGATTCCCAGCCCGTGAGCGTCGGCCCGACTTCGACGGACGCGTAGTGCTGCGTTTCACAAATGCGGTCGCGTATTCATGAAATGAAACACGAAGTGCAGCCGCGCTCACCCGCCTCTCTTGAAAAACCCCGTGAGGCTCAATTTGCTTTTCTTCTCAGACGGGGGTTCTTCTTCTGGGGGAGGTTCCTTGGCACGCTTTTTCTTTTCCTGAGACTCGTCAGGTGTAGAGGGTTTCAGGGTGAGCAAATCCGTCAGTTGCTGGGTGTCAAGAAAACCGTCATCCTCGACCTTGGGTGCGGGGACCTTCTGGGGGACAGGAACTTGTCCCGTCGCCTGTTGTGCCTCCTGCTCTGCTTCTTGCTCTTGTTCCGAAGGCTTTTTCTGAACCTTGAACCGAATTCCCCGTCGGACGAGATCATCTTCGGAGATGAGCTTGTTGCGAAAAAGCTGCTTCAGCAGGTCCGCGTATCCCTGAGCATTAAGCTTGAACCTTGCCATCACCTCGGCATTGGTCATGGAGCTGCGGATGCACTCCACCGCGGCTCTTGCGCTGACGTCCTTGACCTTTCCTGTCCCCGGCATGGCTACCGTCTCCGGGAAAACATTATACCCTATCCTGTGGTTGACGCGAAAACAAAGTTGTACCTCACCTCCAGTTTACCCTACTTCCATTCCGAATCACATACGGAATGGTCCCGGACATGGCCGTTCCATTCCAATTACGAAGTGTTTTCGATCCCACCGGTTCGTTGCGGCGCCGGTGTTGCCGGTACCCAATGGCGGAGAAAAGCTTTGACCTCGGTTCAGTGTCCTGTATGATCCCCGTGCCCCGCCGGCCGCGGGCAGGTAAACCACAGACCCGGGGAGCCGCAGTGAGACTTGAGAAGAAACTTATCGTTATTTCGCTTGCTTACTTCGCAGAAGGATTTCCTTTCGGACTGATCGATCAAACTCTTCCGGTATATCTGCGAATTCACGGCATGAGCCTGCAGGATGTGGGTTTGCTGTCCTTCCTCAGTCTGCCTTATGCCCTGAAGCTTCTCTGGGCCCCGGCGGTGGATTCTCTGGGAACGCGCCGCAACTGGATAGCTGCTGCGCAGTTCTTCATGGCCGCTGCAATCATGCTGTTCATTCCTCTTGACCCGGCCAATCCGGATTTCTTGCTTTGGGGGTGCCTTGCCGCCCTGTCCATTCTCTCAGCGACTCAGGACATTGCCATCGACGCGTACTCCATCGAGCTTCTCCAGCCATCTGAAATGGGCATTGCCAATGGATTCCGTCAGGCGGCCTATCGCGTAGCAATGATAGTAGCGGGAGGCCTTTTCGTGGCTTTGGGCGGATGGAAAGGTTGGGGAGTCACGTACCTGGCGGCTGCGGCCATCCTGGCTCTCTGTGGCCTGATCTCAATGAATTTGCCTCCTGTGGAGGTGGCGCGTCCTCCATTCTCGATGCGTACCTTGATTGAGCCTGTGAGAGACTTCGTGTTAAGGCCCGGAGTGCTTTCTGTTGCAGCGTTCATCTTGTTGTACAAACTGGGCGACATGTCCATGGGCCCCATGGTTCGACCTTTCTGGCTGGCAAAGGGCCTTTCCACAACGGAAATCGGCCTCATCACAGGCAGTTTCGGAGTTGTCGCCGGCATCGCCGGCGGTCTTGCGGGCGGCCTTTTCATGGTCAGGTTTGGGATCTTCCATGGCTTGTGGTTCCTGGGACTATGGCAATCGGTAAGCAACCTGTGCTACGCGTGGGTGGCATTTTCACCCTCTTCCGGGCACTGGGGCATCTACCTGGCATCCATAGCCGAATCCTTTTGCGGCGGACTGGGCACGGCCGCGTTCCTCGCCTTTCTCATGAGTATCTGCAGGAAGGAGTTCTCGGCAACCCAGTACGCGATTCTCTCGGCGCTGTTCCGGGTTTCGGGCATCATCGCAGGCTCCCTGAGCGGGTGGGCTACAGTCAGTGTGGGCTATGGCCTCTATTTCGCGGCCACCTTCCTGCTCTCGCTTCCTGCTTTTCTGTTCATCTTCCAGGCGGGAAAATGGATCCCTCCGGAGAACCACCTCGGTCAGTCGGGGAAGCCCCGCTAGACCGTGCCTCACGGCAAGCCGCGGATATTGCCCTACTATCCCATGTGCCGCAGGCCGTCGGCTATGGGCACGCGAGAGACCCGGATTGACGGAGGGAGCGCTGCAACCAGGCCTACGATAAATGAGGCAGCGAGAGCCATCAGGTACGTGGAGCCCTGAACCTCGAACACGGGGATGAAGTCTTCCAGCAGCTTGAAGAATATCCTCTCCCCGGGAATGCTCAAGAGCACGCCCAGAATCCCTCCTATCATGGCGATGGCAACCGATTCCCCCGAAATCAACCGAAAGAGAAACCACGGTCCGAACCCGAGGGTCTTGAGCACCGCATACTCGCATGAGCGTTCCCGGGCGGTCATAGCCATGGTATTCGCCAGCACGATCAGGATAATCGCTATCACCACAATTGAAATGATCTGTATGGAAGCAACGATTGCGTCGGTCATGGCTACGAAGCCAAGCTGGAAGGCTTTCTCCGTCTCGGTCAAGGTCTCGGCTAGGGAATTCTTGAACACATTGTCAATCTCCTGGGACACCTCCGCGGCACGGTCGGGGTCGGCAATCCGAACAATGTACCATCCTATCTTGTCGGATCGTTCCGGAGTGGACTTCTTCAGAGCTTCGTTCAGGTAGTCGTATCGGAAAAAGAAGGCGGTCTCGTCGGTGTTTCTCTGAGCCCCTCTGTAAATCCCTTTGAGTACGAACCGGAATGTGCCGGGAAAGATGGTGCCCTGCAAAGGGATCGCGTCTCCAACCTTCCAACCAAACCTCTTGGCTAGTTTTCTCCCTGCTATGCAGGCCTGGCGGTCTTTGTCAAACGCGGTCTTCTCCTCATCCGTTAGAAGGAACTCGGGATAGAGATCCATGTAATCGGATCCGCTTATTCCAAATTGCGCAAAGAAATTCTTCTTATCCTTGTAGATGCCGCCGAACCAAATCCCGTGACCGATACCGGTGACGTCCCTGACCCGAAGAATCTTCTCCCTGTATGCCAACGGCATTGGATGCACCAGAGATATCTTGTTTCGGACCACGAGTCTGTTCGGAGCTGCGGCGTCCACCCCCACGTACCATGCGTCCACGAGACTCCTGAGCATGCAGAAGGCCAGCATGGCCACGGCCACACCGAGGATGGTGAGAATTGACCGCAGCCTGTGACGAAATACATTTCCGGCTATTAGCCTGAGCAGTTCCATAAATTGAGGCGGTCAATTGGTCCGCGCCGGGGCCTGCGCAGCGCCGGCCTTGGCCAGAGAAGCGAAAGCGGTCTCCAGAGCCTCCAGATCGTCCACCCCCTCTTCGATCTTTCGCACGAGGTTGGTCTTTTCTGCAACTGCGTCGCGCTCCGCGGACTTGAGATTCTCATCAAGGTAACTGATCGCGGATTTGGCCAACGTACTGGAGTATTTCTCGATTTTCTTGATTCTTTTGGCCGCGAGATACCAGACAAGCAGCATCTCGCAGATGAGCAGCACGGCAAGGCCGGTCAGGCCCTCAGCCCCGAAAAGCGCGGCAAGGCAGTAAACAACCAATTGAAGGGCTCCCTTTAGGCTTGGTTGGTCGAGAAACGCTTCGGCCCGCGCGAACCCGGCCAGCTTGAGCACAAAAAGAGGCAGGGGAAGAAAAAGGACCAGTCTCTGCCTCAAACGGCGGAACATGGCGAACTGCCTGGCCACTGACTGCTTGTGCAGTGCCACGTTATGGGAGAAGGCGTCCGAAGCACGGCTCAATGCAGTAACCACAGTGCGGTGGACCGCATCTTGCGGCCTCACTTTTTCCGACAGAGGAAAAGCCAGCATGAGTTGGGAGTCCATCCGAGAGGTGATGTTCTCCAGTTCCCGGGTTCTGTGCTTTCCGAGAGTCTCTCCTATTGTGTGGAAGACCTCCTCCAATTGCTCCCGGTCTCCAGACCGCGCGATGGAGCGGAGCCTGGCAAGAAGGCGCATACAAAGGCCCACCGGAGCGATTGAGCCGTCCTCGCTTACCAGAAGGCGAGACAACGAGTTGGACAGACGTTCCTCCTGTTCCAAGAGTTCCAGGTTGGGCCTTATGGTCTGGTGGGACGCAGTGGACTTGATATCCCGGACTGTGTCGAGAACCCTCTTCTTCTCTTCGGGCCGTACGCGCATATGCAGGTCCAACAGCAGCCGTCGTGTCTCTTCGACAAGGTTGATCGTCTTCACGGATCGGATCTCTTTGGCGTCTCGCCGGACCATGAGGAAATCCCTGAATCGTTGGAACTCGCTGGCAAGAAACGAATTGTCATTCTTGCCACGGAATTCCTGCTCTGCAGACAGCATGAATATTCGCGGATCTTCCAGTCCCGCCTCATTCTTGAGGCGAAAAGTAAAGTCTCCCAGAACTTCCTTGAACCCGGTGTTCGGGTCCCCCCCCCCTGCGGGGACAAGCTGGTCGGCTTTGTTCAGAACAAACGTGAAGTTGCTCCTGTTTATTGCCGTGTCGCCGACAACCCGGTAAAAAACATCGTCGGCATACTTCTCAGGGCTAACCACCCAGACAATGCAGTCAAGTTTTGGCAGGATGTCGCCGACGGTTCTTCGGTGGTTCAGCCTGAAGCTGTCAAAATCGGGCATGTCCAGGAGGATCAATTCCCGGATCGCTTCGCTGTCGTGAACCGCATCGGGATCGCTCACGAGATGAGCAATGTCGTCGAGTCCGAGAGAAGTGTCTTTGTGTCTGTACACTACCGCACGATCCGTGTAAGGTCTCCTGTCCGACGGGCTCGAGATCTCCTTGCGGGCCAGTGCATCAATGAGAGTGGATTTCCCCACACCGGTTCCCCCCAAAATGCCCACATAGAGGACTTCTCCGGGACTCCGGGCCTTTTCCAGGAGGCTCAGTGCAGTCTTGATGTAATCATCCAGCAACTCGGCCGCGATAAGATATGGCCCTCTCTCTCTGAGGAAGACCACAATCTGTTCCAATATCGCGGCGATGGATAGACGTTTCACAGTTGCGCTCGAATGTTTTGCAGCGGCCACGCCGCCCGTGTCTCAGCCATTCCCATCCGGGGAGCGGGAACCCGCAACCCTATTCAACCCTGGGCGAAGCCACGGACAAGACACCCCGGGACGTTCATTGTCCGTTGTCCCTCAATAGCTGCATGGCCGTTGGTATTGAATCATTTTACTTGCGCCGGCCGATTCACACAAGGCTCATTTCAGATCCTATCTCCTTGGGGAACCGGACATGCCGCGCCTCCCTAGGATTACAGGCGACCAAGTCCATTTCATGTGAAAAAGTCGGCGTTATCGTCTGGGGCAACCCGAACTGCCGTAGCATTCCATATCCAGCGGTCTTAGCCATGGAATCCAGATGGGAATGGGTTTCAGGGAGAAGGTGGGAGCGCAAAACTCGATGGCTCTGGAGGAGCACGGAATACAAATGGAAGCCCTGCCGAGACTCACCCACGGGAAGATGTTGAACTCCGTCTTGAGCAGAGTGGGCCACACAGGTACATCAAAGGGGAGAGAAATGGCGCCCACCGACTCGGGGGGTATGGGCGGATCGGGAATACACGGCCGCGGGCCGTACGGACCGGCAGCACCGGCAAGGGACACAGCCGAAAGAAAAATCAGTGCGGAAAACAACAGCGTGAAAGCACGTGATCTCATGAGGCATTCCTTGGATCATTGCCCCGCCGGGCAGCCATTGCCAATACTTAGGTTGCGGCAGGATGGACCACCATACCATCGCGTCGCGCTGCCGGTCAAGGAATTTGGGTTCAACTTGCAGCCGCTCGCTCTTGAGGGGCAGACTTTCCGGCCTGCCTGATTCAATATCGAGATTGCTTCGTCGGTTGAGCTTTCGCCACGGCAGCTCTTGCTAAGGCCCTAATAGTCGAACGACTTCTCCTGCATCGCAGCGTGAGCCGCGGCCAATCGAGCCACAGGCACCCTCGGCGCGGAGCATGACACGTAATCCAGTCCGGCGTGATGGCAGAACCTTATGGATGCCGGATGACCTCCGTGCTCCCCGCAAATCCCGATCTTGAGGTTCGGTCGGGTCTTTCGACCTTCCCTGACTCCCATCTTAACCATCTCCCCAACCCCTTTGACGTCAATGGATTCGAACGGGTTGTATGTCAGTATGCTTTTTTGCTGATAATCCGGGAGGAATTTGTTTTCAGCGTCTTCGCGGCTGAATGAGAATGTGGCCTGGGTCAAATCGTTGGTTCCGAAGGAAAAGAACTCGGCAACTTCCGACAACTCTGCGGCCGTCACGCACGCCCTGACCGCCTCCACCATGGTGCCGTACGCGAAATGGAGCTTAACCGAGTACGAGTGCTCCACCTGGAGGCACACTTCATCAACTATCTTCCGGACCCACACCAGTTCTGCTACTGCCACGACCTGGGGAACCATGATCTCCGGATGGACCTCCACGCCTTCCTTTTCGCATTCCGCTGCCGCTTCAAGGATTGCGCGGATCTGCATCCTATAGATCTCCGGATAGGTTATGCTCAGACGGACCCCCCTGTGGCCCAGCATGGGGTTGACCTCTCGCAAGCTCCTGGCTCTCTGGAGCATCAGTTCCTTCTTGTGGATCACCTGATCCACAAGGTCCGGATCGAGGTCGGTCAAGCGAACAGGCAATGTCTCCAGGCCGTCGGCGTAGTGGGCATGAAGCTGGGGATCCACGATTTTCACCGTATCGAAGAGGCGCCTTGCGGATCGGACGGCGCTGCGCAGAGCTTTGAGGTCTTCCAGTTGCTCCACCAGTTCGTGCTCAAAGGGGAGGAACTCATGGATGGGAGGGTCAAGCAGACGAATCGTCACCGGATATGGAGACATGGCCTTGAAAATACCGATGAAGTCCGCTCTCTGGATGGGGAGCAACTTATCCAGGGCGACCTCCCTCTCTTGCGTGTTCTCCTCGAGGATCATGTCCACCACGAGAGGAAGCCGATCAGGAGCGTTGAACATCCGTTCGGTTCTACACAGGCCTATGCCTGTGGCTCCGAATCTTCTCGCCTTGCGGGCATCCAACGGGGTATCGGCGTTGGCGCGCACACCCAACCGCGCGGCGTCGTCGGCCCAATTCAGCAGGGTATCCAGCTCCTGGAACCATTCGGGCTCAATGGTCGGGATTTCGCCAAGGTAGACGTTTCCGTTGGCTCCGTCGATGGTGATCACGTCGCCCTCGTGGATTACCTTGTCCCCAACCTGAGCCTGCCTGTGCTGCACGTCCACGCGGATACCTTCAG
>DYLG01000030.1 GCA_020722215.1 Desulfomonile tiedjei
ACCAATACGGGCGATACCTTGGCCGACGAAGAACATGCGATTCTCCTTGAATCCATGGAATTCCCCGAGCCGGTCATGTCCGTGGCAGTAGCTCCCAAGACCAGAGACGAAGTGGAAAAATTGGCTAAGGCCCTCTCAAGATTGCAGAGAGAAGATCCTTCCCTTCGCGTAAGCCTCGACGGAGAAACCGGAGAGACCATAGTCTCCGGCATGGGTGAACTTCACCTGGAGATCGTTGTGGATCGCCTGCTGAGGGAGTTCCGAGTGGAAGCCGTCGTGGGCGAGCCTCAGGTTGCCTTCAGAGAGACCATCACCCGCGCCTCGACCATTCATTACAGACATGTCAAGCAGACCGGCGGCAAGGGACAGTTTGCCGAAGTGTTCATCGAGGTTCAGCCGACCAAACAGGGCTCCGGTTTTGAGTTCGTCGACAAGATAACCAGGGGCGCCATACCCAAGGAATTCATCAAGCCTGTGGAAGAGGGCATCCGCAGAGCCATGGGCGAAGGACCTCTTGCGGGTTATCCCGTCGTAGACGTGAAGGCTACTCTGGTTGATGGAAAGCATCACGAAGTGGATTCCTCGGAGATGGCTTTCAGGACCGCCGGATTCATGGCTTTCAAGGAGGCGTGCAAGAAAGGCTCCGCCATCCTTCTCGAGCCGGTGATGGACGTAGAAGTTGTTGTTCCCGGAGAGTTTCTCGGGGAAGTGCTGGGAGATCTGACGGCCCGGCGAGGCAAGATCCTGGGTATGGAGAGCCGCTCCGGGCTTCAGACCGTGGGAGTCCGAGTCCCGCTGGAACGAATGTTCGGCTATGCCACGGACTTGCGAAACCTCACCCAGGGCCGTGCGGTTTTCACTATGCAATTCTCCGATTATGAACCGGCCCCCCAGTTTCTAGTTGAGAAAGTGGCGGCCAAGGCCAAGACAACTGGAGGACCTCATGAGTAAGGCCAAGTTTGAACGTACCAAGCCTCATGTTAACGTAGGCACCATCGGTCACATTGACCATGGAAAGACTACCCTGACCGCGGCGATAACTCTCATTCTTTCCAAGAAGGGGCTGGCCAGTTACGTTCCCTTCGAGGAAATCGACAAGGCCCCCGAAGAGAAGGAACGCGGCATAACCATAGCAACCGCGCATGTGGAGTATGAAACCGCTAACCGGCATTATGCCCACGTGGACTGCCCGGGTCACGCGGACTACATCAAGAACATGATCACCGGCGCGGCCCAGATGGACGGGGCCATCCTCGTCGTGGGAGCCAATGACGGACCCATGCCCCAAACCCGGGAGCACATACTGCTCGCCCGTCAGGTCGGAGTGCCGTATATCGTGGTCTTCCTGAACAAGACCGACATGGTTGACGACCCTGAGCTTATCGAACTGGTGGAATTGGAACTGAGAGAACTCCTGAGTTCCTATGATTTTCCGGGAGATGACATTCCCATCGTCAAAGGAAGCGCCTTGAAAGCCCTGGAAGCAGGGGATCCGAAGCATCCGGATGCAAAGTGCGTATTGGATCTTATGGAAGCCGTGGACTCGTACGTGCCGGTTCCTCAGCGAGACGTTGACAAGCCGTTTCTCATGCCCATAGAGGACGTGTTCAGCATTACCGGTCGAGGCACCGTTGTTACAGGGCGGGTCGAGCGCGGCAGGATCCGGGTGAACGACGAAGTCGAGATCGTGGGCATTCGGCCCACCCAGAAAACAGTCTGTACAGGCGTGGAGATGTTCCGCAAGGTTCTCGACTCAGGTGAGGCCGGAGACAACGTGGGAGTCCTGCTACGGGGCATCAAGCGCGAAGAAGTCGAGCGCGGCCAGGTGGTGGCCGCTCCACGATCGATCACTCCTCACACCAAGTTCAAGGCCGAGACATACGTGCTGACCAAGGAAGAAGGGGGGCGCCATACTCCTTTCTTCGACGGGTATCGCCCTCAGTTTTACTTCAGAACCACGGACGTGACCGGCGTAGTCAAACTCCCCGAGGGCGTGGAAATGGTGATGCCCGGTGATAATGTGACCATCGAGGGACACCTTATCACTCCCATAGCCATGGAAAAGGAACTGAGGTTCGCTATTCGTGAGGGAGGCCGCACGGTCGGGGCAGGAGTGGTCTCGGAAATAATCGAGTAGAAGGCTGTCTGTAGGAGGTGGCGGACATGGACATGCACAACCTTAAGATAAGAATCAGATTAAGGGCCTATGATCATAAACTCCTGGACCAGTCCGCTGCGGAGATCGTAGACACGGCCTGGCGTACGGGAGCCAAAGTCGCGGGGCCGATCCCTTTACCGACGAGAATACAAAAATATTGTGTTCTGCGCTCCCCTCACATCGACAAGAAATCCCGGGAGCAGTTCGAGATACGGATTCATAAGCGATTGCTCGATATCCTCGAGCCGACCCAGCAAACGCTTGACGCGTTGATGAAGCTGGATCTGTCGCCGGGCGTGGACGTTGAGATAAAGGCCTAGAAAAGAGAACGATCTGGGAGCTTGAGGAGCCGAAAATGGTTCAAGGGTTGATCGGGAAGAAGATCGGAATGGTTCAGGTTTTTGACGATTCCGGACGCGCGGTGGGCGTCACGGTGGTCCAGGCCGGACCGTGTACGGTGATCCAGAAAAAGGAAGGATCAAAGGTCCAACTGGGATTCGGCTCCATCAAGGACAAGAGGGTCACCAAGCCTCTTCAGGGGCATTTCCGAAAGGCGGGCGCCGATCTGTTCAGGGTACTGAAGGAGTTCAAGGTGGACGACCCGGACTCCGTGGAAGTTGGACAGGAGATCCTGGCGGACATATTCGACGCGGGCGACGTGGTCAAAGTCGTGGGCACTAGCAAGGGCAAGGGCTTTGCCGGCGTAGTGAAGCGCTGGAATTTCGGAGGAGGCCGAGCCACTCACGGTTCCCGTTCCCATCGAATTCCCGGGTCAGTGGGACAATGCGCGCAACCCTCAAGGGTGTTCAAAGGGAAGCGCCTGCCGGGGAGAATGGGCGGAGGTAGTGTCACCGTCCCATCGGTGCTGGTCATCGAGGTTCGCCCGGAAGAAAACCTGGTTTTCCTCAAAGGCCCCATTCCGGGAAGCAACGGAGGAATCGTCCTTATAAGGAAAAGCTGATGGCCGTGGTAGATGTGATCAATCAAAAAGGCGAAAAAGTCGACTCCATCGATCTGGACGATCTGATTTTCAACACTGAGGTGCGCGATCATCTGGTTCAGCAGGTGGTAGTCTGGCAACTAGCCAAGCGTCGAAGAGGGACGGCTGCCACTCGCACGCGCTCCGATATAAGAGGCGGCGGCAAGAAGCCCTGGCGCCAGAAAGGAACAGGCAGGGCCCGTGCGGGAACCAACCGGTCCCCCTTGTGGACCGGCGGCGGCACGGTGTTTGGCCCGCATCCGCGATCCTATGCTTTCTCGATTCCGAAGAAGGTGCGTAAGGCTGCTCTGAAATCTCTTCTCTCATCAAGACTCCAGGAGAACAAACTGACGGTGCTGGACAAGATCGAATTGGCGTCTCCCAAGACAAAGCTGTTCTTGGAAGTATGCAAGGACGTGGGACTGGACGGGCGGAAGGCCCTGTTCGTAACCGCCGGAAAGGATGAGCTGCTGCTCCGTTCATCGCGCAATCTGCACCGATATCTCTTGCTCCCATGTGAAGGCCTCAACGTATACGACATGCTCCGTTTCGATCAGCTTGTCCTCCTTAAGGATGCCGTACCGATCATTCATGAGAGGTTGGGCTAATGGCTGAGGAATACGGGATAATTCGCAGGCCGGTAATCACGGAAAAGGGCACGAATCTCAAAGATCAAAGCAACCAGATCGTTTTCGAGGTTGATGCCAGGAGCAACAAGTCCGAGATCAAGAAAGCGGTAGAGAAGATATTCAAGGTGAAGGTCCTAGCGGTAAACACCCAGAATCGGCTGGGAAAACCCAAGAGACTGGGCCGCCACATGGGCCGCAGAAAGCATTGGAAGAAGGCAATTGTCACTCTGAAGAAGGGTGATCGGGTAGAGTTTTTCGAAGGGGTCTAAGCCCAACCGTGCTTGCACGGAGCCCCAACGGGTTGCCGGTGCGATTCGCTTGCGGAAGCGGCTCTGCCGGCTTCAATCAGCAACCAGGAAAAAGGCTCATGGGTATAAGAAAATACAAGCCGACTTCTCCCGGACTGAGATTCCAAACGGGTTTCACTTTCGAGGAATTAACCGGAGAGAAACCGTACAAGCCTCTGACCAAGGGGTTGCGTAAGAAGGGTGGTCGCAACAACAACGGTCGGGTTACGGCCAGGCACCGCGGCGGCGGTCATAGGAAGCTCTACAGGATTATCGACTTCAAGAGGGACAAGATTGACATTCCCGCCAAGGTCGATAGCGTCCAGTACGATCCGAACCGAAGTGCGCGCATTGCCCTGGTAGTGTATGCGGACGGCGAAAAGAGGTACATCTTGTGGCCGCACGGCCTCAAGGTGGGCGATACGGTCGTGGCTGGAGAAAGCGCAGACATTAAGCCCGGCAACTGCCTGCCGCTGAAGAATATCCCTCTGGGAACCTGGGTCCACAACGTGGAAATGAAGATAGGAAAAGGCGGGCAATTGATGCGCGCTGCCGGGTCCTATGCCCAGTTGATGGCAAAGGAGAAGGGATACGTCCAGCTCAAACTCCCGTCGGGAGAAGTCCGAATGGTGCTGGACCGCTGCCGGGCCACTGTGGGTCAAGTGGGAAACCTGGAGCATGAGAATGTGTCCTTTGGCAAGGCAGGCCGGACCAGACACCTGGGACGCCGTCCTTCTGTCCGGGGAGTGGTGATGAACCCCGTGGATCATCCCCATGGAGGAGGAGAGGGCCGAACATCCGGAGGCCGCCACCCGGTTACCCCTTGGGGAGTTCCGACCAAGGGATACAAGACCCGCAAGAAGACCAAGTACTCAGACAGGTTCATCCTGAAACGAAGGAAGTAGACACCATGCCCCGCTCGGTTAATAAAGGTCCCTTTGTGGATTCTCACGTGCTCAAGAAGGTTGCCGAAGCTCAGGCCACTGGTTCGAGGAAGGTCATTCAGACGTGGTCCAGACGCTCGACCGTCATACCGGATATGGTGGGCCTCACCTTTGCGGTGCACAACGGGAAGAAGTTCGTCCCTGTTTTCGTTACGGAGAACATGGTCGGGCATAAGCTGGGCGAGTTCGCTCCCACACGCACCTTCTACGGCCATGCAGGCGACAAGAAGGCCAAGAAAGGGAGGCGGTGATGGAGTGGCGAGCCGTTTTTAAACATGCCCGGATCTCGCCCCGCAAGGCCCGGCTTGTGGCGGACATCGTCCGAGGTATGAACGTGGGCGAGGCGCTGGGACTGCTGCAGTTTACGCCTCAAAAGGGAGCCGGCATCCTCAAGAAGGTGATCAACTCCGCGACGGCCAATGCCACGCGGTCCAAAGGAGTGGATGAGGATGCGCTCTTCATAAGCAGGATCTGCATTGACGACGGTCCCACCCTCAAACGGTGGAGTCCGCGGGCCATGGGACGGGCTACCCGCATCCGGAAGAGGACCAGCCATATCCTGGTTGCAGTGGAACAGGAAATGGAATGATGCAGGGAGAAGTCGGCACGTGTCGCACCGTGTCGCTCATTCCGCCGGCAGGGCGACATTAATCATCAGCTACCCTTAGGAGGGTTGTTTTGGGTCAGAAAGTTCATCCACACGGATTTCGGCTCGGCGTCACCAGGACGTGGGATTCCCGATGGTACTCGGAGAAGGATTACGGCCTATTCCTCATCGAGGACCTCCAACTCCGCAATTTCATCAAGAAAAGGCTTACTGAAGCGAGCATTTCCAGGATCGAGATCGAGCGGGCTGCCGGGAAGATACGCATCATCATCCACACTGCGCGTCCCGGCCTCATCATAGGCCCGAGAGGCAGCAAGATTGAGGAACTGCGCCGCGAAATCTTCAACCTGGTCAATCGGGAAGTGATCGTGGACATCAAGGAGATCCGCAGGCCGGAAATCGACGCCCAACTGGTGGCCGAAAACGTAGCCCACCAATTGGAGAAGCGAATAGCCTTCCGTCGGGCTATGAAGAAGTCCGTTTCCAGTGCCCTCAAGTCGGGAGCCGAAGGGATCCGGATCGCCACCGCCGGACGTCTTGGAGGCGCTGAGATGGCCCGAAGAGAATGGTACAGAGAAGGTCGGGTTCCCTTGCACACCCTGAGGGCCGACATAGACTACGGATTCGCCGAGGCCGCAACCACATACGGCGTCATCGGAGTGAAGGTGTGGATATTCAAGGGTGAAGTAATAAAGAGCGGTTCAGCGGAGAGTTAAGATGCTGGCGCCCAAGAAAGTCAAGTTCAGAAAAAGGCAAAAAGGCCGAATGCGAGGACAACCCCTGGCGGGTTCACGGGTCTCCTTTGGCGACTTCGGGTTGATGGCAATGGCCCCCGGCTGGATCACGGCAAGGCAGATCGAGGCCGCTCGAATCGCCATGACCAGACACGTGAAAAGGGGGGGCAAGATCTGGATTCGGCTCTTCCCTGACAAACCGATTACCAAGAAGCCCGCGGAGACCAGGATGGGCAAGGGCAAGGGACCACCCGAAGAGTGGGTGGCAGTGGTCAAACCCGGCAAGATTATGTACGAGATGGAGGGTGTTGCGCCCGAAGTTGCTCGCGAGGCGTTCCGCCTTGCGGCCCGCAAGCTGCCCATAAGAACCAGGTTTGTGCTTCGCGAGGAGACGTCATGAAACCCCGAGAGCTCAGGGATTTGACCATAGACCAGCTTGAAGCGAAAGAAACCGAATTCAGACAAGAAGAGTTCAAGCTGCGTTTCAAGCATGCCACAGGGCAACTGGACAAGACGGCGCGGCTCAAGGAGCTCCGGAGAAACATAGCCCGCGTCAAGACCATTATCGGAGAAAAACAAAAGGAGGCGTCTGCATGACGAACTCCTCGACGAAGAAGAGGCATCGGAAGGTCCGGACCGGCGTGGTCGTGAGCGACAAGATGGACAAGACCGTGTTGGTGGAAGTGTCTCGAGTGGTCATGCATCCGGCGTACAAGAAGTACGTTCGACGAAGAAAGCGATTCATGGCCCACGATGAAGAAAACCGGTGTAGGATCGGCGATGAGGTCATGATTGTGGAAAGCCGTCCCTTGAGTCGCCACAAGAACTGGCGGGTTCGCAAGGTGCTCAAAGAGGCGGCGCTTCCTGGAGGAACGCCATGATTCAACAGCAGACCCGTCTGGACGTGGCTGACAATTCCGGGGCCAAGGAAGTGTACTGCATCAAGGTCCTCGGCGGCACCCGGCGAAAATATGCCGGCGTAGGCGATGTGATCGTCGTATCAGTCAAGGAAGCCATCCCCAATTCCAAAGTGAAGAAGGGAGAGGTCCACAAAGCCGTCATCGTCCGCACACGAAGAGCGGTCAGACGGCCCGACGGGTCCTATATTCGCTTCGACGACAATTCCGCCGTGCTGATAAACAATCAGATGGAACCCATCGGAACACGTATATTCGGACCTGTGGCCCGGGAGTTGAGGGCCAAGAAGTTCATGAAAATCGTATCGTTGGCGCCGGAGGTCTTGTGAAAATGGCCGGAATCAAGAAGGACGACACCGTAAAGGTCATCTCCGGTTCGGAGAAGCATAAGACAACCAACAAAGGCAGGGTGCTCGAGATTTTCAAGGACAAGAACACGGCGCTAGTCGAGCGGGTGAACTTCGTCAAGCGTCACATGAGGGCCGGGAGCCAGGCCAGCCGTCAGGGGGGCATCATCGAGAAGGAATCTCCCCTTTCGCTGTCCAACCTGATGCTGATTTGTCCCAAATGTTCCAAGACCGCCAGGACCGGCATCCGAAAGCTCGAGGATGGTACCAAAGTTCGGTTTTGCAAAAAGTGCTCTGAACAGATCGACTAGGTGGAAGGATTGAGCGAAATGGCTTCTCGGATCAAGCAATACTACGAGGAATCCATCGTGCCGGCTCTCGCGGAAAAGTTCAAATACAAGAACCGGATGCAAGTGCCCGCGTTGACCAAGATCGTAGTAAACATGGGACTGGGAGAGGCTATCCAGAACCCGAAGGTCCTCGATAACGCCCAGCAAGAGATGGCGGTGATTACCGGACAGTGGCCTGTTCTCAGGAAGGCCAGAAAGTCCATAGCCTCCTTCAAGCTCAGGGCAGGCATGACTATCGGTTGCATGGTCACCTTGAGAAGGGAAAACATGTATCATTTCCTTGACAAGCTGATCAACGTGGCTCTCCCGCGAGTAAGGGACTTCAGGGGAGTCAACCCCAAGGGGTTTGACGGGAGAGGCAACTTCTCCATGGGCATCAAAGAGCAGATTATTTTCCCGGAGATCGACTACGACAAGATTGACAAGATCCGGGGCATGAACATCACCATCGTGACCACAGCCCAGACGGACGAGGAGGCCAGGGAGTTGTTGGCGTATCTGGGCATGCCGTTCAGGAAGTAGATTCCGGGTCGCTTCCAGGAGGACTTATGGCCAAGAAATCTATGATCGAAAAAGCGAAAAGGCCTCAGAAATTCGCGGTACGGGAATATAATCGTTGCCAGATTTGTGGTCGGCCCAGGGCCTATTACCGCAAGTTCAGAATGTGCCGGATCTGTCTGCGCACCCAGGCACTCAAAGGGAACATCCCCGGCATGATAAAATCGAGCTGGTAGGAGACTCTGCACATGAGCATGACCGACCCCATAGCCGATATGTTGACGCGGATCCGCAATGCACGCCAGGCCCGCAAGGAACAGGTGACCATTCCTGCCTCAAATCTGAAGATCGGCATTGTCCAGATCCTCAAAGAGGAAGGATTCATAAAGAAATACAAAGTTGTCAGATCGGCAAAACAAAAGCAGGGGGTTCTCAGGCTGAACCTTCGCTACGATGAGAACAACGAGTGTGTCATCGAAGGACTGCAGCGGGTCTCCAGGCCGGGACGCCGCATGTACGTCGGCCGGGACCATACCATGAAGAGCCAGGGCGGTATAGGAATTCTCGTCATGTCCACGTCACAGGGAATCATGACCGACCAGGAGGCGCGGCGCCGCGGCATCGGCGGAGAGATCATTTGCAGCGTCTGGTGAACCAACGGGAACAGGAGCACGACGAATGTCCAGGATAGGCAAGGCCCCGGTAACACTGCCGGACAAGGTGAAGGTGACCTTCTCACCTCCTCAATTGAAGGTCCAGGGACCCAAGGGGGCTCTCTCCATGGATGTTTCGCCCATGGTGCAACTGGATCTGGACGATTCCCATGTCAGAGTGTCCGTGCCCAAGTCCGATCGCAAGCACAAGGCTATGCACGGCCTGATGAGGAGCCTCATACAGAACATGGTAACCGGCGTCACGGACGGATTCACCAAGTCTCTGGAAATCCAGGGCGTGGGCTACAGAGCCGAGGCCGATGCAGCAAGACTCACTCTGAATGTGGGCTATTCCAACCCCGTTGTCATGCCGGTGCCCGAGGGACTTACCGTTGAAGTGGAAAAGAACACAATCATCCATGTGCGCGGCATCGATAAACAAAAAGTCGGGGAAATGGCCGCGCGTATTCGAAGGGTGCGTAAACCTGAGCCTTACAGGGGCAAGGGAATACGCTACGTTGGTGAAGCGGTGAGAAGAAAGGTTGGCAAGGCAGGGGCGAAGTAGCCCAACGGACCTTTGCGCCGGCAGCCAGACCGACAAGGCTGAGGAGAATGGATCGAATATGGCCAAAGATACTAACAAAGAGGCCTCAAGGAAGAGCAGGACCGAGAGGGTTCGGTTTAAGCTCGGCCGCCGCGGTGAGCGGCTCCGCTTGACCGTGTTCCGGTCCAACAGGAATATCTTTGCGCAGATAATTGACGACCGCCGAGGGATTACCGTGGCCGCTGCCTCCACCCTGGACAAGGGATTTCGCAAGAAAGCGGGGGAAAGTTTCGGCAGAGAGACGGCCCGGGAGGTGGGTCGGCGAATCGCTGAGCGGGCCAAAGCAGCGAATGTGGATAGGGTGGTTTTCGACAGAGGCCCGTACCTGTATCACGGAAAAGTGAAAGCCCTGGCCGACGGAGCGCGTGAAGGCGGGTTGGATTTCTAGCCGCCTAGAGGCAAAGGAGGAAGCCCTTGCTGGGAAGATCCGAGGTATCTGCTGAAGGAGATCTGAAAGACAGACTGGTTCACCTGAGCCGAGTGGCAAAGGTCGTAAAGGGTGGACGACGGTTCTCTTTCAGTGCAATAGTTGTGGTTGGCGACGGTCAGGGACGCTCAGGGTACGGACTGGGCAAGGCCAATGAGGTCCCCGAGGCCATCCGAAAAGGTGTGGAACGTGCGAAAGCTTCCATGATCGCGGTCCCCATTGTGGACGGGACTATACCTCACGAAATAGTGGGCAAGTTCGGAGCCGCCAGAGTTTTTCTAAAACCGGCGGGCTCAGGAACGGGCGTTATTGCCGGAGGAGCCGTACGGGCAGTTATGGAAACCGTGGGCGTCACGGATATTCTCACAAAGTGCATCGGAACCAACAATCCGCACAACATCGTCAAGGCCACATTCGACGGCTTGAAGGCTCTCCGAACTCCCGACCAGGTCGCGAAGAAACTGGGCAAGCTCGGATACGAAGCCGAGGAAGACAAGGGAGAGGAGCAGGCTTCCAATGCTTAGGATAACCTTGAAGAGAAGCGTCATTAAGTGCACCAGGGAACAGAGGGAAACCGTGCGCGGCCTTGGCCTGAGAAGAATCAGGCAGACTCGTGTTCTTCAGGATACTCCCGCTATCCGAGGTATGGTAAGCAAAGTCATTCATATGGTAGATGTCGAAGAGGTTGCGGATTGACGGGGACTCAGGAGTCACCCGGGGAGATATGCATGGATCTTTCGAATTTGAGAGCACCCGAGAAAGGAAAGAAGCGCAGGCGCGTCGGCCGGGGCGAGTCATCGGGTCTTGGAAAGACTTGCGGCAAGGGACACAAAGGACAGAGGTCCAGGTCGGGCGCGAGCATCTCCCCCGGATTCGAGGGCGGACAGATGCCCCTCCAGCGCCGGCTTCCAAAGAAGGGCTTCACCAACGCGCCGTTCAAGATTCGGTACAATCTCGTTCACATCCGGGACTTGGCTCGATTCGATTCGGGGACGGTGATAACGCCGGATCTTCTCAGGGAACAAGGCCTGGTGAAGCGGCGGGGACCGGTCAAGCTCCTGTCCGATGGAGACGTGGCCGGTGCATACACGGTTCGACTGGACAGGGTGAGCACCTCGGCTCGGTCAAAAATCGAAGCCGCGGGTGGCAACGTCGAAGAACCGGTCTAGCCTGTCCACATACGGGCCGTCGGCGGCCCGGAGTAAGATGAGGCGGTTCTCAGGGAGAGACCTGTGGCAGTAGGAGCGCTGGGTAACATAGCAAGGATTCCGGAACTGAAGCGGAGAGTGATCTTCACCCTTTTGATGCTTCTGGTTTACCGGATCGGAGTGCAAATCCCAACTCCGGGGATCAATACGGGCATGATCAAGGATCTGTTCGCGCGAGCCCAACAGACCCTTTTCGGCGTTATCGACATGTTCACCGGCGGAGCCATGGAGAACTTCTCCATCTTCGCTCTGGGTATTATGCCGTATATCAGCGCCTCGATCATACTGCAGCTTCTGACGGTGGTTGTTCCTCACCTGGAAAGGCTCTCCAAGGAAGGCGAAGCAGGCCGGAAGAAGATCACCCAGTATACGCGCTACGGAACCGTCCTTCTGGCTCTGGTACAAGGCATGGGCATCAGCATCGGCCTCGCCAGAACCCAGGGAATGGTGTACGTTCCCCCGCTGCATTTCGTGGTCCTGTCCATGATAACCCTGACGGCGGGCACCGCGTTCCTCATGTGGCTGGGGGAACAGATCACCGAGAAGGGAATCGGAAACGGAATATCTCTGATCATATTCGCCGGAATTGTGGCCAGGATGCCTTCAGCGTTGGGCAACACCATCCAGTTGGTCAGAACCGGAGACATGGGATTCCTGGTGCTCCTCTTCCTGATACTGCTCATCGTTCTGGTCATCGGCTTCGTAGTGTTTGTAGAACGGGGACAGCGCCGAATCCCGGTGCAGTACGCCAAGCGGGTGGTCGGCAGAAGAGTGTATGGCGGCCAGAGCACCCATCTTCCGCTGAAAATCAATACCGCCGGAGTCATTCCTCCAATCTTCGCGTCGTCCTTGATTGTTTTTCCGGCCACTATCGCCCAGTTCATCGACGTTCCGGTTGTTCAGTCAGTGACGAATTGGCTGCGGCCTGGCACTGCAGTGTATGAACTCATTCTCGTGGCCCTGATCATATTCTTCTGCTATTTCTATACCGCGGTGACGTTCAACCCTGTGGATGTCGCGGACAATATGAAGAAGTACGGCGGGTACATCCCCGGAATCAGACCCGGCAAGAAGACCGCGGAGTACATAGACCGGGTCCTGACCAGACTCACTTTCGGCGGCGCCATCTACATATCCGCGGTTTGTGTGCTCCCTTCGGTGCTCATGGGTCAGTTTAACGCGCCCTTCTATTTTGGAGGAACCTCGCTCCTGATTGTGGTGGGAGTGGCCCTGGATACGTTGGCCCAGATCGAATCCCACATGATTCAGAGGCGATACGAAGGATTTCTCCGGACGGGCCGCATCAAGGGGCGCCGCTGACAGCGCCCTGTCATATGAGGAATGCATTATGAGAATCGTGCTTTTGGGCGGACCGGGTTCGGGAAAGGGGACACAGGCGAAAAAGCTTACCGAAAAGTACCGTATTCCCCAGATCTCCACCGGCGACATCTTCAGGGCCGCGGTGAAGGAAGGCACACCTATGGGCCTCAAGGCCAAGGAGTACATGGACAAGGGTGAACTGGTTCCGGACAGTGTGGTGGTTGGAGTGGTGGAAGAGCGGCTGGCAAAGCCCGACCTGAACGCCGGCTTCATGCTCGACGGATTTCCGAGAACTCTGCCCCAGGCCGAAGCTCTGGACAAGATCATGCAAAAGATGGGTAAGGGCATCGACCACGCAATCCTCGTGGACGTTCCGGACGAGGAATTGATGAAAAGGCTGACCGGCCGCAGAACCTGCAGGAACTCGGATTGCGGGAAGATGTACCATGTGATGTTCAACCCGCCCAAGAAAGAGGGCGTTTGCGATGCGTGCGGCTCGGAGCTTTACCAAAGGGCCGACGACTCTGAAGCCACCATCAGGGAGCGGCTGAACGTTTACGCGGAACAGACGGCGCCGCTGATCGACTATTACAATAAGAAGGGGTTACTCCGCCAGGTGGCAGGCGTGGGCCCCATAGAAAACATCTTCGCGGCGCTTGTGAAGATTTTGGGCTGAGCCCCGCCGCCGGATCGTTGACAGGGCAGGACGCTTGGAATGGCATGCTCCTGTCTTGAGGGCTTGTGAGCCAGAGCCGCCCGATGAGGCATGAACCGTCAGCCGAGAGCTGCAAGGAGGCGCCCATGAAAGTCCGGGCATCAGTGAAACGGATCTGCGATAAGTGTAAGATCATCAAACGCAAGGGAGTGGTACGGGTCATTTGCGAGAACCCCAAGCATAAACAACGACAGGGATAGACCCGACCGAAGTTCGTCTTCTCGCTGGGAGGAGAATTGTGGCGCGTATAGCAGGAGTAGACCTTCCGAAAAGCAAGCGCATGGAGATTGCGCTGACTTACATTCATGGCATTGGGCGCACCAGCGCCGGAAAAATACTGGCGGAGACCGGTCTGGACCCTAACATGAAGACCGATCAGCTCACCGAGGTGGATGTTGCCAAGATCCGCGAGGTAATTGATCATTCGTACAAGGTTGAGGGCGACCTTCGCCGCGACGTTGCCATGAACATCAAGAGGCTCATGGATCTGGGGTCTTATCGAGGCCTGAGACATCGCCGAGGTCTGCCGGCGCGCGGTCAGCGTACCCATACCAATGCCCGTACTCGCAAAGGGCCGAAGAAGACCCAGATCGGCAAACGCGGCAAATAGGCCGGCGCCGCACGAGTATCCGGCAAGGATATGCGGGTCACGCACCCCATCGCGAGATATGCACGAAGTCGTCCCCTAGTTTCTCAGGGGACCGCCAATGGAGAGATCGATGCCGAGAAGGCGAATTCAGCGAAAGAAGAAGGAAAAGCGGAATATCCCCCACGGTGTTGTCCATATACAGTCCACCTTCAACAACACCATCGTGACCATAACTGATCCGGAGGGCAATGCCGTGGCCTGGGCGTCCGCAGGGACCCAGGGCTTCAAAGGCTCCCGAAAGAGCACCCCCTTTGCTGCTCAGCTCGCCGCGGAAGACGCAGCACGAAAAGCGATGGATCAAGGCATGAGGAGTGCTGATGTGCTCATAAAGGGACCGGGCGCGGGCAGAGAAACCGCACTACGCGCTCTGCAGGCGATCGGTTTCAGAATTACCCGGATCAAGGACGTGACGCCCATACCACACAACGGCTGTCGTCCGCCCAAGAGACGCAGGGTCTGATCATTGTGTGAGGACGAAATCGTCCCGCAGACCATAGGAGACAGGCTTGGCACGATATCGAGATTCAGTTTGCAGGTTCTGCCGAAGAGAAGGGGACAAGCTCTTTCTCAAAGGCGATCGGTGTTATTCGGACAAGTGTTCGGTAGGGCGCAGAAACTATCCTCCCGGGCAGCACGGACAAGGACGCACCAAGCAGACCGATTACGGCATCCAGCTCCGGGAGAAGCAGAAAGTGAGACGAATCTACGGCCTGCTGGAAAAGCAGTTCCGGAACTACGCGCACTTGGCCGAGAAGCAGAAAGGCGTCACGGGCGAAAACCTGCTCCGTGTTCTCGAATCACGGCTGGACAACATGGTGTTCGCCATGGGGTTTGCCTCGTCGAGAGCGCAGGCGAGGCAACTGATAAACCACGGCCACTTCCTGGTCGACGGACATAAGGTGGATATACCTTCGTTCAGGACCAAACCCGGCACTGTCATCGAGGTGCGAGAAAAAAGCCGCAAAATTGATGCGATAAGTGATGCCATGAAGACCGTTAGCAGACGAGGCATCCCTGACTGGCTGGAAGTGGACGCTGCCAACTTCAAGGGCGTGGTAAAGGCCCTGCCGCGACGAGACGATCTGCCGCCGACCATTCGGGAGCAGTTGATCGTGGAGTTTTACTCAAAATAGCATGGCTATGGTTTGCAAGTCGGGCGGATCGGGTTTGCGCTCGCTTCCCAAGGAGCGGGTTCAAACTCAACCGGCCGGACAGACGGCCTTTTCAAGCCGGTGCAGCATCCTGCCCCGGAGGAATCAGCGGAACCAACGAGGGGAACGATGACCGATACAGATAGAGCGCTGATGAGACGCAACTGGACGGAACTCATCCGGCCTCGCCGCATGGAAGTAGAAGAGGCCACCCACACTCCGTTCTATGGCAAGTTCGTATGCGAACCCCTCGAAAGAGGATTCGGCATTACGCTCGGAAACGCGTTGAGGCGTGTGCTGCTTTCTTCTCTGCAGGGAGCCGCAATAACGTCCATAAAGATCGACGGAGTTCTTCATGAATTCTCCACCGTGCCTGGAGTGAAAGAGGACGTTACGGATCTGGTGCTGAACATGAAGAAGATCCGATTGAGACTCCGCTCCCAGCAACCCAAAGAGCTGCGCCTGGAAGCCCAAGGCGAGGGAGAGGTCCGGGCCGGGGACCTGACAACCGACCCGACCGTAGAAATCATCAATCCCGACGAGCACATAGCTACCCTGTCAAAGGAGGGGCGCCTCTCGGTCGTCATGAAAGCCGAGTGGGGCAAGGGTTATGTGCCGGCAGAGGTTAACAAGTCCGAGGATGATCCCATAGGCGTACTCGCGCTGGACGCCGTCTTTTCCCCCATCAAACGGGTCAGCTACAAGATCACCAATGCTCGTGTGGGGCGACGGACCGATTACGACAGGCTGACCATGGAGATCTGGACCAACGGAACCGTCTATCCGGAAGACGCCCTGGCTCAGGCAGCCAAGATCCTTAGAGAGCAGTTCCTCGTTTTTCTCAATTTTGAAGAAGACGACAGGCAAATTGAGGAAGACAGGCCCGAAGCAAAAGCTCTGATCAACGAGAATCTCTTCCGGAGTGTCAGCGAACTGGAATTAAGCGTACGTTCGGCGAATTGCCTTAAAAACGCAGACATCAAGTTTATTGGTGAACTGGTTCAGCGCACTGAAGCCGAGATGCTGAGAACCAAGAACTTCGGCCGGAAATCCCTCAACGAGATCAAAGAGATCCTTGCGGACATGGGACTCAGCCTCGGTATGCAAATACCCGACTTCCCTTCCAGAGAAGAGCTGGACAAGATGCGACAGGAACGGGAAGACGGCATCGGATAGCGTACCTGGAGACTCTAATGCGCCACAGAAAAGCAAAATACAAGCTGGGAATGAGAACGGCCCACAGAGAGGCAATGCTGAGGAACATGGTAACCTCGCTCCTTGAATACGAGTGCATCACCACGACCGATGCGAGAGCCAAAGCTCTGAGAAGCCTTGCGGACAAGATGATCGGCTGGGGAAAACGAGGCGATCTGCACGCTCGAAGACAGGCCATGAGAGTCATCCGTTCCGAGAGCGTGGCCAAGCGTTTGTTCGACGAGATTGCTTCGCGCTATGCCGACCGGGAGGGCGGTTATGTGCGGGTGATCAAGAAAGGAACGCGGCCTGGAGATCGCGCCCCAATGTCTGTTGTCGAACTGGTTGAAAGAAGTCCCGAGGGGGTCGGCAAGAAGTCCGCGCAGAAGCCTAAGGGACTCAGAGAACGGATCCGAGAAAAGTTCAAGTCGGAATAGGGGATTGCCCCATCTCCTCGAACATGGAAGACCGAGCTGACACATCTACGCAAACGCGACACAATCCACTTCAATAAAGTCTCCTTTTCCTATCCGGGAAAGACAAAGCCCGTCTTCAGCGAACTAGAGCTGGAGATCGGGCTTTTCTCATCAACTGCCATCTCCGGGCCGGACGGGGCCGGTAAGTCCACTGTCGGAAAACTCCTGAAAGGTATTCTCACTCCTACCTCCGGTTCCATAATCTATTCGGGGGACGATCTGAAGACGGACGTGGGCTACATGGGCGGGGATCCCTACGACATGATCGTGGGAGTCTCCGTGGAGGAAGATGTCGCGTTCGGTTTGGAAAACCTGGGCCTGCATCCGGACGAAATCCGCAAGAGGCTTACCAGAGCGCTCGATTGGACCGGACTGTCGGGCATGGAGATGCGCCTGGTGCACACACTGTCCGGAGGGGAACAACAACGGTTGGCCCTTGCAGCCCTCCTGGCCATGGGGGCCAGGATACTGGTCAGCGATGAGGCGATGAACATGCTGGACCGCGTCTCACGCGCTTCAATAGCCTCCATGGTTGATGCTCTCCGCAAGAACCGGGGCCTGACCTTTGTCCACATCACCAACAGCCCCGAAGACATGCTCCGTGCCGATAGGCTCATTTTTCTTTCCGACGGATCGGTTCTTTTTGACGGAATGCCGGCAGATTTTTTCAAGAGCCCCCGCGGACTGGACTGGGCCGCGATGAGCAGCGGGTTAATGGAGTTGTCTTCCGGGCTGTCTGACGCGGGCCTGGTGCCTGAGCCGGGGTGGGACCTTTTCGAATTGCTAGAATATTTATTCCATCATTTCAAAATATAACGACAATAACATAAGAAAATACTTGATCATACCGCCCGCGTGCATTACAATGGAAAAGCCTGTCAGCGGCGATGCAAGACTGCGCCCACCGGGTTGCGGGGCACGTTTTCGGAAAAGGGAGCCGGGCCGGGAGGTTTCATGAAACCAGTTCTTGTCAAAACTGTCAAAGTCTTCAGATTGGTTTTTCTTATTGTCGGTTTGGCTGCGGCGGGTTTGCTGATGGGGGAACAGAGCATGACCCACCAGAGGAACATTGAAGTGAAGAAGGCACTCCTGGAAAAGGAGAATGCAAGCCTTGCGATGGACATCAGGTCTCTGGAACGGAAGATCACATTGCTAAGGACGGATCCGGGGACCATAGAGCGGGTGGCGAAGAGCAAATTGGGCATGGTCAGGAGGGGGGAGACAGTGTATATTTTTACCAGGCGAAATCAATTCATCGGACCAACGATATCATCAGAAGGTTTAAGCCAAACCGACAACGAACCATAACGATAAGGTTATTGACAAGATCGCGTTTATTGTGTATTTTGATAACGCGACGAGACTGCGTTTTACTCGTTCGTCCAGAGGGAAGCAAGATGGCGGTTCCAAAGATCATCGGGCTTGATATAGGGTCCAGCTCCGTCAAGATGGTCGAGATAGACCGGTCGAAGAGGGGCTACGAGCTTCAATACGTGGGCATGGCGCCTCTATTGGACGGAAGCATCACGGACAAGGTGATCAAGAGTTCCAGCGCGTTGAGCGTGGCAATTGGCGGCCTGCACAAGAATTCCAAGTCCAAGACGAGGAACGTGGCATTCTCTTTGGCCGGGAGATCCGTGATCGTGAAGCAGGTCACGATGTCGTCCATGAGCGACGCCCAACTGGAAAAACAGATCGATATGGAGGCGGAACCGTACATACCCTTCGACATCAAGGATGTAAACCTGGATTTCTACATCATGGGTGACCGGCCCGAGAAGGAAGGCACCATGGACGTGGTTCTCGTGGCTGCCAAGAAGGACTTCATATCGGAATACCTTGGTCTTGTCCAGTCGATGAATCTCACTCCCGTTGTAGTGGACGTGGACCCGTTCGCCCTGGAGGTAATGTACGAGTTCAGCTACCCGAACGTTCAGGAGGAGGTGGTGGCCCTGGTTAACGTGGGCGCCAGCACCATCAACGTGAATATCCTGAAATCCGGAGCCTCGCAGTACACCAAGGACCTCCCGGTCGGCGGTGATTCGGTGACTCGCGAGATTATGCGGTTCTTTGACGTGGATTACGAGAGGGCCGAGAACATCAAGCGCGGATCTCAGATGGACGGAGTCAACCCTAGAAACCTGCGCAAGATCTTCCAGAGATCTGTGGATCATTTCGTTTCGGAATTGCAGAAGATCCTCGATTTCTTCTCTACGAACGTGTCGTACGATCCAATTCAGAAGATTTTTCTCTCCGGAGGGGCTTCGGCCATATACGGTCTCACATCTGCGATGGAGTCGGAGTTGAACATTCCCGTGGAACTGGTCGATCCTTTTAGGAGTTTGAGAATCAACGAGAAGGCATTCGATCTTGACTATCTCCATCAAATCGGCCCCTCCATGGCAGTGGCAGTGGGGCTGGCATTGAGAGACGAGAAAGACAAGCAGGTCTAAGATGGTTAGGATAAATCTGATCCCAATTCGATCGATACTTCGTAAGCGGGAGCTGAAGGAATTCGGCGTCATGACGGGCGCCATACTGGCCGTGGCCGTGGTAATAGCGGCAGGTGTCTATTTCCTTGTCTCGACAAAGGTCGGCAATCTTCAGCGTGAACTGGCGGCCGAGCAAGCCAGGCTGACGGATCTGCGGAACAAGAACAAGGAGATCAACACGCTCAGTCAGCAGCTCGCCCGATTGAAGAGCCAGGTGACGACCATCGAGAAATTGACCAAGGAAAGGGTGTCCCCCGTGCGTTTCATGGAGGCTCTTTCCCATGCCCTGCCGGACGAAGTATGGATCAACACCCTAACAAACAAGAAGAAGAACTTTGAACTGACGGGCACGGGCATCGACGATACGGCCATTGTCAAATTCGTGCGAGATTTGCAGCGGGTGAGAAAGGATTTTACCCAGAACCGCTTGTTCGTCTACAATGAAGGCAAGGAGCCGACTTTTTTTGCCAACGTGAAGCTGCTGCAAACAGTGCAATCAAAGGGCAAGAAGGGGCTGGGCGCAAAGGATTTCAAGATCGTAGGAAGCATTCGATGAGGGAACCGTCATGACACCGGAAGAGGTTTTCTTTAAGCTCAATAAGCTGCAAAGGGCCGCCATCGTAGTCATCTTGGGCATCCTTCTGCTCGCGGCTTTCTATTTGCTCGTTGTCTCAGGAATGCTCGCTCAGATAGACAAGATTCAACTGGATATCGGCAAGGTCAAGAACCAGATCGTCAACGAGGAAAAGACCGAAAGCCAGGGACCCATGCTAAAAAAGGCCATCGAAGAGGAGAACAGGAAACTTAAGGGAATGGTGGGCTCGCTTCCCGAGCGACAGGAGATAGAAGACGTGTTGAAGAAGATAACGGACTTGCTGGCTGAGAGCAACCTCGTTTCCAATTCGTTCACGCCCGGGGGAGAGAGACGAGACGCAGTGCTCCAGTATGCCACCATACCCATTTCCATGAATGTTCGGGGCGACTTCTTCAAACAAGGGGCGTTCTTGGCAAGCCTCAACGATCTTCCGCGAATCGTCAACGTTCCCGAGATCAAGCTCAAGAGATCGGGCGGACTGAGTGGACGAGAGAGCGACTTAGCTTCAAAGCTCGGTTTGGTTACTCTGGACGGAGATATCACGGCAGAGACTTATCGACGTCTGACGGCCGCAGAGGCGGCAGCCGCACGAAAACCACCGCCCAAGGGGAAGAAGCGGGCGAAATGAGGGAGGATATCAGCAGGGGGTCCCATTATAGAGGTATCAGAATGCACTGCCACGTGAATTCGCATAATCTCAGTACTCTTACCGTTTTGGGACTATTCCTGGCGGCAGCGGCTCTGTTGGCCGGCTGCCAGGACCTCAATACTGTAGTAAACGGCGTTCTCGGTTTGAACGCACTTGCTAGGGTTTCCGAAGACACCGCGCCGCCTTCCCGCGCTACCTTCCCACGATGGGGTAGGGCCCCGGAGACGCCCGGCCCTGAGAGGGTCGCTCAGGCCGCGCCGGCCAAGCCGAAATCCCCAGGGGCAGAGGGGCCTGAAAAACCCGCCCGTCTGAGCCAAGGCAAGACGCGGCCGCCCGGCGAATTGCATCCCGAGGCAAAGGCCGCCGGCAAGAAGAAAATCAAGAAAACCCCGTTTCCGGCCATCAGGGATCCGTTCCGGCAGCCTACTGAATTGCTGCCCAGTGATTGTCCTCCATCCACCCCTTTGTGCAGGTTTGACCGTTCCCAGCTTAAGCTCGTCGGCGTTATTCAGGTCAACGAGGGTCAATTCAAGGGCATGGTTGAAGATCCGGACGGTAGAGGATACTTCGTCACGTCCGGAATGCTCATTGGAGAGGCCACGGTTACTCAAGTGACTCAAAAAGGGGTTGTGCTGCGCGATCACAAGACAGGGGCCGACGTTACTATTCCACTCTACCGGGAGCCTAAGACCGCTGAGGAGTTCTGAAAAGGAAACCCGGCTATTTGAAGCACCCCAACTGACAAGAATGGATCTTGATCTCCATTTCGTTGAGGAGCCGGCCAACCTCCAAGGTTGAGACACCGGCTTCCTCGGCGACCCGGAATGCCTGCCTGCACGAAATCCGGCCGTCCGATTGCTTTGACATAATAAGTTCTCTTATCCTATTCTCATCCATAGAGGACCTCCTCTGAAGGGTTCTCCCGGCCTGATCCGCCGCCCCAGGGGTTCCCCTGTAGGCTGTTCTTGGCATGATGCCGGTGCGGTTTCAAACGTGCAGTCTTCGTTGCCGGAAGGTGTGCCCCCGAAGCTAAGTCGGGCCTGCAGTGGGACGACGGGCGTCCCCGCCGGTCACGCCAATCCCGGGAGGCAAATCTTCCGACTTGCCGATCCAAGCACGCATCGTTATGGAATATACATGGACGCAGCAGATCGTTCAAGGTCTCGAGAGGGTCTATTATGGACGAGTTCAAACCAATAGAGTTGACCGACAAAGGGGTTATCAGCGGGTTTTTCGCAGCGGATCCACCCCAGGTATCGGAACTCACCTTCACCAACCTGTTCATGTGGCGACATCGGTACGCACCTCTGTGGCGTGTGTGGAAAGACATGCTCCTGATGGTGCTCAGGCCTGACGACAGCGGCCCTTACGGTTTGCCTCCTGTCGGCATGAAGCGCAAGGGAGAGGCCCTTGATTTGCTCTGCGCCGATCTGGCTCGGCAGCACTTGGAGCCCAGAGTCTGTCGCGCGGACAGGGATTTTGTGGAGAGATACGTCGACCAGGACAGGTATCTTGCATTGGAGGATCGCGACAACAGCGACTATGTGTATCTAACCGGGAATCTGATCGACCTTCCCGGAAGGAAGTACCACGGAAAAAAGAACCACCTGAACAAATTCATCAAGAATAACCAATTCCAGTACAGAGAACTGGATGAGGAACTGGTCGAACTCTGTCTGAATCTGCAGGAAGAATGGTGCCAACTGAGGGAATGCACGCTCAACCCGGGGCTCTTGCAGGAGAACCTGGCCATTTCCGAGGCCCTCAAGCACCACAGGAACCTGGGATTCGCCGGGGGTGCGATTCTCATTGACTCCAAAGTGCAGGCGTTCGCCCTTGGAGAAGAACTCAACCCGGATACCGCAGTGATACACATCGAGAAGGCCAATCCTGACATTCCCGGCCTGTACGCGGCCATCAACCAGCAGTTCTGCGCGCACGCCTGGTCACACTTGAAATACGTGAACAGAGAGCAGGACCTGGGATTGGAGGGTCTGAGGAAGGCGAAGCTATCCTATAATCCCGAAAAAATCGTGGAGAAATTCACCTTGGTTCCCAAGAATTGATCGACATGAATACACGATCGGATCGGCGGCCGGCGTAGGGTGGGGTGACCAACGCGCACCGCACCGGTCGAGTCTTTTCGTGGAGGACCATGAGG
>DYLG01000031.1 GCA_020722215.1 Desulfomonile tiedjei
AGGTCCATTGATCCGCTCTTCGGCTTCGAGAGCGTGCTGCAGGTGGATTTCTAGGGGGCTAAACAGCTCACCTGCACCAGCCTGTCAACTTTCTCTTTGTGTGCAACCCCTGGGCCGCTGCCACCCGGCCCGGGCTGCCGCATGACTTCCATCTTAATCCGGGGCCGGCTGTGCCGGCCCTTTACTTTTGGATGCATCCTCTCGGAAGGAAATCTTGGCACACGCTACAAATATATCGGACAAACAGGGCGATCACGAGGATCGTCCCTACAATAGGGGCCTGCCGCCGGCGATGTTCACACAGTCGTGTCCGCGGGCGGACGCATGGTCCGCCACTACGGCAGCATTTCAACGGTGTATCGTGGGGACCGGTATACCGTCTTTGACTGGAAGCGCAACGCCGATTGTCAGTCTCTGACCGCGTCCCATATGGCTTTGCAGACGAATTCCGAGAAACCGAGAGGCCCCCTCTTGGAATCAATGGCTTCGATGAGACTCACCGGCATGGTGACCGCTTTGACCCGCTGGAGTTCTTCTTCCTGTTCCCCTTTTGTAATCGGCTCGGAGTTCAGGCCCTTGTCACGGACCGTGGGACCGAACTCAAGTGGCCGGGTCACCGCGTCCACGAGGTTCTTGGCCAGGACCTTGAACTCCTGATCGGTGAGTGAGAGATGGCTGAGACCCACGCTGAAGACTTCACCCGCTTTGTCTTCCTTCACCCAGTCGATCTTTGCGTGGCAGGTCATCCTCAGCTTGCCTTGCTCCAAGATCATCCGAATCTTCACGTTGCTCCCTACCTGCAACGGAACCACGGTCGGGGCTTCGATGCCGTACCGTTCGGCGAGTTCGGAGTTGACCACCGGAGGAGTGAATGCGTATCGGCAGTAGACCGGCCCATTAACGTGTTTGTATTCCATTTCCGAAATCCTTTCTTCCCGGGTAATCTCGCCACGCCGGGACGCCGAATACGTTGCAAAGAGAAATCCCGCTGCTCACATCCAGCCTTGTCTCACAGCAAGGGCCTTGGGTCGCCTGGTTTCATTTTCGTCTGTTGAGGTCCTGGATGCAATAGAAACTAACGTAATCCAGGGGAGAATTATGAGACGCGAAAAGGACGGCAAGGAATTCTCCTCGGGATGAATCCGGGGACATTCCTGCGATAAGCCCTGTACTTGTCTCCCATGCGCGCTTCGAGTCTCGCTTCCTCCAGGCGGGCGCCGGCCAGCAGATATAGGGACAGGACAACATTGATCACGAACGTGGCATCCGTCATGTCTCTTGACCAGAGAAGGACAAACCCCGCCAGGAACTGGGGGTGCCTGACCAATCCATAGATGCCGGTTGTCACCGGTTCATCGGGAGGAGCTTCGACGGTTCGACTGCGCATAAAGGCTCTCAATCCGAAAAACTCCCAGAAATCACGAGATCTGAAGGACAACCAGAACAGCAGACCCCCAATGCACCATGACGCCTTTTCCACCCACCAGAGGAGGCCATCCCATCGCCACAGCATTACCTCGTTTGGTCCGTGGGTAATCTTGATGACCAAGGCAAGCGTGACAATGGCAGCCGCGTTGTACAGGAGGCGATAGTACGGCCGAACCCCCTCCCAACGAAGCACGGCCTTTCCCATAGATCCCCCGCTGTTCAATAGCGAATGTGATACGCACCACGCGCTCCAGATCAGCGCAACCATTCCCAGTCGCACGGCTGTTTCTTCGGGATTCATTCGTTTGTGTTGATGCGGATCGGGTCGGGCCCTTTTTGGGGTCAGTCGGGAAACAACTTCGCCGTCCATTTCGTCATCGGGATGCAAAGGCGGCCGTCCGGTCGCCCCTACCTCGGAATGCCGCCGTTGTTTGGGGACGTAAACCCATTTCCCGCGGGCCGTTATCCCTGCCATTGGTAATCGTGCGTCTCGTCGCTGCCCAAATCGTCTTCCGAAGGATGGGGTTCAGCACTGTCCTCAGGCGAATCGACCAATGATCGGCCCAGTTGCCGAACAAACTCTTCCGCCTTGGCGACGCAGAGGATCACATTGTCCGTTTGCTGTATCTCCCTCTGATAGTCAGTAAACTCGGAGTCGCCCTTACTTTTCCTCTCTCTGAACAACTTTTTCATGGCTTCGCCGCTTGTTCTCGATCGACAGGCAATTTGCGCTACGCAAAAAATATTATTATACAAGTTCCCGGTGGGGCACGCCAGAGGGGAGGGGACCGGACCACAAAGGCGCCAAGAAATTGCGAAGAATCTCTTCCTGCTGTCTTGGTGTCTTGATGGTGAAAAACAAGAGGGTGACCCAAGGATCGCCCCTACGACAGGATGCCGTAGCTGTGGTACGGCGCGGGTTTCTAACACGCCCGTTTCGGCCTGATCCGACCAAGGGCGGGTTTCTAACACGCCCCTACCAAACGATCCGCCGCCTAAAAGGTGACGGCTGCGCCGGCGGTGATTATAAGCGTTTCGTACGACCATTCGTTGTTAAGGCGCTGGTTGTCTTCGAGGTAATGGACGAAGCGTCCATAGCAGCCGCCTCCGATAACCACGTCGGGCATAACTTCCCATGTGGCCCTGAGAGCGAGGGCGCCCACGTAGCCGCGGGTCACAAGGTGCACGCCTTCCAGAGACAGCGACAGGTCCATCCCATAGGGAAGCATTAGCCCCGATTCCAGGCCCAATACCGGATAGGTTCCGTCGAGGCTCCGGGTGTTTGAGGTCATGGCCTCCTCTTTTGTGGCTCCATTGAGAGTGATTGCATGACGAATGTGATGGACCCCGATGGCAGGAGCCAGAAACAGCCCGTTGGCGGAAAGAAGTTTGTATCCGTAGGCCAGGTAAAGCCAGTTGAAATCCAGTTTGGTTTCGAGTTCCGTGCCTTTCGAATAAGTCCTGTTTTGGAATATGAAACTGCGCTTCACCTTGGCAAAACCGGTGGGGGAGAACCGCATGTAACCGAAGTCCACCAGGTGGTTTTCGCCAATGACCGAATCGAGGACGATGTTGGTGACATCGGCCTGATCCACGCCCAGGTCGTTTGTGAGATCCACTCGACTCCCGGAACCGGGCCTTCCTCCCGCTGGAATGAGAGCCTCTCCCCGCAACCACACATAGCCTGACTGCATGCCGAGTCTTGACCTCACCCCAGGGATCAACTGGAACGATTCCGCGGCAGGAACATTCTCCGGAGCGAGTGTAATCAGGACAACCGCAAGGGAAAAACCGACGGCAAATCGGGGCGTTGAGCGCATGGGAATTCCATCCTGACAAACCTTGTCCGACACGATCTCGGTATGGGCCCTGTCCTGGCCGTTGGCCGGCGCCGACACCGGGGGCTCGGCTTGCGGAGACATCTACTATCGCCATTCGAGAAAAGCAAGGACAAAAGACTATGGGTGTAAGCCCTCAGTTACGGGCGGCGGGGAGGCGCCTGCTCCGCTCCGAACGGCAAGCCTGACTGCGCTTCGCAGGTACGCTCCCCGCACCTCACAGCCAAACTTCCCCCTCGTGACTGAATGGTTACTATGGGTTTTGCCTGGGTTGGCTCCGTACGCAAGAAAACCAATCTCGGGGAATGCCGGGATTGGCTTACACAGGGTTCCTGTGCCTCTTTGCCGAGGTCTCTAGGGTGAATCGCTCTTGCCCGGCCCGGGGGGAGGGGCAGACCGGTCCCTTCACTGCATTGACGGAGCGATTTCCTCCTCAACCGGCCATCGCCCCTGATTAAGCCATCGAACAAGCGATGCGTCTATGGCATCCTCAAACACTTCGCAACGGGCCGCGATTTCCTTGAACGTGAGCCCTTCTTTGAGCATTTGATGAACATTCTCCGGCGTCATTCGGACTCTGGCGCCTTCCATTTTCAACATGCTTCAACCCCTTCCTAACGTACCAATATTTAAGATCTCTCTCGTCGAGGAAGGTTCCCGCTGATTGGGAGGAAATCTGCTCCGGGACGTTTGATCAAATCGAGACCGGACTCAGGACGTTCCTATCCCTTCAGAAACGAACCAGCCTGCGCGTGCCCGCGCCATCCGACATTTGCAGCGCGTGTCGGAAACACTGTTGCAATGGTCCCGGTTTGCCATGTCTCCAAGGAGACCATCTCCTGTTGTGCCGGTGACCAAGACGTGAAGCATCGGTCTTCATCTCCGGCTATTATTTTGCCTGGCCGGCCTGAACTCTCCTCGTCCCCGCCGCTGCCTCCCCGCGGCTTTGCGCCCTCGGGGGGGATGACGGGGGCCGGTCACCTCACTGTTTCAAATGAAACGTGGGTTCCACCGCCAAGCTCTCTTCGGGAAACACTGATTGTTCCATTTCGCCGAAAATAATTCTCAGCACTTCGTCCATATGTTCCACTACCATTATATCAAGACCTTTGAGAATCCGGGGCGGAATTTCTTGCAGCTCCTTTTCATTTTCTTTGGGAATGATCACTCTGGTGATCAAACCTCGTCTCGCGGCAAGCAATTTCTCCTTCAAACCTCCGATCGGCAAAACGCGGCCCCTCAGGGTGATCTCGCCGGTCATGGCCAGATCGCTGGGGAAGGGCTTCTTCGTCAGGGCCGAGATGATGGCTGTGGTCATGGTTATGCCGGCCGAGGGCCCGTCCTTGGGGGTGGCTCCTTCGGGGACGTGAATGTGAAGGTCCATCTTGTCGTAGAAATCAGCCTTCAGTCCGAGTCCCCATGCCCGGGATCTCACGTAGCTCATGGCTGCCTGAGCCGATTCCTGCATCACTTCGCCAAGCTTTCCCGTGACCATGAGCTTTCCCGAGCCGGGCATGATCGCGACTTCAACGATGAGAAGCTCTCCCCCGAATTCAGTCCACGCCAGGCCCGTGGCGATCCCTATCTTGTCCGATTCTTCCTTGGTCCCGTAGCGAAACTTGGGAACACCAAGATACCTGCGCAGTCTCCTTCCGTCGACTACAGGATTCTCCTGCACCTCGCCGCTGACCACCTGAGTTGCAACTTTTCTCAACACCTTGGAGATCTGCCGTTCCAGATTGCGCACCCCTGCTTCCCTTGTGTACCGCCGAATGATGCGAACAAGCGCGGAACGGTCCAAGGTTAGCATGCTTTCGGTTACGCCGTTGGCCTTCATCTGTTTAGGGACCAGGAAGCGCTCGGCGATACGGAGCTTCTCGATTTCGGTATAACCGGGCAGCCGGATGATCTCCATGCGGTCCTGGAGAGGCGCCGGGATGCCGTGCAGCGTATTTGCCGTGGTTATGAACATGACCTGGGAAAGATCGTAATCTACGTCCAAATAATGATCGTTGAACGCGTGGTTCTGCTCGGGGTCCAGCACCTCCAGAAGCGCGGCGGAGGGGTCTCCGCGAAAATCCATGCTCATCTTGTCCACTTCGTCCAAAAGCATCACGGGGTTTATGGTTTCGACCTTTTTCATGCTCTGGATGATTTTCCCCGGAAGTGCTCCGATGTACGTGCGGCGATGCCCCCTGATCTCGGCCTCGTCCCGAACTCCGCCAAGCGAGATGCGCACGAATTCCCGTTCGGTGGCGCGCGCCACTGACTTGGCAAGGGAAGTCTTACCCACGCCGGGCGGGCCTACCAGGCAGAGTATCGGGCCCTTGGTGCTCTGGGACAGCTTCTGAACCGCGAGGTACTCGATGATCCGTTCCTTGACCTCCTTCAGGCCATAATGATCCTCATCGAGAATCCGCTGCGCGTCGGAGATGTCGAGGGAACTCTCCGAGACCTTGGTCCACGGCAGAACCAGAAACCAATCCACGTAGTTGCGCACCACCGTAGCTTCGGCCGACATGGGAGACATGAACTTGAGCTTTCTGATCTCCTTGCGGGCCTTGGCATGGGCATGTTCGGGCATCCCCTTCTTGGCGAGTTGTTCCTCCAGTTCCGCGATCTCTGCCTTGAAGTCGTCCTTCTCTCCCATTTCCTTCTGGATGGCCCGCATCTGCTCGTTGAGGTAGTATTCCTTCTGGCTCTTCTCCATCTGTTTCTTGACGCGCTCACGGATTTTTTTGTCTATTTCGCCAATCTCTATTTCGCCCTGCATGAACTCCAGCAGCCGCTCGACCCGGGCGACCGGGGAAGGTTGTTCCAGCAGCTCCTGCTTCTGTTCGATTCTGAGACTGAGCTGGCCGGCCATGGTGTCCGCCAGTCGAGCCGGGTCCGTCATTTCTCTGACTGAGGCGATGAATTCCTGGGGGAGTTTCTTGTTGTGATTGACGTATTCCTCAAAGACCGCTTTGAGTCCTCGCACTACGGCCTTTATCTCCACCTCCCTTTCGCTGATCTCGTTGCCTATTGGATGAACAACGACCTTGAAGAATTCGGATGCCTCAACGTAGCGACGGATCTTGCCGCGGCTGCGTCCTTCAACAAACACCTTTATGGTGTTGTCCGGCAGCTTCAGCATCTGGATGATGCGCCCGATTGTCCCGATCGTGAAGATGTCTTCTTCTTTGGGATTTGTATGTTGAGCGTTCTTCTGGGAAGCCAGGAAGATCTTTCTGTCGGATTTCATGGCCGATTCCAGGGCCTTGATCGATCTGTCCCGACCGACGAAAAGGGGGACAACCATGTGCGGAAACACCACCACATCCCGCAGGGGGAGAAGGGGCAATGTCACGGTGGGCTCAGCAGCCGCGTCGTCTTTTTTTCCGAAAAACATGACCGCCATCCCTTGGAGATTCGTTTTGAGCCGGACACTATCGCGCCGCTTCGGCGAAGCGGATCCGGCTCGGCTGGGTTTGCCGTCAGCGTACAGCTTGAATCAACACAGGCAGGCTTCTGGCTCAGGAAGCGGATTCAGCCTCTTTCTCGAATACGAGAATACATTGCTCGTTCTTGGTTATCACGTCTTCATTGACAATCGCTTCCTGGAGATTCTCAAGCTCAGGAAGCTGGTACATGATGTCCAGCATGGCCAGCTCCAGGATCGATCTGAGGCCTCTTGCACCGGTCTTGCGCGCGAGAGCCTGGACCGCCACCGCTTTCAGAGCCTCGTCGGTGAATCGCAGTTTCACGTTTTCAAAACCGAACAGCTTCTTGTACTGTTTGACAAGCGCGTTCTTCGGCTCCAGCAAAATCCTCACCAGCGCCTCCTTGTCAAGCTCGTGCAGCGTAGCCACAACAGGCAAGCGGCCGACGAACTCCGGAATGAGACCGTAATAGATGAGGTCTTCCGGTTGGACTTGCTCGAGCACTTCATTTATATTTTCCGATTCCTTGCCGCCGATCTGAGCGTTGAACCCCATGGACTTGAGGTTGAGCCTCTGATGGATCACCCTGTCCAGTCCGACGAAGGCCCCGCCGCAGAGGAAGAGGATGTTCGTGGTGTCCACTTGAAGGAATTCCTGCTGGGGATGCTTGCGCCCTCCCTTGGGAGGGACGTTTGCCATGGTGCCCTCGATGATCTTGAGCAGGGCCTGCTGCACCCCTTCTCCGGATACGTCCCGGGTGATGCTGGGGTTTTCGGTCTTGCGGGAGATCTTGTCTATCTCGTCGATATACACTATGCCCTTGGAAGCGCGTGCAACATCGTAATCCGCATTCTGGAGCAGATTGAGTATGATGTTCTCCACGTCCTCGCCGACATAGCCTGCTTCCGTCAGCGTAGTGGCGTCCGCTATTGCAAACGGCACGTTGAGAATTCTTGCCAGAGTCTGGGCCAGCAATGTTTTTCCGCAACCGGTAGGGCCGATGAGAAGGATGTTGCTCTTCTGAATCTCCACACCGTCAAGGTCCGGCTTGGCTTCGATCCTCTTGTAGTGGTTATGTACCGCCACCGAGAGGATCTTCTTGGCGTTCTCCTGGCCAATGACGTACTCGTCGAGAGCTTTCTTGATCTCCGAAGGCTTGGGGACCTTTGATCGCGCCCGTCCCATCTCTTCTTTTTCATACTCTTCGGCAATGATCTCGTTACACAGTTCAATGCATTCGTCGCAAATGTACACGGTGGGACCGGCGATGAGTTTGCGCACTTCATCCTGGCTCTTGCCGCAAAACGAACAATAAAGAGAAGAGAAGTTTCCTTTTCTCCCCGCCATGATTCCTCCTTGGGCCTCGCAGCGGTCTTCATAAGCGACCGCCATGTTTTCAGGAGCCGGTTATTGGGCTTTGGCCCTCGTTGACCCGTTGTTTTCAGTTCTCCTTTGCAGGGAGTTCCCTGCGCGAGATCACCTTGTCCACAATACCGTAAGCGGCGGCCTCGTCCCCGCTCATGAAGTAATCCCTGTCCGTGTCGGTTTCGATCTTGGACATGGGTTGCCCGGTGTGTCTCACCAGGATTTCATTGAGTTCCTGTCGCATCCGTAGGATCTCCCTTGCATGGATCTCCACGTCCGTAGCCTGCCCCTGGAATCCTCCCATGGGTTGATGGATCAAGATTCTGGCATGAGGCAGAGCATAGCGTTTCCCCTGAGTGCCGGCAGCCAGCAACAGCGCCCCCATGCTCGCTGCCTGACCAATGCAGATGGTTTGAATTTCCGGTTTCACGTACTGCATCGTATCGTAGATGGCCAGGCCGGACGTCACAATGCCGCCCGGGGAATTGATGTAGAAGTTTATGTCCTTGTCCGGATCTTCACTCTCCAGAAAAAGGAGCTGGGCTATAACCAAGTTCGCTACCATGTCGTCTATGCCGGTTCCCAGGAAGATGATCCTCTCCTTGAGAAGCCTGGAATAAATGTCATAGGATCGCTCACCGCGACTGGTCTGTTCAACAACAATGGGTACCAGCATTTTCTCACTCTTCCTCGGGTTCTTCGTGCGGGGATCCCTCCTTCGGAGTTGGTTGTTCCTCGGTTATCTCCGCGTTATCAATGATTAAATCAAACACCCTGCGCTCTCTGAGCGTGAATCGTACGTCGTCAAGCTTATCGTCTCTTTCCAACAAGTCCTTGTAATGATCAGGAGACACTTCCAATAAGTGCGCTCTCCTTTCGATCTCCTTTTGCGCATCCTCGTCCGAGATTTGGATCTGCTCCTTGTCCAGGATCGCCCGGAAGATCAGGGCCGCCTTCACCGTTCTCTCGGCATGTGGCCGGGCCTGCTCGCGTTGCTCGGCGGTGGGCGCCGGGACTTCCTCCGGATCCATGCCCATGCCGACCAAGGAATCCCTTACACGCTCCAGGTCGGTATCGATCTGCTTCTCGATCATAGCCTGCGGTACATCAATGGGGTGCATTTCCACGAGGCGATCGATTACTTGTTCCTCCAATTCTCTTCTTATAGCTCGGTCTTGGAGATTTCTCTGGTCCTCCCTGATGGTTTTCTCAACTTGCTCAATCGTCTCATATTTTCCCAAGTCCTTGGCGAAATCGTCGTCCAAACCGGGGATCACTCGTTCCTTGGCATCCTTGACCGTGACTCTGAACTGCACCGTCTTTCCGGCCACGTCCTTCCTCGGAAATGACTCGGGCAGCTCCATAGTCAAGTCCTTGGTCTCGTTTGGACGGATGCCTTCGAGTTTCGAGTCAAAGCCCGGGATGTAGAACTCTCGGCCTATCTCCATATGATGATCGACAACCGTTAGCCGAGGCAGTTTCTCTCCCTCGTGCGAAGCCTCTATATCCACGACCAGATGGTCCCCTTGTTTTATTTCCCGGTCTTCGGATATGGGGACCAACCTGGCGTGGCGCTCCTGGAGATTGCGGAGCCTTGCCCGCACCTGTTCTTCGACCGAAGCCTCATCAATTGTGCGCTTCGTGAGCTTCAGCCCCTTGTAGTCCTTTACCTCCACAGGCGGCGGAACTTCGATCTCGGCAGTATATTGAAAAGGTTTGTCTCCCTCGACTGCTGAGGGCTCAATCTTGATGATCGAGACAGGCACGATCTTTTCCGATTCGAGGGCAGGTTCGAAGGTCTCTTCAATGAGCTTCTTCGCGACATCCGCCTCGACCTTTTCTCTGAAGTAGGACCTCAGGATGCTGATGGGCACCTTGCCCTTGCGAAATCCTTTGATCTGCGTATTTTTCTTGAGGTCCCGGTACTCTGCGTCCAAGGTCCTGATGTACTTATCCCTGGGAACCTCAAACGTCACCTTCTTCTTGGTCTCACTCAGATTCTCTACTTGAATGTTGGTCATAGCTCCTATTCCGTACCCCATACGATATTATGCGCAATTCATTCCCGGATCCTGGTCCGAAAGCTCTCATCCATGAGTCCGTCCGTCGAAACGACCCTGCGATGATCCTAGCGTTTTCTGATCTTCAGTATACGTCAAACCAGCCCAAAAGGGAAGGGAATGAACACGCGGCGCGTGGCCGAGGGCGATTTTTCACACGCGGCGCCGGAGGACCGTTTGCCGGCGCCCGCCTCGGCTCCGGATCAGCCGATGGAGCTATGTAGGGCCCTGCGAGGCGGGCTTTCAAGCCTGACTGATCCCCGATTCAAGAAGCCCACAGGCTCGAAAGCAGGCGCGAGGTTGACAAGAGAGTCGGCTGAGTGCTCCATTTTTCTTGCGCTGCCCGATTGCTTCTGCTAGCCGTATGAAGAGCGGCCGTTATGGGACCCGCGCAGGCCGACAGAACGAGAAGCCGCTAGAGGAGAACCGTTTCATGAATGACCCAGTGCCGGGGCGGGCGCCTCTCATCGACGTGGTGGTCCCCATATACAATGAGGCGGAGAACGTTCGCCCTCTCGTAGAGCGGCTTGCAACCGTATTTCAATCTCTTGGATGCCGCTGGGAGGTTGTCTTCGCGATGGATCCCAGCCCGGACGCGACCGGAGACAGAATCGCCCAACTGATCGACGAGGGCTATCCGGTCAGACTTGTTCGGTTTTCCCGCCGCATAGGCAAGCCGTTGTCTTTGCTTGCCGGCCTTGATCACTGTCGCGGGGATGCGGCAGTGATAATTGACGCGGACCTCCAGGATCCGCCTGAACTGATTGGCGCCATGGTCTCCATGTGGCGCGAAGGGTATCAGGTAGTGATCGCCCAGCGGACCTCGCGCAAAGGAGAGAGCTTCTTCTACTTGAAATCGGCGGAACTCTTCTACTGGCTCCTTGAGAAGATATCCGAGGCCAAAGTGCCCAGAAATACCGGAGATTTTAGGCTGCTCGATGCCCGGGTCGTCAAAGAAGTCCGTCGTTTCCGGGAGCGCCACGGGTTCCTGCGCGGCATCACGGCGCTGGCGGGCTTTCCCACCGCGCTCATCCCCTTCGACAGGGATCCCAGGCGGACGGGAAGGACTCAGATACCTTTCCTGGGAGCGGTCAACATTGCATTGGACGGGATCATCCCGTTCTCTCGGGTTCCTCTGAGGCTCATGTTTCTTCTGGGCTTGGCTTACGTAGTCCTGGCGAAAGTCTGCGGGATCGGATGGCTGGTGTTCAGACTGGCAACGGGATTCACTCCGAACTGGCTTCTTGAGCTGCTGTGCCTGCTCCTGGTGGGATTTGCCGGTCTCATAGTAGCCTGCATAGGCATCCTGGGCGAGTACGTAGTCCGGACTTACGAAGAAAGTCGCGACCGACCGCTTTACATAGTGGAAAAGGTGCTTGAGGGAAGAGGTTGTAAGGGTCCTGGGTGACGTCCGCTCGAAGCCTCGATACGGACCATGCTACGAGAGGAACTGACCGTATGACCAAAGCCCTGGTTACCGGAGGCGCAGGATTCATCGGCAGCCATGTGGTTGACGAACTGGTTCGCCGCGGCCGTGAGGTGGTTGTGTACGACAATTTCTCCTCGGGGTCCCGGAAGCACCTAGAAGGCGCGGCTGCCTCGGGCCGTGTCAGCATTGTGGAAGGGGACATCCTCGACCTCGCTTGCCTCGGGCAGGCCATGAAGGGCGTTTCCATCGTGTTCCATCTAGCGGCCAACGCGGACGTCCGGGGAGGACCTTCTAATACCTGGATAGATCTCGAACAGAACGTGGTGGGAACCCACCGGGTCCTTGAGGCAATGAGGACCGCGGGCGCGGGAGAGATCGTGTTTACCAGCTCCGCGACCGTGTATGGCGAGCCCGAGTTATTCCCCACCCCGGAGACGTACGCCGCCCTTCAGACGTCGGTTTATGGTGCTTCCAAGCTGGCCGCGGAAGCTTATATTCAGGCGTACTGCGAATACTTCAACATGCGGTCCTACACGTTCCGTTTCGTGTCTTGGATAGGCGAAAGGTATTCGCACGGCGTTGTATTCGACTTCGTGAACAAATTGAGGCAGAATCCCGAAGAGCTGGAAATTCTCGGAGACGGCAATCAGAGGAAGTCGTATCTGCATGTGGAAGACGGCATCCGAGGAATATTCCTTGCCATCGAACGACTTCGGGAAAGGAAGAACGTGATCAATCTGGGGCACGAGGAACACATGAACGTGAAACGGCTGGCATCAATTGTTTGTGAAGAGATGGGCCTCGGAAGCACGGCCTATAAGTTTACGGGAGGCGAACGCGGCTGGCTGGGCGATAGTCCGTTCGTTCATCTGGACATCTCGAAAATAAAAAGTGTAGGATTCAGGCCGCAAATAGGGATCGAACAAGGCATTCGCCGGACTGTTCGGTATCTCCTTGAAAACACGTGGCTTCTCGAAAGCCGTGGCGCCAAGACTTGAGAATCCTCGACCGTTACATCATCGCCGAATTCCTCAAGGTTTTCGCCGTTTGCTTGATGGGATTCGTCCTGGTCTCCCTGTTGGTGGAGATTCCCGACAAGATCAAGCTTTACTTCCGGTTCAATCCTCCCGGAGGGCTCATGTTGAAGTACTTCCTAGTGAAGATACCGGGATATCTATTCTTCGCGGTTCCTCTGGCCATTCTTCTGGGGGGTATGCTCTCCTTGTTGATAATGGCGCGGCATTACGAGATAATCGCTATGCAAGCCGGCGGCGTTGACGCCATTGCCATAGCCGGGCCGGTGATGGTCCTGGGGCTGGCGGCCTCAGTGGCAATGTTCGTGGCTAACGAGACGGTCATCCCATGGTCCAATCGTTACAGCGAGTACATCCAGGACGTGGAGATCTCCCGCAAGCCGGACAGAACCTTCTTCAAAGGGGATCAAATCTGGCTGCGCACACCGGATTCGATCACGCATATAAGCAGGTTTGACAAACTTGACAACACCCTGGAAGGTGTCACCGTGATCAGGTTTGACAAGGACTACCGGTTCGAGCAGAGGATTTATGCGGACAAGGCCAAATGGTGGGGAAATCATTGGGTTTTGTATGGGGTGAATCTCACTCGAAAAATGCCCGACGGCTCTTTTTCCGTGCAGGCTGTACCTTCCATGCAAGGGTTGCTTGCGAACCGCCCGGAGGACTTTGGGCGAGTGGAGCGGCTGGCCAAGGAGATGAACCTGACACAGCTTGGGGTATATATCGCTAAGATGATTGAAGAAGGTTATCAGCCGACCCGTTACTTGGTTGATTGGCATGATAAGATTGCGTTCCCGTTGGTTTGTCTGATCATGGCCGCTTTGAGCGTGCCCTTTGCCATCCGGGTGGGACCCGGCTCCGGTGGCATGGCTTTGGGCCTGGCTTTTTCCATTGTGCTGGCGTTCTGTTACTGGGTCGTTCACACTGTTTTCATAGCATTGGGCCACGGAGGTTATGTGCCTCCTATTGCCGCGGCCTGGGCTGCGAATGTGCTGTTCGGCCTTTTTGCCGTTATACTGCTCCTCCATGAGGGTACGTGAGGACATCTACATCCTTCGTGAGGATTCATGAGCCAAAGGAATGACGGAACCACAGGTGAAACGGGTACCGGGACCTGGCGGCAAACCCTGGATCGGGTCATCCCGCGTATCCCTCTTTTGACGAACGGCGAAGCCCTGGTGGGGCTTACGTTTGCACTTGCGGGGCTGCTGGTGATGCGGCAGGGGATCGGCAAGCTCGGCCGGCTTATCATGCAAGTCAAGCCATTCCTCCCTTTCTCGGCGCCTGCTGATCTCACCGGGTGGATGAGCATGAATCTGCCGCTTGCCTTCAGTGCTTTTATTTGGACTGTGGCTGCCATATCCGCTGTCCTTGTGGGACTGCTTTGGGTTATTGCCGGCGTTGCGGAGGCCATCGAATCGCGGAAGATCAGTCATGAGCCCCAGGACTTCCTGAGCCCCCACCTCGCGGCGGAATCGCTGCGCACAGGTCTGCCGCAGGGATGGGAACGGCCTCCGTTGGTGAGAAGGCTCCTCGGCCGTATATGGCCCGCGGCCCGATTCATGAGTCCCGTATCGTACGAGATCTTCATGAGTCGGGTTACGACCCTGTGGAAGCTCGTGTTCCTGTGGATCGCAATTGCCGTGGCGGTCAAATGCCTGTCTCTTATCCCCAACGCGGCCAAAGCTTTTTTCAACAGGGATATCATGCTACTGACGCCGTCTGCGGGTCGGCTTTACACCCTCCTGCTGTGCGTGGGGCTTGCTGAGGTGATCATTGCCTTGACCTTGGTCCCTTTCAGGAGGCGGGATTTCACGAGACGATTCCAGGTGATTCCAGTTAGGGGGCACGGTGATCCCAGCGCGTTTTTCGCGCTCTTGGAGGAAGGATGCAGGCTGCTTACCCGCAAAGGAGATCCCGACAGAAAACCCGGCAGATTGCAGGCGACCGGGAGACCCAGGGTCAAGGCCACATTGGTTGAGACGTTCCCCGAGCTTGTCCGCTCACTGGCCAGGCCTGCGGCATACTCCTGTCTGCCTCTGGCCTTGATTCTGATAAGCAACGGTTTCCGGAGGCTTGTCAACTTCCAGCAACCCACCCAGCCGATGCCGTATGCCGATTTCCTTTCCCGTTATCTGCCGGTTTACGGCATGGACATTGCCTTTGCCTTCGGCCTGATACTAGCCGGGCTGCATTTTGGTCAATGTGCTCGAGTGCTGTTTGGCCCAAGGAGCTATCGCTCCGTTCTCGTGTTTTGCCATGTTTCCGAAGCCGGTGCCATGGCCGATTCCCTGCCGGAATCGGACCGCCTACCGACACCGGGGGACGTCCACCGCCCCACGACCTGGGAAGAGGTCAACGGTGTTGATGAACAGTTTGCGAACTGGGCCAGGCAGCCGGATTCTCAGGGCACTTTTCTGCTGAACGTGTGCTGGGCCGAGGTTAGATCCGAGTCATCCGCGCCGGAATCGCCTCGCCATCTGGTGCGGGTTGAGGCCGCAGACAAGCTGGAAAGGGCAATGGCCCGAATCCTGGAACTCCCGTTCCGGGTGCATTTCCACGTGGATCATGAGGCTGTTGGTCCTACCGGGCCATTGAATGATCACCGGCCGGCCCGGTAACACCGGCGGCTCGCCGGTGGGACCCAAGAGAGTAAGACGAAAGCCAACCACAGAAGAACCAAGGAATCACAAACGATTTCTTCTTGGTGTCTTGGTGGTGAAACAAAGAGGGCGATCACAACGATCGCCCCTATCAATTCCGGGAACCGTCAATCTTAGCTTTGCTACAGCTCCAGCCACGAATGCGAGTAAAGCGAATGGGCCAGCAGCACCTTAGCAGTCTTCACGAAATCCGCCTCACGTTTGCCCAGGCCTGAGATATCAACTTCTTCACCGTCAACTACGCGGGCGACAAGGTTTTCGAGATCCGTTTCCTGGTCATGGGCAATCTTAAGGATGGCGTCGTCGAATCCGTCAAGGATCGCAGAAGTTATGCCGTTTTTCTTGAGAATGCAGAGGTACACCTGATTGAGGATATCCCGGAGGTCGTCCGGCGATCCGTTTGAAACATTGGAAAGGCCGCATGTGGATTGGCAACCGGGGGCCAGGTCGGGCAGCCATTGCATGAACGTGGTGCAGCCCTGGAGTTCCTGCTGCTGAGACGAGACCGGCACAACGATAGGGTCGAACCAGATGCTTTCCAGGGGAATGCCGATCTCGGCGGCCTTGCTCATCATGCTGTCCAGCAGCAATGTCCGTTCGTTCTCATCCCTCGGGATTCCGTCAGGGCCCCACATGAGGCCGACCATCTCGCACCCGTACTTGGGGACCAGCGGCATCTGGAGGTCCATCCTCTCCGGGGTGGCCATGATGGAGTTGATCACCGCTGGACCGTCCTTGACCTGGTAGACCTGAAGGCCGGCTACGAGCGCGTCATTGTTGGTGGTGTCCAAGAACAGGGGGAGATGAGTGACTTCCTGGACCGTTTGCACCAGCCACTGCATCATTTCCGGGCCGCCCTTGCGCGCGGGCCCGAGGTTCAAATCCAGAAGATCAGCCCCTTTTTCCGTGAGTTTTTCGGCCCACTCCTGGATGGGTTTGGGATTTCGTTCTCGCATGGCCGCGCCCGTATACTTCGACATGATGTTTATATTCTCAGCCACCACCTTTATCATCTGATGTACCTCCTGAGTTGAATCGTGTTCCGGCAAAGAGCACGATAGAGAGAGAAATAGCACAATGCTCGGGGAAAAAAAAGCGTCCGTGTCCGCTTTTCGGCGAGAATCCTTTTCGGGTGAAATGCGCAGGGCATTGGCTGCCACTGCGCATATTGGATGTTCCCTTGGAAGTCTCGCGGGTCGTCTAGTTATTTCGTATAGTTCTGGCGTAGGTACGCAGGGATGTGCGCGCCTTCCCTTGGCCCGATGGCCACTTTCCAGCCCGAGAGTTCCTCCTCAAGGTCGCCGCTGATGATCGCTGCCGCGCCGGGAATCACGAGGGTTCTCGTCTTCGCCCTATCCTCGATACCGGATTTTCGTACGAACGGGGCGATGGCGTCGGCCACGAACTTCCCCGCTGCCCAGGCAGTCAGGACGGAAAGACCGTCAGTGTTGAGAACCAGCAGCCACGAGGGCACCCGGCTGGACTCGATTTCGCCGGAAACGATGAAGTAGGTGAGAGAGAAATTGCTCGTAATAAGGACCGGAGAATCTTCCACCGGATTATTGATGGGATAGATGCCCTGCTCAGTGGTCATGGGCCTCTGAGGATCCGTGAATATGTTCAGTCGCTGAAGCAGGAGCGGGAACAAGACCTCGCCCCGCAAATCGCTCAGGATGGCTATACCGCCGTACTTGGAAATAAACGTGCCTGCCGCGACTACTTCGTCCACCGGGTTGTCCGCCATTTCGCAAGGGAACACTATGGTGGGAAAACCAAGGGGCCGGTACAGTTTCTCGAGCGCAAGCCTGCGAATCATCACCTGATCCCGTAGGATTTCCGCGAGTTTGCGTGTTCCCGTATCCAGTACCAGATCCTTGTGCCCCTTGTCCATGAGCTTTGCCGCCAGTCCGGCTACGTTTCCCACCTTGTCGGCTTTCACGGTAAGGGGGCAGTCGTGTTCCTTGGCCAGGTCGGACATTGCTTCCAGATTGGCTGCCGTGGCAGCGTACAAGAGGGGTTTCTTCTTGCCGACTTCAGCCAAAGCCGCCTTGAAGGAATCCGGGCTGTCGCTTATCAGTATGACTGCAGCACCAGCGGCCGAGGCCTTTTTCGCGATCGCGGCGAACCGCGCGGGATCCGCGCCGTCCTTCACCGCGACCACTTCGGGTTTCAGGGTAAGACCGACTCTCTCGTACCTGAGAGTCCGGAAGGCTTTCAATTTGGAGTCCACCGAGGCATCATCTTCCGACGTGGAGATAAGGCAGCCCAATGCGGTGGGATTGTTGAAGGTTTTCTCGTGACGATAGAGGACCGTTTCTCCGCCTGTCTTCACGGCAGTCTCTTCTGTCCCGATTACAACGGTCCTGATCGGAGGCGCCGATGCAGAAGCAAGAGCCTGCTTGGCCTCATCGGACACGTAGGGGCAGGCGTCCAATTCGGCCTTGCCCGCTGCAAGATTCATGGCGAACGCAAGGCATGTGGGAACTCCGCATTCCCCGCAGTTCTTCTTGGGCATCATTTTGAAAATCTGAATTCCCGAAAGCGCCATAGACACAACCTCCCGGATGGGGAAAAATAGACTCGGACAAGTCCGCGTTAAAAAAAGAAAAGCTCAAGGGGGGCTCAGGGGAAAGGAATGAGCCCCCTTGAGAAGAGCATATCGTGCGTTGTGAACCGGATGCCAAATTAACCCACAATGGGGTCCATCGTCAATGCCGGATGCTCTCTTTCCTGGAGGAACGCGTAGATTTCATCTTCCGTGGTTCCCACAGTCTCGTCCGCGATTCTGTCGGCAAGGTTGGAGACTCCCAGTTGTTCGCCTCTCTTGTTGAGCCTGTCCTTTAGAGCTTCTTTGAGAGCTTTGGGCATCCATACCAGCCGCAAGACGCCGCCCTCGGCCGACACGAACTTCTTGGAAAGGATGAACAGCTTGCTATGGCCCACGAAGCCGGGCGTGATGTTCCCGCCTCCCGCGCTGCCCGCAAGGGTGGTGAACTTCATGCCGCACGGAGTCATCCCCTTGTAATCGCGATCCACGGTCATGATTCCGTTGCAGACGGGAAGCACTGCCGCTATGCACTCGAAGCACCCACAGGAGGTCATGGGATCCACCATGATCGAGTACGCGTTGTACTTCTCCACCTTACCGCGGGAGGCCTGCCTCACGAACTCGTTGACGCCCTTCCACTGACCGAGAACCTGATCGATCACCTCGCCTTTCTCTATGGGCTGGTTGGGGCCGGTGGGGTTGATCTCATTTGACGCCTTGCAGTCAAGCCAGTTGTACGCTCCGCAAAGCCCGGTTCGCTCGGGCGTCACCACGCACACGTGCGATGGTGCGAAGCTCTGGCAAAGGGTGCACGAATAGAACACCGGCTCGTCTTCATCCGTCATGCCTTCCACGCGCGCGTCCCTTTTCGTGTAGACCTCGGTGGCCTGGGCAAGCAGATCCATGACCTGTTTCTCGTCCGTGTAGATCTTTACCTGGACTTTGTCCAATACCGAACCGAAATCCTGATGATACTTGGCATGGAGAATGGATCCGATGTGGGACAGGCTGAATCCTTTGTCCACCGCGCCCTTGCCGATACGGACCCACGCAATGTTGCGCTGTCCTATGTGCATCAAACCTTGGGCGTAGTTGATGAGATGGTGGATCTGGCGCTCCAGGATCGGCTCGAAGTCGCTCTGCATCTTTCTGCCGGCCACCTCGACCAGAATACCCAGAGGCAGGCGGGTTCCGGGCTTGATGTCCTTAAGGTCGGGCCCGATTACCTCGACTTTCCCGTCCTCCACCTCGTTCATGTCCTTCATGACGGTTAGCTCGACGCCCTGGGTTTTTCCGCCGCCGGCTTCCATATAGATGTCTTCTCCGCGGATCCGCTCGCCCTCGAACGCAGGCCCGTACGCAACAGGAACCGGGACCTCGGTTACCGTTACCTTCAGGCCGCGAACCTCGACGGCCTTGGCTACTATATCGTTGTGAGGGATATTTGAGACCACATGCTCGTACGTGCACACGCCGGTGGGAAGAATCTGAGGAATCGGAGTATCCGCTATGGTTGGGAACCCATAATTTATGGCTCCTGCCGCAGCCGCATACCATTCATCGGTGACATCACCCAAAGCCAGAACAAACGCGAAGACCCGGTCCTTGTTGTAAATCAGGACCTTGCGAAAATCACCGGGCTGAACTCCACCGAAGCTCAACGCGGCGCGGGTGGCGAAACCTACCGCAAAGATCGCTGAGGAGATGTCCGGACCGAAGGGAACCAGACGCGTGGGCCAGCCAACCTGGACTCCCGCTTCAACGAGCTGCTGGGAGAAGGTCTTTTTCGCGTAATCAGCAGCCATGAATACGTACAGGTTTTTCTTCTGGAGTTCGAGGGCCATTTGAGCCGCTATTTCCTTGGTGGGAGCGGAGCCCACCACAGCGGCAAATCCGGGAGCGGAGCCGTCCACGAACTCAACACCCCTCTTCCGGAGGATGACGTCGTCTGCCGCCCCCAGCCAGAGCTTCTCGTCAGTGGGATCCTCTGCGGGCAGGTAGAAGTTCGGATCTTCCACGTAGCGAATGGCTTCGATGATCTCAAAGTTGAACAGGGTTGCCATGCCCGCATCGAGGACCGGTCCGAGGTAGGGCAGATGAGCCTTTTCCCGGACAGGCGGCGGGATGAGCTGTTCCGAGCGATCGAGGACGAGCCCTGCGTCGCCGAGAGTTTTCACGGGAAAGCCGAGAATTCCGTAGATCACCGGCAGGTAGTAACCGGTGTTAGGGAACCCTATCTCCTTGGTTTTGCCATATTTCTTCACAGCCTGGTCGAACTTTTTCCTGGCCTTTTCATAGACCTTGTGCGCTCCGGCTATGACGTTGGCAGCTATGATTTTGGACACTGTGATCTCCTCCTATACAACTGTTGACGGAGGAATGGGGATTGCCTTTCCTCCGTCGGATATTGATGTCTTGGTCACTCGGCCAGTTCTCTTCTCATGGCCATATCCATCAGCACGCGCTCTCGAGCCTTGTCTATGCCGAGGGCTTTGCGCTTGGCGTCGATGTGGGCCAGGCAGCGTTTGGCCATTTCGTACGGGTCTTTCTCCACGAAATCCCACCTGCCGCCGTATACCTTCTCGATGTCTTTGAACAGGTAATTGGTGCATACGTCCTCATTGATGGTGGGGAACCCCACGCCGAAGAGCACGTAGCAGCCTGACGCCACGAAGTAATGGCCGATGGAAACAGCCTTCTCGCTCATCCACTCGGGCGCCACGCCTACGGCCGGGATATCGCTGATGTCATCTCCCAGGCCTCCATCCCTGACCACTGCCGTGGCTGCCATAAGTATGCGTGAATTGTCCACGCATGAGCCCATGTGAAGAACCGGCGGCATGCCTACCGCCTCGCAGACTTCAGCCAGGCCTTCGCCCGCATACTTTGCAGCGGCCTCGGGAACCAACAGACCCGCCTTGCCAAGCGCTATTGCGGAGCAGCCAGTGGTCAGGACCAGGACGTCGTTCTTGATGAGTTCCTTTGTAAGGGTCACATGCAGCTCGTCATGTTTAATTCGTGCATTATTGCACCCTACTATGCCCGCCAATCCGCGGATCTTGCCGTTGATGATATTGTCGTTGAGCGGGCGATAGCTTGCCCGGAACATGCCGCCGAGCATGTAGTTGATGGTCTCGTGGCTGAAGCCCACCACCATGTCTTGCTGCGCGGTGGGAATGGAGACCTTGTTCTTGTCTCTGTTGGGGAAGTTTTCGATCGCTTCCTTCACGATGGCTTTGGCGGTTTCCAGGCCCTTGCGCTCATCGTACGCGTAGTGCTTGTAGGCGCCCTGCATCTGAGCGATGGGGCTGGTGGTGATGATCTGCGTATGGAAACACTTAGCCAACTCAGCAACACCCTGCATGATGCACTGAACATCAACGACCATGGATTCCACCGCGCCGGTGATGATGGCCAGTTCCTGCTGGAGATAATTGCCCGCTATGGGGATGCCGTGGCGCATCAGAATCTCGTTTGATGTGCAGCAAATGCCGCCCAGGCTGATACCGCCCGTTGCTCCCTTGCTCTTGGCATAGGCTATCATCTCGGGATCCTGCACGGCCTGCACTATGATCTCAGACAGAGACGGCTCGTGACCGTGAACTATTATGTTGACCGTGTCTTCCTTTATGCAGCCGAGGTTAACCTTGCCCAGAATCGGGACCGGCGTACCATAGAGACAGTCTGAAAGGTCCGTAGCAATCATGGAACCGCCCCAGCCGTCGGCGATCGCGCACTTGGTGGCGAGGCGGATGATATGTTCCATTTCCTGGTTCACGCCCATGTGGGTCATGTGCATGACCTCGACCACCGGCCGGTCGATACCAGGAGGAACCACGCCCTGGCTTCTCCAGATCTCCTGGCGCTTGAGCGGGGCGCGCTTGACATTCATGATCTCGCCGTCCTGCTGCCCGTACTGTGCAAGAGCTTTCTCGCCGACCTCGATGGCGATGTCCTTGATCTCTCGGCCCTCGGTAGCGATGCCGAAATCCATGGCCACGGCCAGCAGTTTGGGGATGTCTTTGATCTGATAGTCGGGAAGCTCTCCCTTGGCCGCATGCAGGAAGGTGTGAGCCACATGACGGCCGTGATCACTGTGCGCGGCGGCTCCTCCCGCCACCATGCGGGCGAAGTTCCTTGCAGCAATAGTCTCGGGAGTGGCGCCGCAGAGGCCGCATCTTTTCTTTCTCTCCTCGGGCGTCTCCACTTTGCCCTTGGGCGGGATGACTCTGCATGGGCCCATGTTGCAGATCCTGCAGCAAGTTCCGCCTTTGCCGATGGGGCACGCGGTCATTGTGCGGGCGCGGTGAAATACAGTGGAGTACCCTTCCGCGTCGGCTCTCTTGAGACCTTCGAGGGTAACTTCGCAACTGGTATACTTGGACCAGTCAGCCGGCCCGATCTCCTTCTTCTTGGGAGGGGGCGCTATGGCGACCGCTTCGGCTACGGC
>DYLG01000032.1 GCA_020722215.1 Desulfomonile tiedjei
TCGTGCTCGGCGGTTCAAGATGGGGAGGGGCGGACGGGCAGATCATGTTCATCTGCATCCTGGTAGTGGCCGCGGCAGAAGTGTCGGTCGGTCTGGCTCTCGTGCTGCAGCTCTATCGTCGGTTGAAGACCGTGGATACCGATGCGGCCAATGAAATGAGGGGCTGAGATGCTCGAACTGCTCTGGCTGATACCGACGCTCCCGCTTGTGGGTTTTCTCATACTGGCGTTTGCAGGACCTCGACTGCCCAGGCCGGCGAGCGCATTGGTCGGAGTGCTGTCCGTAGTTTTCTCCGCGTTCGTAACCCTGGTGGTGGCTGCGGCCTTTGTGAGCCTTCCACCTGAAAATCGAGTGTACGCTCAGGTGCTCCGGACCTGGATGGAGATCGGCCCGTTCAAACCTGAGATCGCTCTATATATGGATCCGCTCTCGTTGATCATGCTCGTCGTCGTTACGGTTGTCGGCTCCCTCATTCATATCTACTCCGTGGAATATATGATTGATGACGACGGGTACTCTCGCTTTTTCGCATACATGAATCTGTTCGTCAGTTCCATGGTGATTCTGGTGCTCGCAGACAACCTGTTGGTCCTGTATGTCGGTTGGGAAGGCGTTGGGTTATGCAGCTATCTGCTCATCGGGTTCTGGTACAGAGAGGATGTGAACGCACAAGCTGCGATGAAAGCCTTTATCGTCACCCGGATCGGCGACACGGCCATGGCGGTCGGCCTGTTTCTCCTATTCACTACGTTCGGCACGCTCAACATCCAAGCAGTGATGAAGGCCGCAGGCTCCGCGGACTCGGCGACGGCCGCGGCCGTCACGCTTGCGGCGCTCCTGCTCCTCGGCGGCGCTGTAGGTAAGTCCGCTCAATTGCCGCTTCAAACCTGGCTTCCCGACGCCATGGCAGGGCCGACTCCGGTGAGTGCACTCATTCATGCGGCCACCATGGTGACTGCCGGGGTGTATCTCATAGCACGAACGCATGTGCTCTTCAGCGTCGGAGAATGGATTCAGCCGGTCGTGGCAGGCATAGGCCTGGCGACGCTTCTTTTGGCAGGATTCAGCGCCCTAACTCAATCCGATATCAAGCGGGTGCTTGCTTATTCAACGATGAGTCAGATCGGGTACATGTTTCTGGCTCTGGGCGTTGGAGCGTGGTCCGCAGCCATGTTCCACTTCTTCACACACGCGTTTTTCAAGGCTCTCCTGTTTCTCGCGGCCGGCTCGATCATCGTCAGCCTGCACCACGAACAGAATATGTTCAAGATGGGCGGCTTGCGAACTCAGTTGCCCGTAACGTTCTGGACGTTCCTGATTGGTGCCGCCTCGCTCTCATCTTTGCCGCTGGTGACCTCAGGTTTCTACAGTAAGGACGCGATACTTTGGGGTGTATGGACCTCCGCCAGGGGGGGATGGTGGCTCACAGCGGGAGCGCTTCTCGGAGCAGTGCTGACATCGCTGTATACGTTTCGCATGGTGTTTCTTACGTTCTTCGGTGAGCCACGGCAAACGGTCACCCGGAAGCCGGGAGGTTTTCTGCACATTCCCATGCTCGTTCTGGCCTTTGGGGCTGTGGCCGTAGGGTTTCTGGAAACGCCGCTCACGCTTGGTGACGTGCGGCTCTTCTCCACGTTTCTCGGCACAGCACTGCCGTCACACGAGACTGTGTACCGAGAAGCCGGCGAGCTGATCTTTCAACTCATCTGCATAACCGCGTCGGTCGCGGGGGTGTATATCGCTTACCGGCTTTATCTGCGCGGGCGGCAACGAGTGGAGCATCCGACGGACCCTCCGGCATGGGCCGCACTCCATCGTTTCTGGTTTGTGGGGTGGAGTTTTGATCTGCTGTACGACACGCTTTTCGTTAAACCGTTTCTGTGGATCGCACGGCTGAACCGACGTGATGTCGTAGATCTTCTCAGTATCGCGTCAGCCTGGGTAATGGAGGCGTGCCATGAAGTGCTAAGCCTCTTGCAGACGGGCCGGCTCCGGCATTACACCCTCGGAGTAGCACTGGGCGCAGTGGCTGCAATAGCAATTATGGTGTTCCTATGACCCTTGTGTGGTTTGTACTGATTCCCGTTCTCGGCGGATTTGCGGCCTGGGCGCTGTCATCTTTGCATCACAGGTGGGCGCGGTGGGTATCGCTTCTGGCCCTTGCCGTTGACGGGGCTCTTGTAGGAGATCTGTTGACGGGAGGCAGGACAGGAAGCCTTGTGTCCGGACAAGGATGGTTGCTGGACGTTCACGTTGCCTGGATACCCCAGCTCGGCATCAGCTTCCATCTTGCTGTCGATGGTTTGAGTCTTGTTCTCGTGGCGCTAACGCTGTTCCTCGGCATAATGGCGGTCGCTTCGTCCTGGGCCGAAATCAGTGAGCGGGTGGGCTTTTTCCATTTCAATCTCATGCTCGTGCTTGCGGGCATCATAGGCGTATTCCTTGCCGTGGATTTGATCCTGTTCTACTTTTTCTGGGAAGTCATGTTGATCCCCATGTATTTCCTGATCGGACTATGGGGCCACGAGAACCGTTTGTTCGCGGCGATGAAGTTCATCATTTTCACGCAAGCAGGCGGTCTGCTGATGCTCGCGGCAATTCTTGGGCTCTATTTCATTCACGGCAGGGAGACGGGGGTATACACCTTTGATTATGTTCAGTTGCTGGGCAGCTCGTTGAGCCCGACAGCAGCCCTCTGGCTGATGGCTGGGTTCTTCGCGGCATTTGCAGTAAAACTCCCTGCCATTCCCTTTCACACCTGGCTGCCTGACGCACATACCGAAGCCCCCACTGCCGGCAGCGTGGTGCTCGCGGGATTACTTCTGAAGACTGGTGCGTACGGGATTCTCAGGTTTGTCCTGCCGCTGTTCCCCCAGGCGTCCGCGGAATTCGCTCCGATCGCAATGGGTCTAGGAGTTGTTGGTATCATCTACGGTTCGGTGCTCGCCTTTGCTCAGACGGACCTGAAGCGACTCGTGGCATACACGAGCGTGAGCCACATGGGATTCGTGTTGCTGGGAAGCTTCGCCGGGAACCAAATTGCGCTGCAGGGCGTAATTATGCAGATCGTTTGCCACGGACTGAGCACGGGCGGGTTGTTCATCCTGGTTGGGGCGCTACAGGAGCGGATTCATTCCCGGGACGTCGCTGTCATGGGGGGCCTGTGGACGAGCGTTCCCCGCATGGGAGGAGTAGGGCTCGTCCTGGCGCTGGCCTCCCTCGGCTTGCCGGGCCTCGGCAACTTCGTGGGCGAATTCCTCGTGCTTCTCGGGACCTTCCAGGCGAATTGGAAGCTGGCGCTTCCGGCTACGGCCGGTGTTATTTTGGGTGCGATTTACTCCCTCTGGTTCATGTGGAGGGCTTTCTTCGGACCGCAGGAGACCCGGTGGACCATTTCGGACCTTTCTCTGCGGGAAGGAGCAGTATTCGGGGCGATCATTCTTGGACTCATTTGGTTGGGGCTCAAGCCGCAACCTCTCTTTGAAGTGACCACGTCATGGTCAGCGCGGTTTGGTGAGAAGACGCCTCGGGTCGAAGCAAAGGCTGTGGAGCGATCCGGAGGCAACAAGCACCGATTCGTCCTCGGCCCAACGGCCGCGATCTCTCGGACACAAGGGAGCCAAGACTCGAATGAACCCCGGTGATCTGTTTATCCTGTCTCCCCTTGTACTGATCGCGGCGGGCGCTGTCCTGATCATGTTGGTCGCGGCATTCTACCGAAGCCGGCTCGTCGCGGCTTTGCTGAGCCTGGGAACTCTTGCCGCGGCATTTTGTGCGCTTCCTGCGGTTTATTCACCGAAAGTTGCCCACGTTACCGCGCTCATCGTGATCGACGGCTACGGGCTCACCTTTGTGGGGTTGGTTCTCGGCGGGACCTTCGCTGTGGCTGTTCTGTCGTACGGGTATCTGGAAGGGACAAATGAGCAGCCGGAAGAGTTTTATGTGTTGCTGATGACGGCTTGCCTCGGCGCCGCGGTTGTGGCGTGCTCGTCTCACTTTGCCTCGTTCTTTTTCGGACTCGAAATTCTGAATGTGTCGCTTTACGCTCTGATAGCATATGCGCGCAGGCGGAGCCGCGGACTGGAAGCAGCGCTGAAGTACCTGGCGCCCGCGGCGACAGCGGATGCTTTCCTGCTTTTCGGCATGGCGCTGGTTTATTGCAAGCTGGGAACCATGAGTTTCTTCAAGCTACAAGATCTCTTGGTCCACCAGGACGGGCCGATCGTTTCAGCGGGGATGGCGATATTCTTCCTCGGGATTGCTTTCAAGCTGGCTCTCGTTCCCTCGTATATGTGGGCGCCCGACGTGTATGAAGGGGCGCCGGCGCCCGTGACGGCATTTATGGCGACGGTGTCCAAAGGGGTAATGTTTGTATTCCTGTTCCGCTATTTCGGCGAACTAGGCTCCAATTCCGGGAACAACCTCTTCATTCTTTTCTCAATTATGGCGGTCGGCTCGATGTTCGCCGGGAATCTGCTCGGCCTTCTTCAGAGGAATGTAAAGCGGATGCTCGCGTGTTCGTCGATAGCCCATTTCGGGTATGTGCTTGTCGCGTTCCTGTCCGGCGGCTCTCTTGCCAGCGCTGCCGTGACAATCTACCTGACGGTTTATTTTCTCATGACACTGGGAGCTTTCGGCGTCATAGCGGTGCTTTCCCGTACCGACCGCGAAGCGGAGACCTTTGCGGATTTTCAAGGGCTGGCATGGCGGCGACCGTGGCCCGCACTGGTGCTCACTACGATGCTGCTATCGCTGGCGGGAATTCCCGTGACCGCGGGTTTTCTCGCCAAGCTGTACATCCTCGCTGCCGGCGCCGAGGTGGGCCGATGGGCGCTTGTGGTCCTGTTGATCGTCAATAGTGTCATAGGTCTTTTCTACTATTTCCGCTTGATAGTGACGCTGTATCTCCCGGTGGACGTACAAACGCGGGCTGAATTCCCGTACATTCCTGCGGCAGCTCGCGTCTTGCTGGCGCTGCTCACGCTGTTCGTCTTGTTCTTAGGTCTCTACCCTGGTCCGCTGGTAGATGTCGGGAACATCATAAAGGCGACGGTTTGAAATCGGCCTGGTGTTTCACCCCGCGCTTTCCGGTAGCGCCGTACAGAGGTTTGCTGCTGAGGGCCGGTCGAAATGCACTATTGCCGGAGTGACCATAGTCCGGCAACACGTGTGAATGGATCGATTGATGAATCGCAAGACGTCGATCCGGCAGTGTTATCGTTCATGAACTCGAGTAACATGGGAACCAACAGCACGAGCAGCGAGAACGAGGAAATTCGGATCACGGGATCGGGACCGTTTGTGGAGAAGTTTGCCATTGAACCGAAGGGGTCAGGCCCTCTGGACGGACTCGACTTTGCCGTCAAGGACCTCATCGACCTTGAAGGTCACAAGACTGCATGCGGGAATCCCGACTGGAGAGACTCTCATCCTGTGGCCGCAGCGAATGCGGTCTGCGTGGACCAACTTCTCATTTCAGGCGCTCGATGTGTGGGCAAGACAATAACGGACGAACTTGCGTTCGCGCTCAACGGTGAGAACCATTTCTACGGCACTCCACGTAATCCAAGGGCTCCCGGCCGAGTCGCCGGAGGGTCTTCCAGCGGATCCGCCTCTGCGGTGGCCTTGGGGCTTGTTGATTTTGCCCTGGGCACGGACACCGGCGGCTCTGTGAGGGTTCCGGCGAGCAACTGCGGCATCCTTGGTATGCGTCCGACGCATGGGTCAATATCAGTGGCTGGAGTGAATCCGCTTGCCCCGAGTTTCGATACGGTGGGAGTCCTTGCTCGCAATAGCGACATGCTGTGCCGGGCCATCGCGGTTCTGCAAGGGTGCGATGTCCCGTCGCGAGTTGAGGTAGGAACGGTTCATTTCCTCCAGGAGGCTTTTGCCGGCGCTGATCCCCGCGTGGCGGATGCCCTGATGGAACCGGCCCGACTCGTCCGCAACAGGCTTTCAGGGAAAAACCGGGAGACCTCTCTGAGGGATCTTGACGGAATGGCCCATACAAAGGATTTGGCCGCCTGGTATGAAATCTATTGCCATATTCAGTGGGCCGAGATATGGAGCTGCCTCGGATCTTGGGTCAACGACGTCAAACCTGACTTCGGCCCGAGAATCCGGGTGAGCTTCGAGCTGGTCAAGAACTTCGACCGGAAGGTGTTGGTCCAGGCCGTCCGGGAGCGAGAGAGGTACTATCGCCTCGTGAAACGACTCCTGGGTGAAAACGACCTGATCTGCATTCCCACTACCCCCATGATTGCTCCTCTGAAAGGCACCCTGGGGATTGATCGCACAATCGGGGACTATTACCCGAGAACGCTCTCCTTCACCGCTATTGCCGGGATCGGTCGCTTGCCGCAGGTGAGCCTTCCGTTGGGAGAGGTGGAGGGAGTCCCCATCGGCCTGTCCTTGATAGCAGCCCAGGGCAATGATGCTTTTCTTCTTGGAGCGACTCGCATGGTGATGGGCTGCAGGTAATTCGCGGAGCGCGCCCGTGTCTAACCGAAAAGATCTCCGTGAGCTGCATGCAGAGTCATCCCATCCTTCGTCTGAAGGGTTTTTCAGCCGGAATCGGCAGCCTGCCGAGGATTCCGCCGAAGCCCATCATCCGGGCCGGTTTCCAGAAAAGCCGTGCAAGCTTCCGGCCGAACTGAAAAAGGGCCGGTGACCGGGCTGCCAGTCCGAAGGCGGCCATGGCCTGTTGCTCAAGTTTGGGAGTCAGACCCTTTTCCACCCGGCTTTCTCTTAACCTGCGCAAGAGCTTCGGTAGCGGCACCTTTACAGGGCAAACGTCACCGCATGCGCCGCACAGTGTAGTGGCGTCCAGGAGGTTAGAGGTGCGCTCCATGCCTTCCAGTAGAGCAGTCAATACGATTCCCATCGGTCCCGGATAAGTCGACTCGTATGCGTGCCCCCCTACCATGCGGTAAACGGGACAGGCGTTGAGACACGCGCCGCAGCGGATGCACTTGAACATCTCCCGGTACTCTCCTGCAATAAGCTTCGACCGGCCATTGTCCAGCAAGACGATGTGCATCTCTTCTGCTCCAGTGGATTCTCCTGATTTTCTTGGCCCGGTAATTACCGAGAGATAGCTGGTGATAATCTGGCCGGTGGCAGAGCGCGGAAGCAAACGGATGAACGTGGGCAGGTCCGCAAGGGACGGGATTATCTTCTCGATTGAGAGAATCACGATGTGGAGAGCGGGCAGAGTGGTGCACATTCGCCCGTTCCCTTCGTTCGTGAAGATAACAATGCTGCCGGAATCGGCTACTGCGAAGTTGGCGCCGCTTATCCCTGCCTTTGCTGAGAGGAATTCCTCCCTGAGAACCTTCTTGGCTACTCCGGTGAGAATCGCGGGCTCATCCGAGTATTCGCATCCCAACTTTTCGGCGAAAAGCTTCCCCACTTGTCTGCGATCCTTGTGAATCGCCGGGACAATGATGTGCGAAGGCCCTTCCCCTGCAATCTGGATTATGTACTCGCCGAGATCGGTCTCCACTACCGTGATCCCCTGTCCTTGCAGGTGATCGTTGAGGTGAACTTCTTCGCTGACCATGGACTTTGATTTGACGACTCGCTCTATTCCATGGTCTTTCAGTATGGAAGCTATGATTCCTCTGGCTTCTTGCGAATCCTTTGCCCTGTGGACATTTGCCCCGACTCTCGAGGCATTTTTTTCAAAGCGATCAACATAGTCGGAGAGATTGTCCAGAACATGCAAACGAATGTTAGAAGCCCGTCCCCGCCACTCCTCGAGAGGAAGCGCTGCAACCGCGTCAGACCTCTTTACTGCAAAGGTTTCGGTGGCGTTGCGCATCGCGCTGCGCAGGTTAGAGTCTTGCAGGGCCTTTACCGCGTTGGAACGAAAAGAAATGCCGTAGGTGGACACGCTCATGTCAAATCCTCCACATGCACCGAAACTATGTGTCTGACCCGCACCTTGCTCCCTCGCCGCGATGACGTCGGCCGAAACGAGGTCAAAGAGGATAATACTGACACCCTTTGGAGAAGTCCAATATGAACTCGCCAAAGCCTGTCGCGACCAGATCCGCCTTTCACTTCCGAGCAGGTTTCGGCAAGATCCGGATAGGCTTCCCCCTTCTCCTTGAACCGGAAACGGGGGAAGCATGATAACCTGATGAAATCACAAGTCGCGGGATCCACTAAAGGACGGGCACTGCGTTGGGTCATGAACGTGGACGTTGCATGTCTCCTCAGCAGAACCCTTGGTCACAGGCCTAGAACACGACCAACGACGTTCCAGCGATCTGGAGAGACAGGAAGTTCAAGAAGAAGAACCCAAAGAATACCACATTCGCGAGAAGCAACAGGGTCGACCAGATCCCGCCTCTTGCAGCTTCCGGAAGCTGGCGGTTCAGATAGATCAGGACGATCGGGTAGATGATCGAAGCCAGGTTGGCCATGTTCGCTGAAATTTGCAGCAACTTGGTAGGCAGCGCCAGGTGGATAATGATTCCGATCGCGACGATAAGGATGACGGCCATCAGGTAGTAGAACTTGCGCGGATCTCCTGCGATCCATTCGCGCAGGCGGGGGCTGACCGCTATCGCGGAATCACTGGTGTTGCGGATCATCATCTCCAGGAGTGTCGTCTGAGTCTTCCACAAAATCAGCGATCCAATGAACAGGATGAAGGGGAAGAGCCAGGCAGCCTTCTTGCCAAGCTCCATCGCGGCATACACAGGCATGTTCGCGACAGTCGGCTCGCCAGCTCCAGGTGTTACTGCGAGGGCAACTACCAGCATGCTGGGAATAAACATTCCGATCATCGCGCCCACGAAAAACACTGCCCACTGATCAACGATTAGATAGCGGAACCAACGCTTCCATGTGGCCTTGTTCTGCGCCGTATCGGTGAAGGTGCAGCCCGAGGGAAGCACGTCCACCTTGCTGCCGCCAATAATCCCTGAGTAGAAGCCGCATCGATGCCCCATCGCGTACCCGTGATCACGATAGTAGTTGATCAGCATGAAGTTGAAACCGGAGGCAAAACCGGTGTATCCCATGATCGCGCCAAGGGTGGTGGCATCAATGCCTTTGGGAGGCAACGAGGGTGTAACGATGCTACGGAGCATCTCACCCCACATCTTGCCCGGCGCAAATACGATGGTCAAGACGATCAACACGGCCAGGATGAAGAAAACCAGGAACGTGTCAATGGCCTCCATTGTCCGGACAATCTTTCTGCCGAAGAGGTAGATCACGAACGAAAGGCACAGTAAGAGAATGGCGATGATCCGAACAGTCTGCAAGGATCCGGGGTCCTTCATGTTGACGGGCCCCCCAAGATACAAAGCATAGAGCCCTTGCCCCGAAGCTGCGGCCCAACCACCCCAAATCCACGCGAGGTACATGAGAAACAGAGAAACGGGAACCCAAAAGCTCAAGCCCGGAGGAAAACGATTGAAGCCCACGATCGGCACTTCGCCCGTGGCAAGCGTGTACCGGGCATTCTCAACGTTGTAACAGGTTTGGAGTACCGCCGAAATCATAACCAGAAAACCCAGCCCGATGAAGCCGTACTTGCCGAAACCCAACGGACCAAGTAGCCACTCGCCGCTTCCGATGGATACACCGAGGGCTATCATGCTCGGTCCCAACACGCATGTGATTAACTCCTTGCCTCCAATCTTAGGTTTGTTGAAGGCTTCTTCCGGCGTCGGGACGTCCGTCAGCGGGAGCGCCGGACGGCTGACTCCGATTTGGATCGTCCCGGTTGCGGGTTCAGGCTGCGAATTGCCCATTGACCATCCTCCTTCCTTTCAAATGAAGTGGAGTTCTTGACTCCCTTGAATCCCACTAGTGATCAACGCCGGCACTGCGAACGTGTACTCACCCGGTCCACCGGGCTCGCTGTCGGCTGCCTGTTCTCGGGCAATGCAATTAAGTAAACGGCTTCCAACGCAACGCAAACCGACTGGCCTCTCGGGCTCGGCAGAACCAGGTTCGCCGGACGTCCGGGAAAAAGATCCGAGCGATGCTCCAGTTCTCCAAGAATAGGAATTCCTTCGGACATAGTCTTGCTGACTGCGCGGCTCTCTGGGGGAGGGAGTAGGGCTTCCATCAGGTGAGAATCGGCGGATGGCAATCTGAGAAACGAACCTCTCGGGATCGTCGATAGGAGCCCTAATATGATTGCAGCGTGGCCATATAACGGGAAGTTTGTCCCGCGCATTGGATACTTGAGGGAACGTGAACCACCGCCGCCGGGTTGGGAGGGAAGGGCAGGCAGGGTGGGGTAGCTCGACCTGGAAAGCAGATCTTGCTGGGGAGTGATCATCTAGCTCTGACCAAACGTATGTTTTCAGCTCGGAAGAATACGGGGTCCCGCTATCCGGTCGTTCCGGAAAAAGGCACACTGATTTTACCATAAGCTATCTGGACGTGTTGTCAAGTTTTTTGTGAGACCTCTGTAAAAGAACTTGACATACCTGTGACCATTGCCCAAGAATCTTGTCATGAACCGCAAACGTGATGTTGCATCTCAAGACGTCTTTCAGCCTATCCGGCAGGAACGGATCTCTGAAAAGGTCGCCGGCCAACTGAAAAAAGCCATCAGTACCGGCATCTTTCGGGTCGGAGAGCGTCTCCCTTCGGAAAGGGAACTAGCCGAACAAATGGGAGTGAGCCGGCCATCGGTCCGACAGGCGCTTCAGCAGCTCGCATTGCTTGGCATAATTGAAACGGTCCAAGGTGGCGGGTCCATTGTTAAGAACTTGACTGAACAGGAAATCGGCACGCCAATGGAGATTGTCCTGAAGGACGACCGACAGCGGGTCCTCGAGGTAACTGAAGTCAGGGCGTTCATGGAAACTTGGGCTGCCAGGCGGGCGGCCACAAACCGGACTGATGCAGAGCTGGCACTGATACGCGAGTATCTGGAACAAATGGAGCAGGATCTCGAAAAGGACCGTATCCGACCGGAACTCGACTTCCAGTTTCACACCGAAATTGCCGCGGCCACGCACAACACTATCTTTGTTCACCTCATTCAGAACATCCACCAACTGATCAGCTATTCACTCAAGGTGCACAGGGAACAGGTCTTTGTCACCCACGAAGCCCAGGAAACGATCTTCAGCCATTATCTGCGAATCTTCAAGGCCATTCAGAATCAGGATGCCGACGCAGCAGAAGCCGCCATGAAAGAGCACCTCCAATTCGTCCTCCGGGAATTCAAGAGTCAAATGCTGTCCTAATTCGCCGACTATAACGCAAACCAGGCGATGTGGCCTCGTGATTCCGGGGAAGCCACTATGCCCCCTGGAATCCGGAGACCGTGCGGAGTCAGATTGACGGGGCAGCGAAAAGCTGATCGGGACGAGTTGTGCAAGGCCGCCGTAAGACAAGTATAGTGTCTCGGTAACTCGTGAGGAGCACATGACCAACGCAGTGATCGTCAGCGCGGTAAGGACCCCTGTGGGGCGCTACATGGGCGCCCTGAGAAGCGTGGAAGCGTACGGTCTGGCCGCGCTGGTCTTGGCAGAGGCAACCAAGAGGGCAGGCCTGGACCCGCGGATGGTTGACGAAGTCATTATGGGGCAGTCCTATCAGAATGGTGAATACGTGAACATCGCCCGCATGGCCCTTCTCAAGGCGGGTTGGCCCGAGAGCATCCCAGGCCTTACCGTGGATAGCCGTTGCTGCACCGGGCTTGCCGTAGTCCGCCTGGCCGCGTCGCTAATCAACGCCCGAGAAGCGGAAGTCGTAGTGGCGGGCGGTGTGGAAAGCATGAGCGCTGCCGAGTTCTATCTGCCGGGAACCATCAAGTGGGGTGTCGGCGGCGAGGGAAGCATGCCGAGAGGTCACGGAGACCTGTCTATCTGGGGATTGCCCCTATACGACCGTATCCAGCGGGCAAGGGTGATGTCTCAACCGATCGAGCGGTACGGCGTCCTGCCCACCATGATGACGTGGGCTGAGACCGCGGCCCGAGAAAAAGGAATCACCCGAGAGTCGTGCGATGAATGGGCGCTTCAGAGCCACAGGAAAGCCTGTGCTGCAAGAGACGCAGGCAAATTCGCCGAAGAGATCGTCCCGGTCCCCGTGCCGCAACGCAAGGGTGATCCGATCATTGTGGACCGCGACGAAAACCCTCGCTCCGACGCAACCCTTGAGGCCCTCGCTCGGCTCAAGCCCGTGCTCGGCGGGGTCTGCACCGCGGGCAATTCGTCCACGGAAAACGACGGCGCGGCAGCGGTGGTTGTCACTTCCGGAGAAAAGGCGGAAGAGCTTGGCATAGAGCCGGCAGCATCGATCAGGTCGTTGGCGTTTTCCGGGGCGGACCCCACGCGAACATACCTTTCGGTTCCGATCGCTGTTCGTGAAGCGCTGGACAAGGCCGGCCTCACCCTCGATCAGATGGACCTCATCGAGATCCAGGAAGCCTTTGCTGCTCAGGTGCTGGCGGACGTGCAAGATCTCGGTCTCGGACCCGAGGACTATCACAGGATCAACGTAAACGGGAGCGGGATCTCCTTGGGACACCCCATTGCCTGTACCGGAACACGAGTGCTTGTCACGCTCCTCAATGAGATGAAACATCGCGGGGCCCGATTCGCTCTGGAATGCGTGTGCGGAGGCGGCGGCCTGGGCATCGCCGCGGTCTTGGAACGGTACTGAGCGCCAGAGCCGGAGGCCGGCCCAATGCCCGTATAAGGGGAACTTCGCGGCAGCAACTGGCAGAGTTGGTGCGCTCACTTCGCGGCGGCGATCAGTTTTCCGACCACGGAGAAGGCGGCCAACAATTCGGACAATGGAGAGAAAGATGGAACGCGTGGGCTTTATTGGCTTGGGAATCATGGGTAAACCCATGGCTCTTCATTTACTGCCGGCAGGGTATCCCCTGACAGTTTTCAACCGCTCGCAAGGAGCACAGAACGAACTTATCGCGGCCGGAGCAACATCCGCGGCGTCACCCAAAGATGTAGCGGCCGTGAGCGATGTGGTAATTACCATGCTGCCCGATTCACCCGATGTGGAGCAAGTTGTCCTGGGCAAGGGCGGAGTGTTGGAAGGACTGCATTCCGGAGGTCTGGTAATCGACATGAGCACGGTCTTGCCGTCATTGGCACGAGCTATCCACGACAGGGCTCAGCAAAAAGGCTGTACGGCGCTGGACGCGCCTGTGTCCGGCGGGCAAGTCGGCGCACAAAATGCCACTCTTTCGATCATGGTTGGAGGCAGTGTCCCTGCGTTTGAACGAGCGAAGCCGATTCTCGAAAAGATGGGCAAGAACATCGTCCATGTGGGCGAGGCCGGTGCCGGCCAGGTGACCAAGGCCGCCAATCAAATCGTTGTCGCGGTGACGATTGCCGCAGTGAGTGAGGCGTTTGTGCTTGCGGCGAAAGCCCACGTAAACCCGTCAAAAGTGCGCGACGCTCTGTTGGGAGGTTTTGCGCACAGCCGGATTCTCGATTTGCACGGCAGCCGGATGTTGCAGCGCCGCTTTCAGCCAGGTTTTAAGACTACATTGCACCGCAAGGACATGGCCATTGTGCTAAACACTGCCCGGGAGTTGGGTTTGGCCCTACCGGTCAGCGCCGCTGTTGCTGAGTTGATGAACGCGCTTATCGCGAACGGCGGCGGTGAACTGGACCACTCGGCCCTTGTCACCGTGTTTGAGAAGCTGGGCAATCTGGAATTAACACCTCCATCATCGTGAAGGCTTGCATCGAAGAGCGGGCAAAGATAATAACGGATAGTCTTGAGATCGACTCTTGAGGAAGATACTTATGCGGATAGCAGTTTTTGGCGTTGGCGCCATAGGCCGATACTTCGGATGGCGTCTGACCAGTTCCGGCGAAAACGTTGTGTTCGTGGCCAGGGGTGAAAATTTGCGGGTTTTGTCTGAACAGGGTCTGACTGTTGATACCCTGGAGGGGACTTCGGTGCTTCATCCCTTGCATGTCGTAGAGGATCCAAAGGAAGCCGGGCAGGTGGATGCCGTCATACTCGGAGTGAAAGCGTGGCAGGTGCCGGAGGCTGCGGAGGCTATTCGGCCGCTGATCGGTCCGGACACCGTTGTGCTCCCACTGCAAAACGGGTTGGAGGCTCCTACACATTTGGTCAAGGCGCTCGGCCCTGAATGTGTCTTGGGCGGTTTGTGTCAAATAGTGGTCTTTATCGTCGGTCCGGGACACATTCGTCATGCTGCTGCGGAACCCTATGTTGCCTTTGGCGAACTGGACAACCGCCCGAGCGAGCGGACGCAGCGGCTTCAGGCTGCATTTCGCCGGGCGGGCGTGAAGTGTGAGATTCCACTGGATATACACAGGTCTATGTGGGAGAAATTTCTCTTGATAGCATCGTTCAGCGGAGTGGCAGCCGTGACCCGAGCGCCGGCGGGAGTTATTCGAACCATTCCGGAAACCCGTGCGATGCTGGAAGAAGCGATGAGGGAAATCCTCGCGGTTGCCAAGGCGCGAGGCGTCAGTCTCACGGCAGACGCCATGAATTCAACCATGTCCTTCATAGAAGGACTGGCCCCGACTGCCACGGCATCCATGCAAAGAGATATCATGGAAGGGCGGCCTTCCGAACTTTCCGAGCAGGTCGGAGCCGTGGTCCGCCTGGGCCGAGAAGCAGGCGTGGACGCACCCTTGTTTTCCGCTCTCTACAGGAGCCTGCTTCCCCAAGAACTGAGGGTCAGGGGCGAAGTGGCTTTCTAGGAGCCCGTCGCTTATGCCGTGGTCAAGAGAGATTTTCGATTCGTTGGTAGCGTCGGGGTCGGAATCCCCTCCGGTGAGGGTATCCGTTACAGAGTCGTTCTGATCCACAGCAAATGCATCGTCGCCTGCGATCGGAGGATCGTTCACGCCGGTGACCGTAATCGTGCCGTTGTGAGCGCCGGCCGCGGTTGCGAATACGACGAGAGTCACTCGGCGTAACGTTGAAGGTAACGTCTCAACCTGAGCTTCCTCCTCGCATTGTCGGAGGACATGTATCTGATTCTTCCCAGCACGGGCCTTTCGGGCGCCCAGGGCCTGTCGTACCGCCCCATGATCCAGAAGATTCCCGTGTAGGAATTCGGATTCCGTCCGTCGAGCGCATACTTGTTGTTAAGATGGATCATGATATTGAGGGCTTCTTCGGGGCACGGCGTCCACTCGATAATCTTCTTCCCCCACAGCATCCGAAGATAATTCTGAAGCCGTCCCTCCCTACGGAGTTGCCGCTGTGCGGCGTTCCAAATTGGATCATGAGTCTCGGCATTCTCGAACTGATCAAGGCCGTACAAGTGAGTCCGGGCATCACTCCTGTGCGTGTCCAAGGTCTGCTGTGCCCATGCCGGCAGCGACTCGTAGCGGTCATAGCGGTCAAGATGCGCGCACCGGTTGTAGCCAAGCTCCCTCCATGTGATCACCTCGTCCAGAAAGGCCTCGGCGTTCCGACTCATGCCCCACCAGCCTTCACGCTGTCCTCGCCCTTCCGGCAGAATCCTATTCCTGGGCCATCTTTCATGATCTATCAAGTCACGAAACACCTGGTGGAGTGAGATATGACCAAAATGAAGGTAGGGTGAAAGGCCGCTTGTGGCTTCGTCGTCCGGATGGTTTCGGCAATCGGCGTACGCATCGATTTTGTGCTGGAGAAATTTCTTCAAAGCTCGATTGGCTTCGCGCTCTCCCCCGTGGATCGGCGATGGCGGGACTGAGTGATCAATGGGAAAAGACGCGAACGAGGCATTATCAATGCCCCGAAGAACATCGTGCGCCGGTGGCCATTTCTCCAGAATTCCTCTCGGCAATTGAGCATTGAATGGTCGAACTACTTCTGAAAGCGGGTCGGGCTTTGGAAACGCGTGCAAATGTGGCTCAATGTTGTTCTGCAGGAAGCGTCTGAACGAAACGGCCGTCAAGAAGACCTTGTCTGTCCACCGAATGGGTAGAAGGCCGTTTGAATCCACTTTCTCCATGAGGACGCTCAACTGGAGGGCTGCCGACGCGACCATTCGGGGCAAGAAGAAACAAGGAAAATCATCAGTGACTACAACACAGGCCCGCTTCCCCAGTTCACGCAGGAGCCCTTTGCCTGCATCAGGGACGGGTTCCAAATACGGATAATGCAGGACCCCGAGTTTTTGGAGACGGGACGCGTTGTCCTTCATCCCCTCTGCGACGAACCGATGAATCCGGTCGGATGCCCATTGATAGCCGCATCGCAGAGCCTCCAGGATCACCAGCGGCTTATCCAATCGGTTCGACCACTCGACTGCCCGCTGGAGACTGGAATTCCAGTGAGTCCTGCGATTGGCAATCATCCAATACAGGACATAGTCACCTTGAGGGTTCTCGGCAGCGTCGTTACACTTCTGAATTCGGAAATCGGGTACCTGTGTCACTCTCTTCACCTGAACCCATGATCTTCTTGGACAGATCTGCCGGTTTCCGTCCCGAGCCTTGCCCTACCGTCAAAGATCTGCGGTAATTCCGGATCATTGTTCGCTGCATAACAAGGAAACCGGCACAGTACCGTATCGGATTTGACTGAGCTTCACCGGGGTTCTGAACGCCAGGATCGGGGAGTTGAACTGACCGCGGAACCGCCTACGTTCGCGTGGTGTTACAGCGTCCGAGTGAGGCCTGGCGGCCATTATTCTTGAAAATCAGCTTCCCCGAGGAGCGCGTCCATCTTCTTGGTAAGTTCGTAGTTCGTGGGCTCCACAAGAATCGACCGGTCAGGGAAGACTATCACGGGAATGATTATCCGTCCTCCGTTTGTTTTTCTCACGAAGTCCCTCGCCTCGTTGTCTTGGTCGATGTCGATCTAGGCGTACGCCGCTCCGTGCTCGTCGAAGAATCGTCTCGCCCGTCTGGCGTCTGGGCACCAGGATGCGCCGTATATTACGATATCTTGGGAGAGTTCCTTCATCTTCAAACTATCCTTTCACTGAAGTTCCGTAATCTCTGCCGAAGGGTAGGGATCAACTTCATGCTGAGTACCATTTGATTCTAAGGCGTGATTGTCGAAGGAGCAACACCGTGGTTCGCGATCTTGAACGCCATGGGGGGTAGGATTTCGCCGAGCTGTCCGGTTGACAGGTCTGTATGTCGTCCCCATCTTGAATCTTAAGACACAAGGATCATGCACAGGCCAGTGAAGGGGCTTGTCGGATTCGGTTTATTGTGAGGACGGTATTGGAGGGAATGAGACCGGCCTTGACAAGAGTCCTGCCAAAGCGGCTACTCACGCGCACAAGGCGCAGGAAGAATTGATGTTTTCCACAATTTCCCTGTACGGAAGTGCTGGTTCCGACGGTCCGAGTTTGATTGATACCTCTTAAGAAAGAAGGGAGACCCCAATGCTCGAAGGACACAACTGTCCATATTGTGGATCGCAAATGGATCCGATTCGCACTCCAATGGAGTCGAGTTGGGGTGGAGAGCTTCACCACATCTGCTTCAACGACGACTGTTCATATTTCACTAGGAGCTGGAAGGCACTGGAGAGACAGGGGATCCGGAAAACGGGTTACCGTTGCCGCATGGACCCCCGCGGCGGCTGCGGACCGGTTCCGGTCTGGTCCAAGGATGCGCTGAAAGACCTTGTAGCATGCGAGCAAGGCGATGAAATGGACAGTGCATCCTGCTTCGGAAAAAGCGCCCTTGCGAGAGACGACGACACCCCTGACGGAGATTTTTACGCCAGACCTCGATTCGTGGAACATTTGGATTCATGTGCCCTTGATACGGTAGAACAGCTCTATGGAAGGTTGATTCCGGCCGGTTCGGCCATCTTGGACCTCATGGCAGGACCGGATTCCCATCTCGGCAGAGTGACTTCTCCAGTGTCGGTTACAGGGCTGGGCCTCAATGAATCGGAGTTGAAGGCCAATCCGGTAATGTCCGAGCACGTAATCCAAGATCTCAACTCTGATCCGACGCTGCCGTTTGACGACAACAGCTTCGATATCGTCGTCAACACCGTTTCCGTTGACTACCTGACCCTACCTCTGGAGGTTTTCAGGGAGGTGTCACGCGTCCTGAAGCCCGAGGGCTTATTCATCGTGGTCTTCTCCAACCGGATGTTTCCGCCTAAGGCCGTGAATATCTGGAAGGAGAGCACCGAAAAACAAAGAGTGGAGGTCGTGCGCAGATTCTTCACCCTTTCAGGTCGTTTCGCGATCCAGGGCTATTATGAAAGCACCGGGAAACCGCGCCCTGAAGAGGACAAGTATTACGGACAAGGAATTCCGAGCGATCCGATCTACGCTGTCTGGGGCAAACCCACGGGTAAAGCTGCCGGTTGCATGCACTGAGAGTGATCTCGTTCCGGAACGTGAAGCCTCCGGCCCAAGGCGGCACACATGTACAGATTAGGCGTTATTTGACCGAGGGCGCAAGACCGGCCATACGTGCGGGATGAACTTCAATTAGCCACACGTCCGGTGAGGGGACAAGTCAGATAGCTCCTTGGATAGCGCAAGAGGGTTTTGCCACGAGAATTGCGGACATGCTGAGGACCGCTGCTAGCGCCGACACTCGAGAAAGGGGTGAACAACCGACACCATTGCCATTGCGAGGAGACACCTACGAGCCGACACGATGGCGATGGCTGCCTTTGTGACGTTTTGCTTGCTCGCCACCCCGGCTATCCTTGGGAAGGCCACGGAAACATTGATGTTCCCTCCGGGGAATGGGCGAAGAGAATAACCGCCGATGCCCTGCAAGGCAAGTTGGCGGTTTTCTCAAGAAATCGGTGGTCGGGGCGACTGGATTTGAACCAGCGACCACCTGAACCCCATACCGAATCCGGACACGGCAAAAGTAACAAAATCAACAAGTTCCTGATCGACGCCCGTTGCACCGTATCACGACAAATCAGCACGTTACATAACCGAAAGGTACAAATCTGACACATAAGTAAAGTCTCAGGGTTCGAGTACAAGTTACTTGAGGAATCGAAGGCAAGTGAGGACCCCGAATCTCACAGCCAACCGCCCCTCCAATTTCCGCGTACCGCCCGAGGCATAGTCTGTCATACCCTGGAAGATCAACGCCCCTGAGAATCGAGCTGACGAGGGATGAAGCCATATCTCTGAGGAACCCCCACATATTGTATGCCTTCCCGGCGAACCACAAGATAGAGCCGGATCTGCCGCCCGGGCTCGGATGCCCCATCGTGGTACGGAGTCCGTACCAGTACGTCCAACACCGCCCGGATCTCCACGGTAATGGGCAACCGTCGTAGCACTATTCTCCGAAAACCGGAAATTCGTATGCACGTCGTGCCATCTGGAGAGAGTGACAATCCGACCCGGCAACCCCCTGTTCCTCCGGCAGGTCGGAAAAATTGTGTATAGCACTAGTGGCCCTCGACAATTTGCATCGCCTGCCGCAATGGGCATCGGACGACCTGTGCCGGGCGATCACCGGCGGTGGATTCGCCAAACGCGTGCTGTACACGGACGATGACGACTTTTTGTACGATTTCAACCGCGCGGTCATTTTGAACGGGATTTCGATTCCGGGAAGCTCACCCGACTTGTTGGACCGCTCCATTCTCATTGAACTCTCACGGCTGCCCGAGGATCGCAGGCGGGACCGGGAGGCGCTAATGAGCGAGTTTGAGGCTGCCCGCCCCCGGATTCTCGGCGCTATTTGTAGTGTTCTCTCCGATGCCATGGCACGGATCGGCTCAATCAAACTGGACAGACTGCCCCGCATGGCCGACTGGACCGGTGGGGCTGTGCACTTGCCGACGCGCTGGGTATCGGCCAAGCCGCATTCCTGGAGGCATACAGCCATAACCGGAGCATTCAAAACAGTGAGGTACTGGAGAGCAGTCCTGTTGCGTTTACCGTAACCAAATTCATGTCCGGGCGAGCTGAGTGGACGGGTACGCCGTCGGAACTGTTCACCGAACTGTCGAAAATCGCCGCGGATGAGGGACTGGACAGGTTGAGGCAGTGGCCGAAGGCCGTAAGCGCGTTCACCCGCCGACTCCGGGCCCTGGCCCACAATTTGGCTGAGGGCGGCATTGGGATTCAGGAGTTCAGAGAGGGGAAAGCCGGCGCGCGAAAACTGACCCTACAGACACGGAAAATGCCGTCAGCCAACCCGTCAGCCATAACATGCCGGATTCACAGGGTAATGACGGCACTGACGGCACTGACGATATTTTTCCTACCTCTGCGGGTCGTCTCACCGGATCAATAAAAACCGAACTGTCCGCCCTGGGATGTTTGCGCGAACCGTGCGGTTACCTGACCACCGACGAGCCCGCCGGACCGCGTTGTTATTGGAACGGGGACCCGATCAACTTGGCAGTGGGGACCCCATGCCCACGGAGGACGCGACCATGAACAATCATTTGTCTCATTTCCCGGCTCGGCTCAGACCGCAAATAGCGCAGGCCATGCGCCGCGACCCGAACGTCGCCCGTCTCCTGGAATGGTGCATTCGGGGAGTCGTCGACTTTGAGACCACCATGCGCCGCCTAGGCATAGACCCCTGGCCTGACTCAGGACCCGAACCGGACCCCATATCGGCCGCTGACCTGTTCGGTTGCGAAACCTGCGAACACGCGAAATTCGACTGGTGCGGGCTCGTTCAGCCGGGCCGATGGTACAACACCGGGTTCCTGGAAGCCTGCCCGAAAACGGCTCCCATAAAAATCTGTCTCCCGAAGACCTAGGGGGAGCGGTTCTTCCAGTGGCCCGACAACGAAACCCAGGGCGAGAGCCCCGAACCGGACCCTGCCCGGAGGCGGTTGGCGTCATGACCGGTATTTTGCCCCGATTGATTAGACTCCGGGATGCTCCGCGTTACCTAGGTATGGATAAAAACCGGTTCAATGCCGAGGTACGGCCTTATGTGACAGAGATTCCGATAGGCTCACAGGGAATCGCATTCGACCGTCTTGACCTGGATGCCTGGGCAGACGATTATAAGAGTTGCAACGGGCATCCTGGGAAGATGAAGGAAGGAGGAAAAACATGGGGCAGAAAGTCCCTCCAGGACTCAAAAAGCGTGGTAACACGTGGTACATCTGGAAGACAATCGGAAATCGCCGAATACGAGAAAGCACGGGAACGGGCGATCTCGCTGAAGCCGCGAGATACCTAGCCCATTGCATGGAGCAGATCAGAAATGCGGAAATCTATGGCGTACGGCCGAAACGCACCTTCCGTCAAGCTGCAACCAAGTACCTCAACGAAGCAACGCACAAGTCGTTGCCCAAGGCCGCTCGTCGTCATCTTTCCATCGTTTCTTCCAGACGTCGTGGAGAGCCTCGCGAATGATCACATCTTGGGCCATCGTCTTCGCCACATCGTGGAGTTTTTCTCGATTCTCCTTTTGCTTCTTCTTACCCTCTGGACCTGAAGATTCCTCGCCGATTTCCTCCGGAGCCTTGTATTCGGACAACTTGGCGACATGTTCATCCCACAGTCGCCTTGCCGCATCGTCCCGCCATCCACGGGACGAGAACAGATCGTGCCACATGACAAGTGCATCCTGTAAAAGATCGACACGTCCGTTCTCATCCAGTTTTTCTTTAATGCCACCAGGCTTGGTCTTCTTGTCGGATATGAGGTAATGAGCGATTCGCGCCCGGTCGCCATGGCGCTTGAGCTCGAGGCGCATGGTGCGGACGGCGGAGGACATCAGTTCGTCGACGGATAGCGACGGTTTGC
>DYLG01000033.1 GCA_020722215.1 Desulfomonile tiedjei
CGCAATCCGCCCTGCGCCTGTGCCAATTACGACGGCCGCCGCAAGAATCATGACCATGCGACTGAGCTTCATTCTCGTTCTCCTAGGGGCCAGTTGCGGGATCCCTTCACTGTCCAAGATCGCGCCGCGCGGGCAGCCCGGACGCCACTGCGTCCGGGTTCCGAACGAACAAGAGGTCTTGGCCTGCAATCAACTTGCTTCGGCAAATTGGCTTTGACCCACGGTCTCTGAGAAAATCCCTCTTGCCGCTTCGCGGCCCGGACCTGTTTGAGTGGCATCGTGCTACGAATGGCGCCCTTCAATGGTGTGGCGACAGGCTCGTAGTTTCGTCGGAGCATCCTGCCGGGAAAAACCGGGCGGGCGGGTCTCACAAAGAGACCATTCCGAAATCAGTTCACTCGAGCCGGAATAATTTTCCGTAGTTCTTCGGCAATTTGCTTTTTCAGCGCTTCCCGTCGCTCTTCTTCGATCCGGTTCTTGATCATGCTGCGTACTTGTTCGAACTGGGGAGTCGAGGGCCGGCGCCGGCCTTCCACCTTGATCACGTGCCAGCCGAACTGTGTCTTGATGGGCCCGCCCACCTGATCTGTGGGAATTTTCCACAGTTCTACGTCGAATGACTTCTCAAACGTGCCTCTCGGAAGCCACTCCACCCCCTCCTGCAACTCCAAGAGCCCTCCTTTGGCGGCAGCAGGATCAATTGAGACCTTCTTGGCCAGTTCCGCGAAATCCTCGCCGGATTTGAGGCGATCGAGAACCTTTCTCGCTTCCGCCTCTGTCCTCACCAGTATGTGTCGGGCCTTGATCTCCTCGGGCGGTTTGAACTCCTGGATATGGCTCTCGTAGTATTTTTTCAGTTCATCTTCAGTAACAAGGGGTTTTTCGGCAAGCCGGCGCCGGAAGTACTCAGTGGCCAGGTACTCTTGCTGAATGTGGCCGAGTCGAGTCTGCACAGCAGGGTCCTTGTCGATCCCATTCTTTCTGGCAGCTTCAGCAAAGAGCATTATGGAAAAAACTTCCTCCAGGATTTTACGGCGACCATCCGGAGTGAGGAACTGCACACGGGCTTCCGGCGGAATAGTGTCGATAATATGTTGAAGCATTTGTCGGGTGATTTCACGGTTTCCCACGGTTGCAAGTACGTCTCCCTTAGGCGTGGCGTCTTCCGCTGCCTGGCAGACTCCGCACCCGAAAAATGCGAGAAGAAAAAAAAGAGCGACAAAGCATTTCATGATCCAACCTCTTCCATCATCAATCCACCTTCTACGCCGTTCTTGCCCCGGGGTGGGCACCCCGCAAGTGGCGGCGGCAGACACCCTCTCCTCGGAGGCCCTTGAGAACTCCCCGCTTTGGGCACGAACTGCAAGCGCCTATTTCGGACCGAAACCGCCGAAAAGCCGCTACACCCCACGGGGAAAGCAAAGCGGGGATGTTTCGAGAAAACGTTCGTTGCGACAGGCCGAAATTGTTGCGCTTTCTGACGTTCACCCGGCAAAACCGGGACGGGGACTATCCTGACCACCCGGCAATAATAGGAGAACGAACAAGCAAAAGCAAGTGGCGCCTCGCCCAACCTCGCCTGATCAGAAGCCTGAACCATATCGAACAATTGCTTTCACTGCGTCTCTGGGAGCTGACAGCGGAGTGGTACGGCGCTCATTCGTCGGAATCGGGAGGCCGTTGGTCCTGGTCGGTGGTAACGAGCTGAAGGCGGGGCCTTGCCGAGGAGGCGGACCGGCTCTTGCCCAACTCAGCGCGCGCTCTTGCCACAAGCTCACAGAACTTGCCGAAGTCTTGAGGCAAGAACTTGAGGCTACAGTGGGGCAGATTTATGTGCACCACCCCGCCGGGACACACCGAAACGGTCCCGAAGCCGGGGTCGCTGGAAAGGACAGTGTGTTCATCCACGGCCTTGCTCCTTGCGTCCTATACATCTATTCTAAGTGCGCCTGCGGATATTTGCAACCCAAATTGAGCGGTTCCGTGCAACCATCCACTCTTGCACGGGCGACTTGCCGGCGTGCCGTTTTCTTAAAGACGCTGCCCTCGGAGACAACCTATGGAACCAATCCGCAGATTATGCAGATTCACGCAGATGAAAAACCACCAGATGCCGGTGATAGCCTACGCTTGCCGGCCTGTTGAATCTGCGGCCATCAGCGACATCTACGGATCGTTTGCTTCAGATAGCGTTTCGCCGGGGGCTATGATCGACGGGAACCGCACCAGGCGCGCCCCATTCCTCTGACAGATCTAACCGGAGCATGACGGGACATTGTTCACCCCTCTTTGGTACAATGGTCCCATAATGTGATCTCTGAGTCAAGCAAACGGCAGGATTGTGCAAAGCCTGTTCCCATTGTCCCAATCTGCATTGGGTCTCGCCCAAGCCATAAGGGACGGGATCTTGCAGATTTAAGGCTTTCCGACGGCTTGGCGTATTTTATTCGGGACGGACAAAGGGCAACCGGCGTATTCTCTAGGATTTGACCCCCGCCGTGCGCTTCGGACAACCTTGGGCCGCACAAGCCTTTCCACGCGGCCGGTCATTGCTTGTCCTTCAGTTCCTCGAGATCGCCGGGGCGCCCGGTCCATGTGCACTTGATATCCTTGAGGGTTTCCTCTGCCTCCTTGCTGAGCCATTCGCTCTCCTTGAGCTTGTCGATCACGTAGTTGCCCAGTTTCCATCCCACTGAAGCAGCGAATCCCAGTACGAACCATCTTACCAGCGGAGCTACTATTGGAGCAGCCATAGATATGTCCTCCAACGATTTTGCATCGGAGCGGTGTCCGGCGCGTCAGCGCCCTCGCCCAATTATATTGACCAGTGGTGATTTTGGCAACACGCACGGCTTTGAGAATACCGGCATTCACTTTGGGAAGAGAATTTCAAGCGGGAATCGCACAGACCTTGCGCCGTGCGATCTTGCCATCCATTGGGAGACGGGGCGGCAACAATTTGCATTCTTTCAATATTGTCTAAGGTATTGCAATCTGATATACTTTTATAGTCCTTTCTCGAGAGGGCGGCACGGAACCGAATTGGAGGTTCACTCATGGTGAAGAAAGGAGGGGGTTCTTCCTTTCTGGATCGGCTACGGAGTAAGAAACGTGGGGACGGCAAGGCTTCGGACCAGGACCGCGCCGGCGGGAAGGGCTCCGCCAAGCAGGCCAAGGGGACCGCGCACGAAGGCAACGAGGCCCCTCCATCGACTGGGGATGAGGAACAGGCAATACAGATGTTCCTCGAACAGGAGGAGGCCCTGCACATAGCTCAGCCCGCGAACATCCTCGACATTCCTCTTGACGACGAAGACGGCGGGGAAACGACGCTCAGAACGTCACTGTACAAGGACGCCCAGGCCCTCGAAGAAGAGATACTGCGAACCACCGTGCGGCTTGAGCGGCCCGTCAAGTCGGCCGCAGCTCCTACCGGCCGAGGAGCGAGGGCTCGTGGTTCACAGGGGACGGAACGGTCTTCCCCTCCAGTTGACACGAGCACGATGCCGGACAAGAAAATCAGGAAAGGCCCCCGGATGGGAGAAGCTGTTCGACCTGCGTCCGGTGACTCGGTTCCCTTTTCCCACACGCTGGAAGCAGAAAAGACGATCGAGATTGCCCTTGACGACTTCATCTCCGCTGAAGAGCGCGCTACGACCGTAATCGAGGGGCTGAGCTTCGACCAGGCCTTCGGAGAGGACGGGGAGATACCGGCTCTTGAAGAATTGTCCGTGGAGATCGTAGAAGAGGAACCCATTGCCATAGAGGAGGAGAAGCCTGCCGCACCAGTTGCCGATGTCGAGTTGGAAGCCATGAGAGCGGAGGCTGACAAACTGGGCATTCGGTCCCATGTGGCCGCTCTTGCAAGTTATGTGAGGAACTGTGACACCCCGATGACCATAGGTATCCTTGGAGACAGGGGATCGGGGAAGACCTGTTTCATGAGAATGATCGGATTGGAACTCCAGGCTGGTAATCGGTCAAGGCACGCTACGCAAGCCGGGGACTCTTCGGCTGAGATCATCTGGTTCAACGCCACGGACTTCAGTCCCTTCAGCGGCCGTAGCGGATTATCTCTGTTCCTGCTCGGCAGTGTGATAAAGCACGCATCCGATTCGATGAGCAAACGCCGGCGCAAGACGGCCTTGCACAAGAGACTGCAAGGCATCCAACAAGATGTGCGCATCTTGTCCAAAGCCCTGGCCGCTGATGTGCCCGGGAAACGCACTGCTCAAGCTGAAGCTGCACAGACCTCCGAAGATGGGCAAGAGGCGGTGCCGTTGGACAGGATTCAGCAGGCGGCGTCAAACGTGAAGACCGGGATGAGAGTTCTGGCCCGGGACTATCTCCGAGACGCGGGCTGCCGGAAGCTGGTCATATTTGTTGACGAGATCGACGATCTGGACACCTATGTACTAGTTGAGCTTCTCGAAGGAATAAAGATCTTCCTCGACGCGACGGGACTAGTGATTGTGGCGGCCTGTGACGACTACTCACTCAAGCAGGCTTTGGACAAGAGGTTTGAAAGCGGTGAAAGCCACGTGTCAGGCAAAGCCTTCTTCGACAGGGTTTTCCAATTCACATACAGGATACCGATGACGGCGTACAAGGTGGAGGCCTATCTTGAGAGGCTCCTTCCGAAAGCCGGGTTCTCGTTGGCCCGGGAAGATCTGCTCATGTTTCGCAACCTGCTAAACTATTCAATCGGTTTCAATCCCAGAGCCATGAGGCAGTTGATCGACAAGTTGACTCTGCCCAACTCGTTACTCACCGGTCCCAGTGAGAGCCGCTCCATCGTCGCCGACAAGGAAAAGTTAGCCCAACTGCAGCGGATGCTCTTCGGAATCGGCTGCCTGGACAGCGCGTTTCCTCGGATATACGATTTGCTCTTCACCGAGGCTGCCCACTCCGATGAGCACGAGGACAACCTTAGCGGCCTCGTTGCTCTTCTTCAACGACCGCTCCCGTCTGAGGAAGAAGTGATGAGTCACCTGAAGATTGTCCTTGAACAAGCCTCATCCGGGCCTGATGGCTCCCATGGGGACGCCGCCATCCCCGACCTCAGCCGGCCGGCCAAATTCTTGCGTTTGTTCAGAAAGATGATCAGCGTCGAAAACAAGCGCGAACTGCGCGCCGCTGAGACGAGCAGTCTGGTCTCGGCAATCAAACTCATGTCTTTGGGCAGCGGGACCCCGGCGGAGGACCTTGCAACGAACGTTGTTCGAGAGTCGGTAACTGCCTCGTGTGCCAGAATCGTCGAGGCGTTGGCCCGGATCATGGATGACTATCCGCAGGTGCACAACAAATGGGCCCACGCGGAGGCAGGGGGGAAACGCTATCGGTACAAGCTGTGGTTTAAGCCGGAAGATTCAAAGGCAGCCTGGGGAAGCAGGCGACTTTTCTACGCCCTGGCTTTTGACGCGGCGCAACCCAATTCCGTCACAGTCGGCTGTTACTGCAACCGGGACCGAGTCCACGAGGCCAGAGTCCGACCGACCAGGACGGAGCAACTGGAAAACCTGCCGATTCTTGGGGACGGGGTTTTCACCTTCGCGGGCCCCACACCCGGCGGCTGGGTGCGGATCGACGGCAGGATCCTTAACATCAACTGGCGCACCAAGTCCGGCATCGGTGTGGAACAAGCCTACCGGATTGCAGGAGATCTCAACAAGCTCATTCAAGCCACGAGCGACTGCTTTGACGTCGGCGATGTTCCGGAGAAAGCGCGCAAGAGACTTGACCGGCCGAAGAAGAAGCGCGTGAAGACGCCGTGCCCGAAGTGCGGGAAAAAGGAGTTGGAAATCGTTTCCCGTTTGATGGACGGTTCCTTTCGATTCCAGTGCAAGGTCTGCAGAGCCAAGGTTAAGACCAAGCCAAAGGCCCCGGGCGGCGGACCTTGATCCGGAAGTCTTTCGTAAGGGTTCAGCGCTTAGGCCGGAGACGGATGCCGTCGCCGACGCGCGACGGGCCACCATCAGGTTCCGTTATTGTCCAGAACAATCAGCGCATCCACTGCTACGGGCGAATTTCCGCGAATTATCAGAGGGTTTACGTCGATTTCTTTGACGAGGGGATTTTCCACGCCAACCTGTCCCACGGCTATCAGGATGCCGGCCATCTTTTCGAGATCCACAGCCTCCATGCCGCGGATTGCGTCGAGAATCCTGTGCCCACTAATCTCTCGCATCATCTCTCTTGCGTCCCGTGGCTCCAGAGGCGCAAGCCTGAAAGAAACATCCTTGAGGATCTCGGTAAAAATACCGCCCAGGCCGAACATCACGCAAGGCCCGAACTGGGGATCCCGCGTCAGCCCCACCATGAGTTCCCTCGATCCTTTAACCATCTCCTGAACGAGAACCCCGCCCTTTGAGGCAGCCATGTTCCCCACGATGTCGTCGAACGCGGCTTTGGCCTCCTTCAGATCTCTGACATCGAGCCTGATGAGAGAGCTTTCAGTCTTATGAGTCACGTCCGGAGAGCATCCCTTCATCACCAGGGGGAATCCAACCTGCTCGGCCGCTTTGGGCAAGTCCTCCGGGGTATGGACCAGTATTTCCTTGGTTACCGGAATGCCATACGCAGTCAGGATCTGTTTGGATTCATGCTCGGAGAGCGTGGTTCTCCCCTCTTGACGGGCTTTCTCGATGATGCTCATTTCTTCCTCCGCAAGCGCCATTGTACCTCTATACCTCTCTTGAAACCTCTTGTGCAATGCAATAAAATATCGCAGTATACCAGGAAGAGGCCGGTTGTGGAAGGAGCGGAGCGATAAGAGCGCGGCTGAGTGCCGGGGATTTTCACGTGTTTCGCGCCATATAGGCCGGCCCGGCGTGCCGCCAAGAACCGGAATCCGTGATAGCAAGCACGAGAAGAGGTTTCGGCGTCGCATCTCATCTGAAAAAAAATTTCACTTGATTCCAGCGGATCAAACGTTTAGACGTTAACTAGTACGTTGGTGGGATAGGAGCGGGGGGAATCATACGACAAATCCCCAAGCTCTAATGCTGATGGAAACCAGCGGAAATGGCCTTGACACCCGATTTAGGGGGCGGCCCGCTTGTCTGGAGGTTCTCTCCAGTGCTCCTGCCCGTGAACCGTTGTGGAGCGGCCCCGCAGAGAACAGTGCTCGATCGCCATGCGCGCCGCTGTTCCGCGATGGAAACTGATTGCCCGATGAGTCCGTGTCAGGCTGAGAATGCCGTTGAAATAGATCCTGTGTGAAGCTGGATTCCCTACTCAACGAGAGAGCGACCAGGTCAAGGAGACGACTATGGCCAAGAAACCACCCAAGAGGGACCCGATTATAGTGTACAAGCGCGAAGAAAAGGGATTGAGGCCTTTTCTTCCAAAAAGCCGTGGGGTCCGGTTCGGCAAGATCTCGCCTCCGCGCATCCAGCAGAAGGTGAAGAGGCCCAACGAAACCAAGACGGTTCTCCCCGAGAAGGTGCGTTTGCACCACCAGTACCTCGAGGAGATGGAGGCGATGCCTTCCCCGGATAAGGAGATTGCCAAGGCTTGCTACTACCTCTGTTTCCTGGTTCACGAGACTAAGACCAATTCAGACCTCTTTCCGCTGAAACACAGCGTCCTGGAAAAGCTCTTCAGGACCGGCCTGCCCTGTCTAACCATCAACTACGTCCGCCGCGGCGACAAAGAGGTGTACAAACTGTCCGCCGAAGCGAGGCGCAAGTGGGAAGAAGAAACGGGCAGCAACAAGCACCATGTGCGAATGTATCTGACCCCCAAGTGCAAGGTGGAATTCGAAGAAGGCTATTTCGACCTGTATCATTTCCACGTGGTGGTGGAACCTTTCCGTTTCTCGTTCTATCTGCCCATCCACCAGGCGCCGTGGATCGATAAGCGTCGGATCTCAAAAAGAAAGTTCCATTACCCACAAACGATTGAATACGGTCTGGCCCGAGGCAAGGTCATCACTACTTCCCGCAAGGCCACCTTGGTTCCCAAGGACCTGATTGCCAAGGAATTGCAGGCCTTTGTGGAAACAGACATCGGATTGGATAGTCAGTGAGATTCGGAAATACCCTCGCCCCCCTTTTCCGGAGGGCGAGGGCGCAAGGGGCGCCCCACTGGGAAACGCGAAGGTAACGACGGATCGACGTGCTAGAAGACCCCACATTCGCGGGAGATGATTGTCTGCAGGATTTCCGAAGTGCCTCCGCCAAACAGCAGGAATCGGCAATCCCTATAGAAACGCTGTACGTCGTATTCCATGGAATAGCTGTACGCGCCGAAAATGCGCGTAGCCTCGTCCGAGGCCCGACACGCCACTTCAGACGCGAAATATTTGGCCATTGAGGCCTCTTTCAGGGCTCTCTCTCCCCGATCGATCATCTCGCAGGTCTTGTAGGTCATCAGTTCCGACGCCCATATATCCGTGGCCATGTTAGCGATCTTCTGTTGAACCAATTGGAAGCTTCCGATCCTCTTCCCGAACTGGAAGCGCTCCAGCGCGTATCGCTTCGAATGGTCATATGCGGCGCGGGCAAGGCCTATGGAAAGCGCTGCGGTCATAACCCTGATCACGGCAAGAATTCTCAGCAGATTCCCCACTCCGGCTCCTTCTCTGCCCAGTCGGTTTTCGAAGGGAATGCGCACGTCCGTGAAAGCCAGTTCCGAGATCTCAGTAGCACGAGTTCCCAGTTTGTCGAACTTCTTTGACACGTAAAGCCCGGGCGTGCCGCGCTCAATAAGGAAGAAGTTCAATCCCTTGAGCCCCTTGGACTTGTCCGTCTGACAGAGGACCGTGTAAAAATCAGCAACCGGTGCGTTCGTTATCCAGGTCTTCGATCCGTTGATTATCCATGAGTCGCCATCGGGCCTGGCCATGGTCTTGACGCCCCCCAGGTCGGTGGCGGCATCGGCCTCGGTAAGAGCAAAGGAAGCGACCTTTTCGCCTCTGATTGCAGGCTTGAGCAGGCGCTCATGCTGGTCCGGCGTCCCGTACTCGAACAGGAAATTCGTTCCCATGAGGCACTGCATAGCCGTGAATGCCGCGACACTCATCGAGCCTCTGGCCAGTTCCTCAACTATGACGCAGAACTGCGTTGTGGTGCCTCCTGCACCGCCGACCGATTTGGGGTACCTGATCCCGAACGCACCTGTCGTCGCCACCTTTTCGAACATCCACCGGGGGAACTGGTTGGCCTCGTCCATTTCGCGGGCCCTGGGGATGATTTCTTCGTCGGTAAACCTTGCAAAGGTCTTGCGGATAAGATCTTCCGGTTTGGGTTTGGGTATGTTGAACACTGGACGCCTCTCGAACAAGTATTTTCGTTGGCCGGCCGTGAATCGGGCGACCGGACGATCATTCCCCTTTCACGGCTCTGGTGAGCGCAGGGAGTATTTCGAAAAGGTCACCGACAATGGCATAGTCGGCCATTTCGAAAATCGGCGCGTCCCGATCCTTGTTTATCGCAATTACATAGCGCGATCCGTCCATTCCGGCCTTGTGCTGAATCGCTCCGGAAATCCCGCAAGCGAAATACACTTCGGGCCTGACTGTCCGGCCGGTCTGACCTACTTGGCGCTCCGGCGGCAGGAATCCTTCTTCCACAACCACGCGGGTGCAGGCTATTTCTCCACCCACCGCGTCGGCAAAATCCCTGAGCACCCCTATTCCCCGATCGGAGCAGACGGGCCTACCGCCTGCAACGATTATCTTCGCGGCCGTCAGGTCCACGGGTCTGTCTTTGTGCATGACGCATTCGAGGACCTTGGTGAACTCTCTGCATTCGGCCATGTCAACTTGTTCCGCGATCAGATCTCCGGTCCTGGCCGGATCAGGATCGAGGGCCTTCATGATGCCCGGACGTACTGTCGCGGTCTGCGGTCTGGAGAACCGGGTGACAATGGTGGCCATGATATTCCCGCCGAAAGCGGGACGAGTCTGCTGGAGTATCTTCTCATCGGGATCAATGGAGAGTCTGGTGCAGTCTGCCGTCAGCCCCAGGCCCACTCTTCGGGCGAGTCGCGGAGCCAGGTCTCTCCCAAGGTGAGTCGCGGCAAGCAAGAGGATGTTCGGTTTGTATTTGCCTATGAGTTTCGCCAGAACATGGGCATAGGTGCATGTCTGATAGTACCCGAGCGCGGAATTCTCTACCACGATGCAGCGATCCGCACCGTGTTCAATCAATTGCCGGGCCGTCTCTCCGACATTGTTGCCAAGGACCACAGCAGCAACGCGCTGCCCCAGATCGTCCGCCAGAGTCCGCGCGCATCCGAGCAACTCGAGGCCTGATCTGTGAAACCTGCCGTCGTGCTGCTCCACGAAGACCCACACGTCGCGGTAATCGCTGAAGTCGGGCACTTCCCTAACAGGCATCTCACCGCTGAGAGCCTCGAACCTGCATGAAGTCAGGCAAGCTCCGCACAGAGTGCAGCGGTCCTCTATCCAGCGAGCCTTCTTATCCTGGATTTCAAAAGCCTGATAGGGACACGAACGGGAACACATCCCACAGCCGCTGCATTTGTCCAGGTCAATCTCGATTCTCGACATGTTATTCTCCCAGGCGAATCTCTTTCTTGCGCAGAGCATCGATCAACTGTGCAGCCACGGCGGCGGGTGAGCCCTCCAGATACTGCGTGTTGCGCGCCCCTTTGGGAGTGAAGGTCTTGACCACTTGAGTCAAAGAGCCCGCAAGGCCCACTTCATACGCTTTGACGCCCAGATCCGCTCCGTTCCATATCTCGATGGGCGCTCGAGGCCTGGTGGAGTCTATCAATCCGGCGACGGTAGGATAGCGAGGCTCGTTCAAGGAAGACAGGACTGTCACCAGAACCGGAGTAGGAGCCTCGATATGCTCGCATCCGTCTTCCAGGGCGCGCTCGGCAATCACTGCGCCTTCACGCACCTCCAGCTTTTGGACATACGTAAGTTGCGGGATTCCCAGATATTCCGCGACCTGCGGACCTATTTGCGCGGTGTCGCCGTCCACGGCCTGCCTTCCGGCCAGGACCAGATCGAATTGTTCGATTTTCCGGATGGCTCGCCCCAGCGTCGTCGAGGTTGCCCAGGTATCCGCGCCGGCGAATATCCTGTCCGACAGGAGGATTCCGCGGTCAGCGCCCATTGCCAGAGCCTCGCAAATCCCGTCTATTGCCTGGGGCGGCCCCATGGAAAGAACCGTGACCTTGCCGCCCGTATTGTCGCGGATTTGCAGCGCTGCTTCCAGCGCGTGTCGATCTTCAGGGTTGATAATGCTCTCCACGCCTTCGCGGATCAGGTTACCGGTCTTGGGGTCGATCCGGACCTCGGTGGTATTGGGAACCTGCTTTACCAGGACTACAATGTCCATTTGAATCTCCATCGGTAGACAAGAGGTGGGATCGTCAAAATACCTGCGGATGACGATTCTTGTCAAGTTTCGATGCAATTGCTCGCAACTGGTCGGTGACGGGCGGCGGGTAGGCGCCCGCTCCGCTGGAAATCAAGCGGGGGGACGCTCGTCCCTCTGTTGGCCTGACTTCGTTTGGCTTGCCAAAACACTATGATATATGGTAATCTTAGCTCGGCCTTCAACCAGGAATCGCATTAACATGAGATAGTTCACGGAGATTGCAATGAAAATCATACGCGCCATGCTCGCAGTCTGTGCCGCGCTGTTTATCTCGGCCGTCGGCGCGGGTAGCGACGAACCTCCCCACACCAAGATCCTGCCCCATTCAGTGGATTACCCCCTGATCAGTCCTCAGCCGTTTCCGTCAGCGAAAAGGGACCCGTACAGGTGGAGCTTCAACGTTCGTCGCGTATTCACATCGGTTTACGGCAGGGACTACGAGAACACGCTCATTGAATTGCTCAGCCGGCACCAGCTCTACGGGGGCTATGGAGTATTGGGCCACGGCGAAGACGTGTTCACTTCAAGAGCGGCCCAATTCAGGAGACAACATCAGGGTCGGCCTTAGTAGCACAGGCGGCTCGCCTGTCGGCAGTACGACGGGCAGCTCGCCCGTCGCCGGCCGGTTTCTTGTCCTAAAGGGAATGACAGGCGGGCCGCCTGTCCTACCGGAGGCCCTCCTTTCCCAGAGCCGTTGCCAAAAGCCTCTTCCACTGGTCCCTGGCTTGCGGATCGCGCAGGCCGTTCACATACTTCTTTGACTCGTCGTAATCGATTATCTGCATTCGGCTCAGCCGAGTGAGGGCGTTTCCCACTGTAGCGACGGAAATGAGCAGAGGAGTCTCGGTTTGAGATTCTCCATCCGCATCTCTGTTTCTTTTCTGGACCTTTTTGCCGAACTCCTTCTGACTCATGCCTTCCTCGATCTCGTCACAGCAGATCAGGACGAGGTAGTATGCCTCAACGAGGTCGGAGAGAACTCTCTTGAGGATATCAAGGCGCCACTGTGCCCTATTTCCGGTTTGGGACGGGTCGGGGGGGCGGACCAATCCGTTCTTTCGGAAGAGACCGACTGTTTCGTCGAAAACCGTCTGCACTTCCTTTAGTGGGTCCAGGATGAACTCACCTGAGAGGATCTCGACGAGGCTCATGAATCTGTCCCTCACGGAAGCATTGATTTCCAGCGGGTCCGGTCGAGTAATCGAGAGCGCGGTTGCCAGCAGGGAAGCCGGCCAGAGGTAGCTTACCAGCGTGTTTCCGTAGAAGTGCACAAAGGCTCTCTTCTGTTCGTTTATCAAGTACCTGGGCTCGGCTGAGGCTTCGTCCGAGCTGACCATATCCACAAATCCGCGGCGTACAAAGAGCCCCAGTGAAGCCGGAACCGCATCTTGAAAGTCGTGCAGATTATCAGCAAACTCGATGTCCTGATCACGTATGATTTGAGCCAGCAGATCAGCCCCATCCACCAGGTCCGCAAGCTTCACCGGGCCGTTGCCCAAACATCTCAGGGCCGTAGCGGTGAGATCCACGGAGGTGATGACGCCCATCCTGATAATTCCCCACATCAGGCGATATCCGAAGTCACGGACCAGTTTGTTGTCGTTTGCAGGCTGGTTACCGCGCCGCTCATTGAACCTTGCCCATTCCTCCCGGAATTCTTGAAAGGAAAGTGGAGCCTGGAATCGCACGTACACTCTTCCGTAGCGTTTCCTGAGAATCTCCCTTGCCCGGATGATTGAGCCGAGGCTTTCCTTCTTCTTGTCCAGGCCGCTCATTTCTCTTAGATACGATTTTTCCTCGGGAATCTGCTCATAGCCGATAAAGGTTGGGACGAAGTAAAGGTCCTCCACCGCGCCGTCCTCAACGGCTCTAAGAAGAAAACTCAGCATCCCCAATCTTGGTTGCAGAAACATCCCCGTCCGGCTCCTACCGCCTTCAATGAAGAACTTGACGTTGTATTTTTCCTGCAGCAGCACCCGTACGTATGCTTCAAAGACACCGGTGTAGAGTTTCAAGCCTTTGAAGGAGCGTCTCAGGAAGAAAGCGCCTGAATGGCGCAGCAGCGGGCCGATCGGCCAAAAGGAGAGGTTTTTTCCCGCAGCCACATGCGGAACCGCCATGTTGTTGGCGAATGTTATGAACGGCGTGAACAGGTAGTCAAAATGGCTCTTGTGACAGGGCACAAATATCAGGGAACCCTTCTGGCCGATTCTTTTCAAGGGAGTGAATTGCGTGACCTTCATATCGATTCCGTTGAACACGTGTGTGGATAGCCATTTGATTAAGCGATACAAGAAATGGATTGCCTGGAGGCGTTGATCTGCGGCGATCTCATCCACATAAGCTTCCGCCTTCCTTCGGATCTTTTCCGGGGTCGTGTTCTCTTCCTCTACCATCTCGGCCACCAGGGCCTGGACACGTTCATCCTGCAGCACCCGCTCCTTGATTTCCGTCCTGGAAAGCCGCTCCGGTCCTCTGTTGACTCGGATGCGCGCGTTGATCTTGTCTATCAACTCGGTGCGCAGATCGAAGGGGAGTTCCTCCCAGGATCTTTGAGCGCCGAATTCCTCGAAGCAGTCCAACAAATGGACAGGTTCGCCCATGAGGACCTCCGGCACAGTCCACCTTCTCAGGGCCAATAGTATTCTTCTGAGAGGCCCGGGTCTGTCCGGGTCGCCCAAGAAACTTTCCCAAAAGGGTCGAATGGTGGGGCGGATGGTTCTGTCATAAAGTATGAACAGCGGCGCCACCGAAATGCAGCCTGCAACTCGACCTTGTACATCAAGCAAGATCCTTAGCGGGTCCCTGTGGGGATGAACATACCTGCTCCGGAAAGACTTGTGATCCACGAGAAACATCACGCCCGCCCCGCCCTGTTCAAAAATCTCCTTGAGGAGTGTCCCCTCCGACGGTGTTCCGGAAATACCAGGTCGAATCCGGCGGTTGATCTCGGCCTTGTAAACGGAGTACAGTTTGCTCAGGGAGCCGGTTGCGGCGACGGAGGCGCCGAACACAAAAGCAGGTAAGGGCAATCCAAGTTCAGCAAATCGGATGCGGAGAAAATGCAAGTCATAGACGCTCTGGAACTTCATTGCGTACACGACGGGGCCCAGGGTGGCAAGTCGTCGGATCTGGTCAACCACATAATCGTCTACGCGCACGTTGCTCGAGAGCAGGGAAACCAATTTGCCGACAATCCAGGAGGGTTCTTCGTCAAGCACCCATCCAATCTCGTGGAAACGCTCATCGCGGAGGAACCGTGGAACAGTCTGAACTGGTGGGATTCTTTTCATGGGATCTCCGTGAAAACCCCCTTTCTCTCGAGTTGACGCAGCTCCCGATCTCCCTGGCGCACTCCACACGCGCACCGATCAGGTGCGCGGCTAAAGCCCTGATGCTACCAACGGGGGGCCGGCTATAATAGGCCGCCCAGCCGGTATGCATCACTATCAGGCTATCAGATCTTGCTTACCGGGGGCAAGTCGGTAGTTGGGTGAGGCAGCACATAAGCGTTTGCCGTTGTGGGGCGGAGCGGTAAGTTCCGTGTGAAGTACGGGCGACCGGCCGGTCGCCCCTACCGCGACTCCCGCACCGTTTGAAAAAAGGCGTGCCGGATGGAGAGCATTGTGTTATACTTCAAGCTTTAATGCTTTACCGACGATTCGACGAAGACCATAGAACCGTGAAGATTCTGCTTTTATTGACACTTTTGGCGTTTATTTCGGCGTCCACCGGACTGCTTGCCGAGCAAAGCCTCGCCGATGAGGCCGCCGAGGGCAAAGCAGCTATGAACTTGGGCCAATGGGACCGAGCCGTTCAGCACTTCACCGCAGCGATCAAGAAAAACCCCAAGGTCCCTATGGTTTACCAATTCCGGGCCATGGCGTATTCCAAGCTGGGGCGTTACGATGAGAGCATCAGGGACCTTAAGCGGGTGATCGAGCTTGATCCCGATTTTACTGAGGCGTATCACGTGCTGGGAGTTGTTTACGAAATCAAGAAGGATTACGAGTCTGCTCTGAAGGTGTACAGGGCCGCGCTTCCTCGAGTGAAGAGTCCAAGCGCCCAAAGAATGCTCAAAAAGTGGATAAAGGACATGGAGGACCGGATAGGGAAAAAGTGACGGGACGCAGCACATGACCTTGGAGGACCGATGCCTGCAAGAGAGATTCCGGATTCGGCGAGGGGGCCGAGGAAGTCTCGATGAGGGCGGGGTCTTTCTTTTTTCGGAAAATCATTCCTACCGGGCATAAATCTCTTGTATTTGGAACCGACCGGTGATAACATCGCCGGGATTACGCCGCCGGAATGTTCGCGCCTGTCGCCGTGCCGCTCTGCGAGGAGCTGGCAGGCGGGGGACTGGCCAACGGAAGGCGTAAGATGGGTTTAGAGTATGGGACCTCAGCATTTGATGGGAGGGCCCTCTGAGATTCGGGACAGACCATTGATCCCGGAACGGTTCTTTGGGCGGCGCGAGCCCCCAAGAAAACATGTTGTCCTCAAACCAAGTGTAATGCTTGTCTTTATTACAACCGTGTTTCGACACTGAAGCCGGCAGACACGAAATCAAGGAGGGTTTTTCATAATGCCAACGCTGGAAATAGAAGGAAGAACTTTTGAGGTGGACGAGGACGGGTTCTTGCAAGATCCCGCGCTGTGGAACGAAGAAGTGGCACGCCTGTTCGCCAAGTCCGAGGGCATCGCGGAGATGACTGAGGAGCATTGGAAGGTTGTGAACTACGTGCGCAACTACTACCTCGAGTTCAACATCGCTCCGATGGTCCGCAAGCTGTGCAAGGATACCGGATTCAAACTTAAGAAGATCTATGACCTGTTCCCATCAGGACCTGCAAAGGGCGCCTGTAAGGTAGCAGGACTGCCCAAACCCACAGGGTGCGTCTAAACCCATAGGGTGACCGGATCAAGTCTTGACTCACCAGAAGGGGCGCAAGACGCGACAGAAAGGCTTACCGCTGCCTGACGGTTCGCTCCGAGACGCGGCCGCCCCCACTCCCCACGAATTGCCCCGCCGGGAATGACAAGAGGAGCGACACTGTGGCTTCTCTTGTCGGCCCGACGGAGTGTTTTGCGTACACACCCCTGTTGCCGATAGAAATGTGCAGTTCCAAGGAACCCTTTCCCCTGCGCTTGAGTTGACGCAGGATAGGCCACCCGGAATCACGGTCTCTACCACCCCAATATGACCGATCATTTCGGCGCGCATCGCAGCGGGGTCTTGCCGTTTCGTGTTTTTTGTGCGACTCTTTCTAAGCCCCCCTTGTATCAGAGCAAGTAATCCTATTGAGAGGTAGCTCTTCCGAATGAATGTTCTGCTCGTAAACCCGGCGAGTCCGCACTCTTTTTGGACCTTTGACCAGTCGCTGAAACTCCTGGGGAAGAAAACCCTGCTTCCTCCGCTTGGACTCATTACGGTGGCGGCGCTGCTCCCCGAGGATTGGGAACTTCGTCTCGTGGACAGGAGTTTTCAGAAGATCAGCGAGGAGGACTGGCGCTGGGCCGAGATGCTGATGGTAACCGGAATGGTGGTCCATAGAGAGGACATGCTTCGCGTTGTGGGCGAGGCCAAGGCCAAAGGCAAGACGGTTGTAGTGGGCGGGCCCTATGCTACTTCGTTGCCGGAAGAACTCGTCGGCGCCGGCGCGGACCTCGTTGTCCAAGGGGAAGCCGAGAGCTCTCTCGGGCCGTTTCTTACGGCGCTTGCTCAGGGGAAGCGCGGGGTGATTCCCAGTCAGGGCAGGCCGGACATGTCCGTGTCGCCGACGCCGCGCTTCGATCTCTTGCAGTCGCAGTCTTACGTCACCCTGTCAATCCAGACGTCCAGAGGGTGCCCATTTGACTGTGAATTCTGCGACATAGTCAATCTTTACGGAAGACGGCCGCGATACAAGAACCCCGACCAAGTCATGGCCGAGCTGGAAGCGATTTTCTCACTAGGCTGGCGCGGGGACGTGCTTATCAGTGACGATAATTTCATCGGAAACAGAAAGCACGCGCGGGCCATACTTGACCGCCTGACTCCATGGATGGAGAGCCATGGAAAGCCGTTCGGATTCTGGACCCAGACATCGGTTGATCTCGGTCGGAACAAAGACCTGATCGACCGCATGACCGCGGCGAACTTCAGCACGGTTTTTGTCGGAATCGAATCGCCTGACGACAACGTGCTCAAGCTCAACCGCAAATTCCAGAACGTGCGCAATCCGCTGGAAGAAGCCTTGCACGCGATTTGTGCCAACGGTCTGTCAGTCGTGGGCAGCTTCATCATCGGCTTCGACGGAGAGACCAAAGGAGTTGACGACCGCATTATGGATCTGGTGGAAAGAACCAACATGCACGGCGTAATGCTCAATCTCCTCCAAGCCCCTCCGAACACGGCTCTCTGGGATCGGCTCAAGCGCGAAAACCGGCTTCTTGACGGACGGACTGACGGTCAGTCCACGGGGGGCAGTCGGCTCAATTTTATACCTTCTCGCCCGGAGAGCGAAATCATTCAAGAATACGTGAACCTGACCGAGAGACTGTACGAACCCTCCTCGTACTTGACCCGTGCGTACAACTACTACCTCACCATGAGACCCACACGCAAAGCCTTGGCACTCAAGGCCGGAATGGAGCCTCCAAAGGAGCCGCCGAAGGCCAAGCGGCCTCTTTGGAGAAAGCTCAAGGAATTCAGAGGATTCCTGATACTACTATGGCGTAACGGAATAGCCGCGTCTCACCGGCGACAATTCTGGAGGCAACTGGTAGGGATTTATCGGAAAAACCCCAGTCGCATTAAGGGCTATGTCCTTGCTGTGGGATTGGGGGAGAATCTGTTCGCTTTGAGAAGGATCGTGCGCAAGAGGGCCGAGGGCAGGGAGTGAGTCGGGGCCGCACCAAATGACAATCCGCATCCTCGTGGCCGAGGACGATGAACACATTCTGATGGGCCTCGTGGACACGCTGGAGAGCGAGGGCTACTCAGCAACGCCTGTTGGGGACGGGCTCAAGGCTCTGGAGCTTTTCGCATCCGGGAAGTTCGACCTTGTCCTCCTGGACGTCATGATGCCGGGGAAAAGCGGTTACGATGTGTGCAAGGCCATCCGTCGACGGGACGAGGAAATTCCCATCATCATGCTCACCGCAAAAGGCGAGGAGATCGACAAGGTCCTGGGGCTCGGCCTGGGAGCGGACGACTATATTACCAAGCCCTTCGGCGTTCGGGAACTCCTGGCGCGAATCGCCGCGGTCCTGAGGCGCTCAAGACGGGTCGCTTCCGCGCCGGATGACCAAGACTCAATCCCGGACCGATTCACCTTCGGCGCCGCGCTGGTTGACGCGCTCCAGTACAAAATCATGCTTAACGATCAAGCGAAAGATCTGTCCGCACTGGAAATGAAACTGCTCCGGTTCTTCTACGCGCACCCCAACGCGGTCCTCAGCCGGGACCGCATCCTCACCGAAGTGTGGGGAGTCTCGTACTTCGGAACCACCCGGACTGTGGACCAGCATGTGGCCCAGTTGCGGAAAAAGGTGGAGCCCGACCCTGGCCAACCCCGGTTCATTATCACGGTCCACGGCGTGGGATACCGGTATGTGGCCGGGGAGACCGCGGCCGAATCGGCGGGTCCGTAGGGGTGACCGGCCGGTCACCCATGCCGTGGTACGGGCGGACGCATAGGTCCGCCCGTACCAAGAACGACTACGGTCTTCCGTGACGTACGCTCAGGAAAGGATTCACTCAGTCTCAGTAGTACAGCATCCTGTCCTTCATTTTCTTGATGGTGGGGACATCCGGCTCGAACGGGTTGGGGGGAAGTTCGGGCACAGGCAGGCGATGGGATTCGAGGAAAGGCGTTTCGGCAAGCTTCTCATTGTAGGCCGTCACCATGAGGGTCTCGAGGTTCGCGGCATCGAGCACATTGTATGCCAGTAAAGTCTCCAGTGCCTTTCGGTTGCCCGTGGCCTTGAACTCCTGCCACAGGAGAACCGCGAAGTAGCCGTTAACCCCGTCCAATTCCTGCCTGTCGATGCCCAACCGTCTTTCGCAGCCTTTGAGCCCGCCCTTGTAACCAAGACCGGCAAGGAGATATCGCAGGTCGATGTGCACCTGATCCATCTTGATCCGGAAGTAGCTGTTTATGCAAGGTATATCGAAGCACTTACCGTTGTACGTAACTACGACCTTGTATCTTCGGATGTCATCGGCGAACTTGTCCAGGTTGAACCCCTGGATGTAATAGTGAATCGACTCGCCGTCGTAAAGAGCAATGGTTGTAATGTAATCAACACCATTGCGAAGACCGCTTGTCTCGATGTCAAGATAGGCCGCGTGTTCTCTGAAATCCGCAAAAAGCCTCCACTGCTGTTTGGACGGCAGGCCTCGGCTGAAATAGCCCGGGTTTGGCTCATCCAGGTGCTGAACCGACTCTCTGAGATGATATTCCAGCAGACCGCGTTTTTTCTTGGGCACAAGAGCACTCCCACCCGTCATGAAATCGTCCCAGGAGAGGATTCCTCTCGACCACAGTTCGCGCTCGCTGCTTACGCCGATTCCGGGCACATGGCAGAAGGTGTTTCTTAGCATTGCAGCTCTTTCGGGTGGTGAAGAAATAGGCGCCGGGTTTACTTTCCCGCGGCCCTGAAAGTGACGCTGATGTGGCTGAGCTATACGCCCCGCGGTCATCCCTGTCAAGGGGCAGGCGTGCCCGGCCTGTTGACCGCGTTCGCCGAGAGAGCCCGCCTCATGGTCGTTACCGAATACAAGCTTGGGGCTGAGTATCCGGCCTGCATGCGCCGAAGACGGCTACAGGCCGGCATTCCAAGAGTTCTTGGAGGAAGGATCTCCCCGGCGAACTCCTGAGAATATATGAATTGCGCGGTTCTCGATCTGTTCGGCTGCCTCTTCTATGCTCTCAGGGAGGGTGGGATGCGCGTGCATGGTCAAGGTCAGATCGTCCACATGAGATGCTGAGGCCACGGCCAGACAACCCTCGGCGATCAGGTCGGAAGCGGACGGCCCTACAATATGCACACCCAGCACAGTTCCCGTGGCGGCATCCGAAACGACCTTGCTGAAGCCCGTTCCTTCATCGCCCAGTGTAGCAGCCCTTCCAAGAGCCTTGAAGGGAAACACGCCGCATTTCACGTTGATTCTCTGAGCCTTAGCGTCATCCTCGGTAAGTCCGACCGCGGCGATTTCCGGGTCGCTGAAGATCACCGATGGGACTTCCACTCCCTCGAAGGCCGAAGGTTCCCCCGCGATGACCTCCGCGGCGACCTTGCCCTGATAGGACGCCTTGTGGGCAAGCATCGGCCCAGGGACTATGTCGCCCACCGCAAAGATCCCCCGCACGGATGTCTCCATTCGCTCATTCACCTGCACGAACCCTTTGGCGTCGAGCTTGACGCCGGCCTTCTCCAGTCCGATGCCGGTGGTATTGGGCCTTCTTCCGATGGCGGTGAGTATGCGATGGGCGGCGATTTTCATGTCTCCGGCCCCGGTGGAGTATTTCAGTTCAGCCCCGGATTCCGTACGGATAAGGCCTTTTATCCTTGCGCCCAGCACAAGCTCGATGCCGAGCTTCTTCAGGGCCTTTTCCATCACCGGCGCGATCTGGGAATCAATGAACGGCAATAGCCGGTCCGCATTTTCGAGAATTGTCACCTTGGACCCCAACTTGGCGTATGCAGTGCCCAGCTCCAGGCCTACGGCGCCGGCGCCGATCACCACAAGACGCTCAGGAAGACTCGCCGGTTCCAGAGCGTCGGACGAATCCATAACCACCTGTCCGTCTCGCGGCATGCCGGGGAGTTCAGCAGCGGAAGACCCTGTAGCAATGATCGCGTGTTCAAACTCGAAGCGGTGAACTCCGTCAGGGCTTTCCACGGTGAACGACCGGTCGCCGGTCAGGTGCGCGGTTCCCGAGACAAGTTGGACCTTGTTAGCGGCAAGA
>DYLG01000034.1 GCA_020722215.1 Desulfomonile tiedjei
CAACTTACCAGAATCAGAGGGCAATGTACATATCAATTGTCAAAACTTGGCGAATCTTTCGGCCTACGCTCGCAAAATTCAGGAAGACTAGTCCCCCAATTGTTCTCCAAGTGCCGAAAACGGCAATGTGGCACTTCTTTTAGCCCATGATCTTGTAGCGGAACTCATCCCCCTCATCAGTGAATTCCCGACCCTTTTCAAGCCTAATGAAGACCGACAGCGGTTGCGGCCCATGTCTCATTTGCTTTATCTGGTGCAGAGAATCGGCAATGTACTGAGTGTCTTGGTGCAGTGGAACTTGACCCGTCTGCGCTGTTGCTGTGCCCAACCGACCCCAGCGGAAAGCGACACAGCCGTCAGGGCCGCAATCATCACCAAAATACGCCCCCAAGCTGCACGACCTTTGCCCATTCTTGTTTCTCCTTGCCTCCGTCTCATCACAGCCTTTGCGAAATATGGCGACGCATGAATCTGCCTGAGTGCCCGTTCGTCAATTGTTCACGGATTGTCTGCAGCGCTCCTATCCGAAGACTTTTCGGACGGCAGCCTTGAGATCCCTCGGCGTGACGGGTTTCATGAGGATATGGGAGATTCCGATTTCTGTAACCTTCTCTTTCGACAGATCTTCGCTGAATCCGGTGCAGAGAATAATGGGGATTCCGGGTCTGATGCGACTCATTTTCCTGGCAAGCTCCAGACCGGTCATTTTCGGCATGGTCAAATCGGTGATCACAAGGTCGAAATCGCCAGGGCACGCGCTGAACGCTGCCAATGCGCGGGACGCGTCCGTCATCACCGTTACCTTGTATCCCGATCCGCTGAGAACACGCTCGCCGATCTCTACAAGGGGCTGTTCGTCATCTATGAGCAGTATCCTTTCGCTTCCGTCCAATACGGTGGTTCTCTCCATCTCGCCGGTTTCGGTCTTCGAAGCGCACACAGGAAAGTAAACATCAAATGTGCTGCCCTGATCGGGTTGACTGGTGACCGCAATGGAGCCGCCGTGTTCCGTGACGATGCCGTGGACCACTGCCAGGCCCATGCCGGTTCCATGGCCCGTTTCTTTCGTGGTGAAATAGGGCTCGAAGATCCGCTCAATCACGGACGGGCTCATGCCGTGTCCGGTGTCGCTGACGCTCAACCTGACATATTCTCCCGGCTGCATCTCAGGCGAGCTAAGCTCAACAGCACCCTCGGCCAGGTAGTCTTTTGTGAGGGAGACGTCCAGGATTCCGTGCCCGCCTGACATGGCATGGAACGCGTTGGTGCAGAGATTGATTATCACCTGATGAATCTGGGTCGGATCTCCCATAATCCTGCCCACGGTGGGGTCAATGTTCCGACGAATGTCTATTGTGGAGGGGATGGAAGCTCTGAGGAGCTTGAGGGCCTCTTTCACGAGGGGAGCCACTTCCAGGGGATGGTGTTGCTGCTCTGTCTGCCTGCCGAATGTGAGAATCTGGTGGATGAGTTCCTTGGCGCGGTTGCCTGCCTTCAAGACATTTTCCAGATCCTGTTTCACTGGCGCATCCTCCGCAAGCTGATCCATCGCCAGATGGAGGTATCCCATCATTGCACCCAGGATGTTATTGAAATCGTGAGCGATCCCACCGGCAAGCTTTCCTACGGCTTCCATCTTCTCCGCTTGCCGGAGCCGTTCCTCCATCCTGACTTCGTTGGTGACGTCCCGCTCGACCACGACGAAGTTGATCAGACGTCCGGACTGACCCTTGACCGGAGAAATGGTGGTTTCCACCTCGTAGAGTTGTCCGGTCTTCTTCTTGCTCACAAGGCGGCCGGTCCATGCCTTGCCTTTGTCGAGATTGACTTTTGCCTGGGCCAGTACGTCTTTGTCGTTGTCCGGACTCCTCAGTTGGCTGATGTGCATACCTACAGCCTCAGCCCTGGAATAACCACTGACGTTTTCGAACGCAGAATTGGCATACTTGAGCACGCCCTTGGGATCGGTAATGAGTATGCTCTCCGCGATTTGCTCCATGGCGGTGATGAGGCGTATATGGTCGGCTTCGGCTCTCTTTCGTTCGGTGACGTCCATCATTATGGAAAGGATGTGGGGCCGGCCTTCCAGTTCGATGTCCTCGGCGGAGATGCTTACCACCCGCATGGACCCGTCACTGCACCGAAACAGAGCCTCGTAATCGTGGACCTCCCCCTTTTCACGGAGGAGCCGTATCATCTTGTTTCGTTGGCGCGCATTGACCCAGTATCGAAGCTCAGTGTCGGTTCGCCCCACCACCTCGTCCCGTCTGTGGCCGGTGAACTGGCAGAAGCTGTCGTTAACTTCCAGGTATCGCCCCTCTTTGAGGGATGCGATGGAAACCGCTGCGGGATTGGCCCTGAATGCCACGTTTAGGCGCCTCTCGGAGGCCCGGAGCGATTCCTCGATCTTCTTGCGCTCCTTGGCTTCCTGCCGGAGTTTGCCCACCATCTGGTTGAGCTCGCTAGTGCGCCCTATCACCAATTCTTCGAGTTGATGGCGGTTCTTGACCAGCTCGGCTTCGGCCCGTTTTCTCACAGCGATCTCGTTTTGGAGCTGCTGGTTGATCTCGGCCAGATCAGCGGTTCTCTTTTCGACGCGAACCTCCAGCTCCTTGCGGAGCTTTTGCTGCAAGTGCAATTGAGTCTTCTCAAGGGTCAGATCTTCCACCAGCACCAGAAGAGAAGCGTTTGCGCCCATTTTTAGCGACCTGAGGTGCGCCCTGCCCCAGATCTTTTTGTCAACTATCTTGAGGACTCCTTCGATGATTTGCGTCTTTCTGGTTGCGAACACCTTCTCTACGAGAGACTGCGCTTCGGCAGCGGCTTCCGGTCTGGGAAACAGGGAGGAGACCGGGCCTCCCTGAATGGTCGCATATTCGGGGCTGAATTTCTCGCAGGCCAGATTTGCAAAGATGATTTTCCTGGAACGGTCGATCAACAGGGTCGGAATGGGCAATGCCTCCAACAAGGTTCCCAGAGCCGTGTCCTTGATTCTTCGGGGCTCCGGTACGCCGTCTGGAACCTGATCCAGTTCGTCCACCAGGCCCTTGAGGTCTATTGACTCGGTGGGAAAAAGTCCTCGATCGATCAATCCTTTGGAATCATCCTCATCGAGGCTGTCGAAATCGGCCGGCTCGAATTTCTCCATTGTTGCTGCTCATGATGAAAAGCCATTTCCGTCGGAGGCTTTGCCGAATTAGTATCGGTGACGATTCGCCAACCGCCGCGCGCGGCCTGGCGAACCGGTGATCCTCGGACCGCTTTCTTTCCGAGTGCGATCCCCCGTTAAGCAAAGCTCCGCAAATTCCATGTTATAGACTAGATCAAACCGCAAGCCAAGTCAAAGGTCAACCTTCGCTTCCGGAATCATGATTAAACCGCGGCGCGTCCAAACAGGCAGCGCCCCGGCGCGCGGCGTACATAGGCCACCGGCATCACTGAGAATAGAGCGCTTGACACACGTCGCCTGCGGCAGATAAGCTTGCCCGGCCGGATGAGGGTTCGCCGAGGATGCCCATCCGCCAAGAACTCTTGATGTTCCGGCCTGCTCCGTGCCGGGAGCGGCATCCTGTGCTTGTTGCAGATCGAGACTGATGGGAGCAGTTGAGAAGCCCAAGAGAAATTCCATTGTTATCCCACTCCTTCTGTGCCTGGCGGCCATTGCGGGACTTGTTCCTGGACTGCTTGGGGTGGGCGGGCTGAGCCTCTCGTGGCACAAGCTGGATGAAAAGCTCCTGTGGCCCATTATTCGGGTGATCTGCTACCTTTCTGCAGGCCTCGTGATCGGTCTGGTGATTGAAGGTACGGGCTGGGCGGCACGGTTGGCCGCGTGGGTTCGGCCGATCACCGTATGGGGCCATCTGAAACCCGAGAGCGGAACCGCCTTTGTTTCAAGCTTCGCTTCGGGAATTGTGGCAAACACCATGCTCATGGGCTCACATCAGGACGGTCGCCTATCTCGGAAGGAACTGATTCTCACCTACCTTGTGAACAACGGGTTGCCCCTATTTCTCGTGCATCTTCCGACCACTCTCGTCATAGTGGGGTCTCTGGCGAGAGAGGCAGGAATAGTCTATCTTTGCATCACTTTCGCAGCAGCGTGTCTCAGAACCATCGTTGCGCTGGCCGTGTCACGAATGAGTCTATCCCGGCCCGACGAGACCCATGCCGCGCCGCACTCGTTCCCTGCCGGCAGAGCGAGCGCTTCTCGATCTTCGATACCGGCCGTATTCCGGAGTCGTGTCATCCGACTCATCGCGTACACCATCCCGATCTACGTGTTGGTTTTTCTGGTCAACGAATGGGGCTTCTTTGTGTGGTTGAGATCAGCGTTGGCCCGGTGGGTGTCCTTGGAGTTTTTTCCCATAGAAGCGGCAAGTGTCATCATCATGGCAGTGGCGGCTGAGTTCAGTTCAGGATTCGCAGCGGCGGGAGCGCTCATGGATGCTGGAGCCCTGTCCGTGAAGCAAACCGCAGTGGCTCTCATAGCCGGGACAATCGTTGCCACTCCGATCAGAGCCATTCGGCACCAGTTGCCGACCCACGCGGGGATCTTCTCCCTTGGACTTGCTACTTATCTGCTCCTCGTGAGCCAGACTCTGAGAATTGTCTCCCTGGTAGTCGTGACGGTTCCTTACGTGATCTGGGGCTGAGGCAAAGCTTCGGCCTGTCGGAGACTGTTGAGGCACGTCTCATGAACGCGCGCGTCTTTCCCGTTTTGCGTGGGTCCACCTTGACGCGATAGGATTCCTGATACGCGTAATGAACACCGTTGCTTTTCCGCTTCTTGGCAAGATATCCCATGTTCCACCGCTCCGAGCGCGAAAATAGTACATAATAGATTCTTGTCAAGCAAATTCCACCTCTCCGGAGCATTGAGTTCCTACTACACTTACCCAACCCCCAATAGTCATTAAATCAGTAAGTTAAGCCTCCCAGACCCGACCCCACGGAAAACTCCTCATAAACGGGGCCAAGGGCGTCTTTCCGTTGGAAGCCCAGCTCAACCTCCCCAAGCGCAAGTATTCGTATCTTCTTCAGAAGTGGATGAACCTTCGGGGTGTGAGGACAACGCATGAAAGCGCCGTGGGAACCCTCAAAGATTTCCTTGGATTGGAACTCGCTCATCGACCGATGCAGCGGGTAGCCCGGGACCTGACGGCCGCGGTCAATGAGTTTAACGATTCGCTGGAGCAGCCGGACGCCTCAGAAGAGGGTCCGATTCTGATCGAGACCCTTGACGGCAAAGGGATACCCATCTGTAAACCGAACCCGGATCAGCCGAAGACTCCTGAGAAGCCCGGGGGAAAAAGGATGGCACTGGTGAGGGCCACCGTGAGCGCCGATCGTGGAAGAGATTGCCGATGGGCTGGTCAATGATGGCGCCAAGACGCAGCGCTCGAAGAAACCCCCGCGTTCCAAGCCTCGCCGGAAGAGGATTATCGCCCCTCTTAACCAAGAGCGGTCAGCGCTCATGATCAAGTCTCAACAGGCCGCCATGAGCAGAATTAACCCCCATACCGCACTCAAGGCCGTGGTTGCCGAAGGAGAGAAGAATCCTTGGAATTTTGCCGACGAGTTGTTTCCCGACCGGATACAGGTTCCGGACATCATTCATGTGCGGGATAAGCTCTGGCCGCCCGCGCATCTTTACCACAAGAAGGAAAGCCTTCAGACGCCGGATTATGTGAGAGAAAGTCTTGTGGCTCTCTTGAAGGGAGAAGTGGACATGATCATTGAGGATCTTGGCATCGCCCTGGCAGACGGGAGTCTCTCGGCATCCAAAGCCGAGACTCTTCGCAGCAAGGTCCTCGGCTATTTTGTCAACAACCGGGACCGGATGCAGTGCCACAAGTATCTCGCCCTGGGACTACCCATAGGCAGCGGCGTGGGCGATGGGACCTGCAAGAATCTCATCAATGACCGGATGGAACGCTCAGGAATGCGATGGGCCCCTGACGGTGCGGAGGCAATATTGAAGCTCCGCTCCCTGGATCTGGCCGATCTGTGGAATGATTTCCGGGCCTTCCGAACACAACGGGGAAAGCAGTCGCTTTGCGATCGGCAGGGCATCATAATGAACCAGCCGTCATATCAGCATGATATGGATAAAACTGCGTGATACTAGAAGAATATTCATTCGCGCAGCACACTTTCGAGCCCCCTGCATTGTGGATGCCTTGCGCGTGGAAGACTACAGCATCGCCGGGATGGCTGATGTTATCGCAGTGGAGCGAAAGTCCTTGCCTGATCCTCTGGGCAAGCGGATCATTTGCTTGGGCCCGGAAGACACGAAGGAAGCGAACTGGAAAAGGGTTCCAATTCATCGGGAGCTTGTCCCCGTCTTGGAAGATGCTCTCAAGATTAGCTCTCTCAGAAGTGACAAGGTGTTTCTCATACAGGACCACAAAGGTGTCCGTGTACTTGGAACGGATACCCAAGACAACCCGTGGAAAAGAGCCTGCAAAAAGCTGGGGCTTGAACCCAACCCACGGTTCCATGACCTTCGGCACACTTGGCGGACCAATGCAAGGCGGTCAGGGGTTGACCCTCAGATAGCTGAAAGCATCATGGGGCACTGGTTCAAGGGGAAATCCGTCAATGACCGGTATGGTAGGATCTCTGACCAGGAACTTCTGGCCGCCATAGACAAGATGACCTTCAATCACGGAGAAACCGAAATACTGATTTTGGACGCGAGAGTAAAGGCTTTCCGATGAGCAATGTTTGCAAAATGTTTGCAAAACGCTTCGGGCAAGAAAAAGGCCGGACACTCACCCGGCCTAACTGATTGATTTGATTGGCACGCCCGGCTGGACTCGAACCAGCGACCTACGGATTAGAAGTCCGTTGCTCTATCCGGCTGAGCTACGGGCGCTCAGGATTGGATTTGCTGCCTGAAACTCCTTCCACGGAAGAAATTCCTGAACCGCGCAAGAATTCATACACAGCCTGGGCTCATCTGTCAACCGTCCGGGCAAATGTCGTCGTAACCATTCAGTCTCCAGGTGGATAGTTGGCAGTGCGATGCGAGAAACCTGCCTCGAAGCGAAGTCAGACCTGCAATAGGACGGACGGGGACACCCGTCATTCCCAGCGGAGAAGGCGCGTCCACGCCGCTCGTAACTGAGGAGTAGATGTCAACAATCGAGAGTAAGAGGCATGCCCGCAGGCTCGCACTTTGTTGCTTGAGCCTGTGGCGTTGACACTTCCGGAGCGCGTTGATATAGTAATGCCGGATGATTCTAATGATCAGAAGCAGTTAACCGTACCGATCACGTGTGATTCCAGGCGCGTTGCCTTGGAATTCCCGGCCGAAGCGGGCATACCGCAGACTCAAAAGGATAGTGCATGAGCGCCACTGTGGTTCTCGGCGTTACGGGAGGAATCGCCGCTTACAAGATTCCGGCTCTTGTCCGTCTTCTCGTTGCGGACGGACTGGACGTTTCCGTGGTCATGACTCGCGCTGGGACTCAATTCGTCACTCCGTTGACACTGGCCACTCTGAGCTGTAATCCGGTGCATGTTGATATGTGGAGCGAGCGGCCCGGTCCCCAAGTGGAGCACATATCGCTTGCGGACAGGGCTGATCTAGCAGTGATAGCTCCTGCAACGGCGAACATTATAGGTAAGCTCGCTGCCGGCTTGGCCGATGACCTGCTCACCACGGTTTGCCTTGCGCTGAAGTGCCCAGTGGTGATCTGTCCGTCCATGAACGTGAACATGTACCGCAACCGGGTCGTGCAGCGGAACATCAAGACTCTGAAAGAGATGGGCTGTCACGTCATGGAACCGGAATCAGGTTGGCTGGCCTGCGGGTGGACGGGAGAAGGTAGAATGCCAGAGCCGGAGGTCATAGCCGCTGAGATTATGCGGCATCTGTCGGCTCCGGATCTGGAAGGTGAGCGGATACTTGTTACGGCAGGCCCTACGGAAGAGCCCCTGGACGCAGTGAGATTTCTCACCAACAGGTCTTCGGGGAAAATGGGCGTCGCAGTTGCGGCCAGGGCGGCGCGGCGAGGCGCACAGGTTACCTTGATCGCGGGCCCGATGAGTGTTGAGCCGCCGGCGGGGGTCAGGAACATCCCGGTCAGAACCGCTCTGGAGATGTACCAGCGGGTGATGGAGGTCTTTGATGACTCGGACGTGGTCATCAAGACTGCCGCGGTTTCCGATTTCCGTCCGGCCAATCCCGCCACAGGCAAGATCAAGAAGGAGGAAGCACCTGGAAAGATAAGCCTTGTGCGGAATCCGGACATCCTTCATATTCTCGGAACGAAGAAGCGAGCGCAACAGATCCTAGTAGGCTTTGCCGCTGAAACGGAAAACCCTCTGGAAAACGGCCGAAAGAAACTTATTGCAAAGAACCTGGACATGCTGGTGCTCAACGATGTGACCCAACCCGGCGCGGGATTCCGTCAGGACACAAACGTCGTCCATTTTCTGCTCCGGTCCGGCGAGGAAGAGTCGCTGGACCTCATGACCAAGGATCGGGTGGCGGATCTCATCTTGGACAGAGTGAAGGAGATCAGACTCCGGCGCGGCCGCAAACAAGACAGTGCTCCTAGCGAAGCGGACCATCAGGTCCGCCCGTAAGCAAGGTTGTCGGCGTTATGTAGTCACAGGAATAAGGAGCAGGCCGTCAATGGCGATGGATTCCAACACTTGGTTCAGGGACGCCTTGAATTTTCTCCGGTACCAGGTCACTCTTGGAGTGGAGGAGTTCGTCGCGGAGTTCTCTCGGAAGACCGCAACCGTGGCGATTCATGAACCCACTTCCCTCAGCCCTCTGCGGGAGGGCGAGGGAGCAAGCGGCTCCGGCGCCTTGGGAAATGTAAGGGCAATTGCGAACCGGTATAATACTCAAACCTCCGCTCTTGAAGCCATACGAGAAGAGCTGGGTGAGTGCACCCGCTGCCCGCTTCATGAAACGCGAACCACCATCGTATTCGGCGAGGGGAACCCCCATGCACGGGTGATGTTCGTGGGAGAGGGGCCCGGAGCTGACGAGGACAGGCAGGGAAGACCTTTCGTGGGCAAGGCCGGGCAGCTTCTCACGAGAATGATCAATGCCATGACCCTGGAACGTCCGGACGTGTACATCGCGAATGTGGTGAAATGTCGACCTCCCGAGAATCGCGACCCGAATCGCAAGGAGATCAAAACCTGTTTTCCGTTTCTTGACGCGCAAATCCGGGCGGTGAGCCCCGAAGTGATCGTCGCCCTGGGAAGGGTCGCGGCAGAAGCACTGCTGGGGATTTCCCAACCTATCTCCAAGCTGCGAGGGAGGTTCCACTACCGGGCCGGCATTCCAGTCATGCCGACCTATCATCCGTCCTATCTGCTTCGTTACGACGAGGACAAACGGCCAAAAGCCGAAGCATGGTCCGATCTGAAGCAGGTTATGACACTGGTTGATATTCCGATTCCAACCCATGGAACAAAGAGATGAATGCGAGAAAACCTCTTAAACTAGTCTTGCTGCTTGCCACCGGCCTGATGATTCTCATGGTCGGGTCCGGAATGCTGTTCGGTTCCGATGAGGAATCGGACACTCCCAAAGTGTACCTCATCGACGTGGACGGCACCATCAACCCAGCATTGGCTGACCACATCATTAAAGGCATTGAAACGGCCGAGAAGGATAAGGCCGCAGCGGTGATCATCCGGTTGGACACTCCCGGAGGAGTGTTGGCCACGACCAAGACCATCGTAAAGGCCATTATCAACGCGAAATTGCCGGTGGTCGTGTACGTGGCTCCCAGCGGATCCTCGGCAACATCGGCCGGAGCGATCATCACCGTATGCGCGGACATCGCCGCGATGGCGCCGGGCACTAATATCGGCGCGGCCCATCCGGTGGGAGCGGGCGGCGAGGAAATAGATTCCACCATGTCCGAGAAGATCATCAACGACCTCACGGCGTACGTGAGGGGGATTGTCTCGGAGAGAGGCAGGAACGCGGATTGGGCGGAGCGGGCCATTCGACACAGTGTCTCCGTCACGGCGAAAGAGGCTCTGGAACTCAAAGCCATAGACCTGATAGCGGACTCGGTGCAGGATCTCTTGGATAAGGTCGACGGCATGACCATAAAGATCAAGGGAAAGCACCTTACGGTCAGCACAAAAGGCGCCCGCGTCGAGAAGCTGAAATCCGGCATGCGCTTCAAGATCCTGGATGTGGTGGCGAATCCCAATATTGCCTATTTCCTATTCATGGTCGCCATCGCGTGCCTCATGATGGAAGTCTACAATCCCGGAATGATTTTTCCGGGAGCTGTTGGTGTGATATGCCTTCTTCTGTTCCTTTTCGCGGTTCAGGCCCTGCCGGTGAATCATGTCGGGATTATGCTCATTGTACTTGCAGTGATCTTGTTCGTGCTTGAGGTAAAGATAACTTCTTTCGGAATTCTCACTTTGGGCGGGATCGCGAGTCTCACTCTGGGGTCCATTATGCTTTTTGAATCGGAAGAGTCTGCGCTGAGGGTTTCTTGGGCTCTCATTATTCCCACAGTGGCTGTTGTGTCGGCGTTCTTTGTCTTTATCATGGGACTTGCCGCAAAAGCTTGGATGCGGAAACCGCAAACCGGAGAAGAGGGTCTGGTGGGCGAAGTAGGAATCGCGGTGACGGACCTGGCCAATGAGGGCAAGGTATTCGTCCACGGAGAGTACTGGAATGCTCGTTCGGACGGCCTCATCCCAAGGGGTGACAGGGTCCGGGTCGTCAAGGTGGACAATCTTTCCATGTTCGTCACCAGGGGCTAGGGGAGCCGTCAGGAAGATCACTCACCCTTTCGGAAATCCCGCCGACGGATTAACGTGAAGAATCTTGCCGTTCATGATAGACTGTCAGACGAGTCCACAAATGGTTCTTGGCCTGACCGTGGCTTGAGATTGGAATCGCCGTATTTTCCCAAGGAGGAGGAAGATGTACACATACCCCATTGGTGTGATCGTATTTCTGGTGCTTGTTTTCCTGTTTATGGCCATAAAGGTTCTCAACGAGTACGAACGGGCTGTCATCTTCCGTCTGGGAAGAGTCATCCCGGTTAAGGGGCCGGGACTGATTTTGCTGATTCCCGTTATTGACCGGATGGTGAGAGTGTCTCTCAGGACGGTTGTCCACGATGTGCCCCCCCAGGATGTGATCACGAGGGACAACGTTTCTGTGAAAGTGAATGCGGTCATCTATTTTCGTGTGATGGATTCGCTCAAGGCAATAATCGAAGTCGAACACTATCTGTATGCGACTTCGCAGCTAGCCCAAACCACACTCAGGAGTGTTTGCGGCCAGTCTGAACTCGATGAGCTGCTCTCGGAGCGGGAGAAGTTGAACCTGCACCTTCAGGAGATTCTCGACAAGCACACCGATCCATGGGGTGTGAAGGTCAGTTCCGTAGAGGTCAAACACATAGACCTGCCTCCGGACATGCAACGTGCCCTGGCACGGCAAGCCGAGGCCGAAAGAGAGCGGCGGGCGAAGGTCATCGCGGCTGAAGGCGAATTCCAGGCGGCATCGCGCCTGCGGGAAGCAGCGGATATAATCGCCCAACAGCCGGCGGCCTTGCAGCTCAGGTTCTTGCAGACCCTTGTGGAAGTGGCGGCAGAGAAGAATTCCACAACCATCTTCCCGGTTCCCATAGACCTGTTGGAACCGTTCTTGAAGAGGTCCAGGTCAGAATAGACGGGTGCCGCTTAGTCCGCGTTTTCGCAAATACGGTCTCGGATTCGGCGGGCGCCGGCCGCAGTGCTGGTCCTTGGTAAGCAACAGGCAGAGACGCCGGTTGCTGCCCATCCGTACCCGCAGTTGGGGTTTTGCCCGCCCTACGGGTCTGATGAGAAGCGACCCTTGTTCCTAGAGGCAACGCGCATGCCGGGCATCCTCTTTCGATGGCTGTTCACCACCCTTGCGATCCTGATGATACCCTATCTGGTGTCGGGGGTCGAGGTGAAGGGATTCGGCTCCGCGCTCGCTGCGGCAGCGGTCCTGGGCGTACTGAACGCCCTTGTGCGACCGGTAGTGATATTCATGGCGCTTGCGTGGTCAATCATTGCCTTCCGGTTGTACTTTCCCATCGCAATGGCGGTCATCATCCTTGTCGTCAACGCGTTGCTCTTCGAGCTGGCCGGGTTTTTCATTTCAGGACTGCATGTGGAGTCTTTCTCAGCGGCTCTGATCGCGGCTCTGATAGTGAGCCTGGTATCCTGGGTCGCGAATTTTGCCGTGGCCGGCGGCATAAGCGAAAAGACCACGGTCGTAACCACCGCCGGCGGCCGTGATACCATCGACATGCGGCGGGGAAGCGGCGGAAGATGGGAATGAACCTTCTGCCACAGCGACCATCAAATGCCCTTATTCCGGTCCGCTCTCAGAAAGCACGGGAGCGTGCGGACTTGCGGCCTTGAGAATCGTGAAGGCAATTACGAACCGATCAGTCTGAAAAAAAGGCTCCAACGGGTAATGCCCGTTGCAGTGTGCTGCTCGACCGACCTGCACAGGCGATTGGGGGAGGCCCATGAAAAAACAGGTGGAAGCATCAAGAAGCAGCCGGAGTAATAACCGCGCCACGGCGTGGTCGCCGGCCGTTGTTGTCTTTGTGCTCGCCGGGTTCCTTTTCATCGCGGGTGCGTCTCCCGCGGTGGGGTTCGACAAGTACGGAGCGATCGCGTATTCCGCCTCCGAAGGGGCATGGGGATACTCGTACAACTACGATTCTCCAGGAGCAGCGGAACAGAGAGCCCTTGCGGAGTGCTCCGCGCGCGGCCGCGGCTGCCAAGTGGCAGCCGGTTCAGAAACGCCTGTGGAGCCTTGGCAACCGCCAGTAACGGCTCCTGGGGGCGTCGTGGGGGACGGACAGGGGGGGCGCGGAGAATAAAGCTATCGGTTTGTGCCGCCAGTACGGGGGAACCGACTGCTCGATAACCTGTTGGGCATGCACTGATCGATAGGGGGTGTCGAGAAATAAGCCACGCACCCCGTACGTTTCGCGGTAGGGGCAGGTTTCGGACCTGACCCAGTCGCGCCTAAAACAGCACGGACGTCTCTATGAAGAAACCTCGGCGGAGCATGTCCACAGTGTCAGGGTCGCGGTTGATCTTCACATTCCAGGTCCTGTACCCGCCGGTTACGCTCCAGGTCCAAAGCTCGTTCACGGGTATGTCAACTCCCGCGGACAACTCCCAGTCCCAGGTCGACAGGCCGTTATGATCCCACCAGTTCACACGGCTGGAGAGATTGGGACGAAGCGCGATGCTTTGCAGAATCGGGTAGAAAGTCCCATGAAGACCTACGGACGGAATGGCGCGGGTCTGCTCCTGGGCGTAGTTGAAAACCGAACTGCCCACATGCACGTCAACCACCCGCGTATCAAGATTGTTGAAATCCATGTCCCAGTTCACGCCCACCAGGGCCTGGCTCGTCATGAAGAAATCCAGATCGTAACCCACTCTAAGGTTGCGCAGCTTCACCCGCGAGTCATTGGAAGCCTCGTAGCTGCTGGACGGCTCAAGCCGCAGCCTGATCAAGTGAATATTGCTCAGTCTGAACGTGGAAAAATACTCGGACACAAGCTTGTCTCGCTTTACCCCGAGATTGTCCCCTATGCCCAGCTTGGTCCTGTCGTGCTGGATCAAATCGCCCTCAATGACCGTGAACCAGATCCTCGATCCTGAGGTGAGGCGCAGGTACGTGGGCACTTCGAAGGCCGCGGCATAGGGAAGGGTGAAAGAGCAGACGGCGGCGAGCCACATGAGAGATAGTAATATTTTAACTCGATATCTCACGCTTTTACCTCAAAAAGCTCACCCTAATACACGAAGCGCTAGGTAACTAATATAACTTCTTAGTGTTATTGTCAAGCGAAATGGCCCAGGCTCCCTAACCCCTCAGTTGCCGGCGGAAGGGAGGCGCCTGCTCCGCTGCGAACGGCAAGCCTGACTTTGCTTCGCAGGTACGCTCCCTGCCACACACTCATGCGTAGCCCCGCGAAAGTGAGGGGTTACCCTCCCCCCGAGCCAAAGATTCCAGGACACGACTCAATCCCCTTGACTATCACCCCCCTGAACGGATACGCTTCTTCTCACCTCGACGCCATGCGATCCAAGCCACTGACAAGATTGACATAGACTATAATGCTCCGTTGAGTGCTTTTCATCATGGAGGTTCTTATGGAAAATCGGATTCCAAGGGCGGACGAGTCCCACCGTTTTCAGGCAGCTCAACTGGACATGCCTCCCCGGCTTCTTCTGGGGCCGGGGCCGTCGAATTTCCATCCTAGGGTGCGTCAGGCATTGTCCATGAACGAAGTAGGGCACCTGGATCCTTCGTTCATACACCTGATGAATGAGGTTCAGGAACTCCTGCGATATGTATGGCAAACGGGCAACCGATTCACGATACCGGTAAGCGGGACGGGCAGTGCGGCCATGGAAGCGACGCTGGCAAATTGCGTCGAGCCTGGCGATGTTGTACTGATCGGTGTTAACGGGTATTTCGGTGAGCGGCTTTGCGACATGGCTTCACGTTATCGCGCCGAGGTGAGGCGGATTGAGAAGCCGTGGGGTGAGGTCTTTTCTCCCGAAGAGATCAAGGCGGGGCTTGAAAGGCACAAGCCGGCAATATTGGGACTGGTACACGCGGAGACCTCTACCGGGGCTCTCCAACCCATGGAGAGCATCGGCCGGTTGTGTCGCGAGTTCGATTGTCTCCTTCTTCTTGACACGGTAACCAGCCTGGGAGGCGTGCCTGTTCTCCTCGACCGGTGGATGGTGGACATAGCTTACAGTGGTAGTCAGAAGTGTCTGAGCTGCCCGCCGGGAATCTCGCCTCTTACCTTTGGCGATCGTGCCATGGCCAGACTTGCCGCTCGCAAGACCAAGGTGGCCAACTGGTACCTCGACATGACGCTGCTGGGAAAATACTGGGGAGATGAGCGTACCTATCATCACACCGCGCCCATCAACATGAACTACGCTTTCCGGGAAGCGCTGCGCCTCGTTGCGGAGGAAGGCCTGGAAAGCCGTTGGGAGCGACATTGGAAAAACGCAAAGCTCCTTTGGGACGGGCTTGGGGATCTTGGCATCCGATGTCACGTGGATGAACGCCACCGGCTGCCCAGTCTAACCACCCCGGTGGTTCCCGACGGCATTGACGGCAGGGCAGTAGCCGGATACCTGCTGCGGAACTTCAACATTGAAGTGGCCGCAGGACTGGGACAACTTGCCGGCAAGGTGTGGCGCATAGGCCTAATGGGCTTCAACAGTCGCGCGGAGAATGTGACCTTGCTTCTGTCGGCTTTGGAGAAGGCCCTGTCAGCCGTGTGATTCCCGGAGGCATTCCCGGGAATGGGCCCGTCAATTCGGTAGCGCATTCTTGAAGCACGGTCGTCGGGGGCTCTTGATTGGTAGGACCGGCATCTTGCCGGGCCATTATCGCGTGTGCCGGCATTTTCGCCCGAATGAATTTCGCAGACGGGCCGTTTTGAACCCCACGCCGTACCAACGAATGGGAAATCTCTTTGGCGATATTATACTTGACAACCCCACGGACATGTGTTAAATTAAGTCCAGAAAAGGGGGATCGCCATGAAAACCTCACTGAATTCTCACCCACGATTTCACAACGAAGAAGCCGCATACGCGCACATCGAATCTGTGCTCTGGCCTAACGGTCCTGTTTGCCCCCACTGCGGTGCTACCAAACGCGTCGGCAAGCTTCACGGCAAGAGCTACCGTATCGGCCTCTACAAATGCTATGTATGCCGTAAGCAGTTCACTGTCAAAATAGGAACTATCTTCGAGGGAAGCCATTTACCGATGACTATGTGGCTCCAGGCCATATACCTTATGTCCGCGTCGAAGAAGGGCATCAGCTCGAATCAACTCCATAAGACCCTCGGTGTAACCCTGAAGACCGCATGGTTCATGAGCCACAGAATCCGGGAAGCCATGCGGAACGACGACCTTTTACCCTTCGGGGCAAAAGGGGGCGCCGTCGAATCGGATGAGACCTTCATCGGGATTGAGGATGGGAAGAAAGAGCAACGGGGCTACGTGCACAAGCGCAAGATCTTGTCTCTGATTGATAGGGACTCGGGGTATGCGCGCAGTTTTGTGGTTGACAGCGTGAACTCCAAGACTATCGTCCCCCTGCTTCAACAGAATGTCGACCGAGAGGCTCGGGTCATGACCGATGAGGCCGAGCAGTGCGCGCACATCGACGACCACTTCTCTGAACACGGAGTCGTGAATCACGGCTCAGGCGAGTGTGTGTCCAAGAAGGACCGCACCGTCCATGTGAACTGTGCAGAGGGTTATTTCTCGATCTTCAAGCGGGGCATGAAGGGCGTCCACCAGCATTGCAAGCAGCGGCACCTTCATCGGTATCTTGCCAAGTTTGACTTCCGGTACAACAACCGATGTGCTAAGAAGTCTCCGATATCGAGTGAGCGGAAATTCTGCTCAGGGGGATTGTCGGAAGGCGCCTGACCTATCAAACGACTGACAGGCAAGAGGGGATCATGAATTGATGGGAAGAAAGAAGAAGCTACCGCCGGACGACCCTGAGCGATCCGCTCGGTTCATTGAGACGGCTACGCGTATCCAGGCCGACGACGCGGAAGAGCGGTTTGAAGAGGCAATGCAGAAGATAGCCGCGGCTACGAAGAGAGACAAAGCCAAGCACGACGATGAAGACTGAAGACACGGAATCCGCGGTACAATTCTTGGAGTAATTGACAGACCCGGATCGACTGGACTACACTCGGTGCAGGAAGACTGTTTCATGACAATGACCTCACCGCACGATCATAAGTGACAATGTATAATAATATCGGTAAAGAATAAATGGCTAGCGAAAAGTGCAATATTCTCCGCGGTAATATAACGGTGCTCGGGAACTTCAACCCAGCAATTCTGCGCCTAGAATTCCTTGAACAGGAATTCGATAATTGGAGCCTCGGCAAGGGGAAGTTGGTGTCGCCCGAACACGTTCCGCTAGTAGCCGATATACGGTTTGGCAACGTCCGATTATTCATGGACCTGAACCGAATGATCGTCGAGGATATGAAGTTGGCTTCCATTCAACAGATGAAAAGTCCTGGAATCGTACGAGATTACCTGCGCAAGCTTCCATATACCCCATTACGGATGATCGGACTTAACCTATCGGCTGAGGCCGAATCAAAGGATCTAGAATTTCTCTGGGAAAATGTTGCAAACCCGCGCCGAATTCCGAAAATCGTGGAGAATGTCGGAAGCCGTCTTCGTAACCTCTCACTGCGCTATGTCTTCCCCATTCTTGGTCCGCAATTAGCCGAAGTTACCCTGGTAGCAGACGAAGAAGCTACTGGATTACGCGTGCAGTTGACGCTTACTAAGCCGCCCGAAAGTGCTAGGACAGGACTATCCTTCAATGGAGAGTTCTCGGATGTGGGGATTGAAAAAAGCCGCATTGATTTCTTTGCGGACCACTTCTCAGAGGTAGGCCAGATGTTTCTTGACTTTTTGGATGTCTTTGACAAGGAGGCTACATGACTCTACCCTGGTCGTGGAACAAGACTGCTGGAAACCCAGTATTGCAATCTGAGTACTTGCCGGAATCACCTGAAGATATCCAGAAGGAGGATTCGCATCTTTTTGCAATCTTTATGCAATTGAGAACATACGATCAGAGTACTGGTGCGGGGAAATCGGAGGAACTCATGAACAAAACGAATGCATTCATTGAAGGTTCCGCAAAAGAGCGCAGCTCCTACTCTAAATATTCACAGATAACGACCGAAAAAGATATAGAATCTATCTTTCCCGAAGCTACTCAAAGACTGCAGCGGTTTGCGGAGCTCAGAGAAAATTGGAATGGGGACCGGGGGCTCCCACCATCTCCTGAGACCCGCGAACATGCATATGAAGTTCTCGCCGATCTTTGGAAGATGGCGCTTGCTCGAAAAACAAGACCGCCAGAACCTCGTGTCACTGCCGGTGCTCATGGAGATGTCCTTTTTGCCTGGAGCATCGCAGACAGAGAACTAGAACTGGGATTCTGTGTGGCTGAGGGTACGCCTACATATGAATATTTAGTCTGTGTGACTTCAGGTGAGGTGTCTTGCGAGGAAGGCTCTTTTGAAGGAGACGTAGTAAACACTCCAACCTTTAAAGCTCTATTTTCCGGACTGTAATAAAGACATCATCAAGAATCCCACATGGAGAAGGTTGAGCACATCTCCGACGAAGAATACGTGTTGCGTGGCATTTACCCGGCATGTCACACAAACGGTGTATTGGATTCCACCGCTTTTGATGACAGAGATGGCAGACCATCCGTTCATTGGGAGGCGAAGGCGCATATTCCGAAGATTATGGCGATGTTCCCCGGTTTTGATTTCTTTCTACGGTTGAACGTCGGTGACATCAGGAAGCAAGGCCATGATGTAATACATGAGCCCGACGAGAAAACCGGCGATTATTCTCATTGTGTAATTATTCCCTCTGAGGGCAAATGGACCAAGAGCAAGAAGCGTGGTTTAGCAGGGGGCGGGATAGCTCCCATTGCTGGTGATCGCGTTGATCTTCCACGAATAGACCATGAGTGAGAGGATAGCTTCCTGAAGTCTTGGCTGGGATATTAGAACAACTGAACAAATCCTTTGTACCCCCCCTTAGTGGGGTTGTCAAGTCTAGTTTCGCCATTCCGTTTGGCAACGACTATAAATAGTTGCGGTGATTCATTGGACTTCCGTATAATAGTCCGGGAGATGTTGCGAACTTGATTCCGTGAAGACGGCAAAACTCGCCAGCCCCAGTCTCTGGAGTCGAAAGCGCAATGAAGTCCAAAGGACTCCCAGTCCGTAAATGGTGGACCTGGCGAAGTTTATCGAGGAAGCCTCAGGGAAGTACCTTGTGGGGCAGGAGATTTCCCCCAGTCTGAATCCGAAGAAGATAGCCTGGGCCAAGATCTCGTTGTCAAAGACAAAACCGTCGGAATTGGCCATGATGGGCAGCTCTTCGAGCACCCTGCGCGAAAAGGCTCTGAAGCCCGTGTGGAATTCGGAGAGCTTGGAGCCGAGCATCAAATTCTGCACAAGCGTCAATCCTCTATTTGAGACGTACTTGTACAAAGGCATGCCCGACTTCCTGGCCTTTCCTCCCAATATCCTTGAGCCCAACACCACGTCATACTCCTCGGAAACCACCATCGCGGCCATTGCGGGGACAAGCCTGGGGGAATACTGATAATCCGGATGGAGCATCACGATGACATCCGCACCGGATTTTAGGGCCTCAGTGTAGCAAGTCTTCTGATTTCTGCCGTACCCGTAGTTCCTGTCGTGCAGGAAGCTTCGAAGACCCATCTCTCGGGCAAGCTCCACCGTCCGGTCGGAACTGAAATCGTCCACCAGGAGGATATCGTCAACGACCTGGCGATCCAGTTCTTCTACGGTTTGTCTAAGCGTTTGCGCAGCGTTGTATGCCGGCAACACAACAATTATGCGTTTCCCGTTCAGCATCCCAATCACTGTCATGCCACCGGGCCGTTCACAGTGGCGCCAGGGTCTTCATGCGGGATCTTGCCGCGCCTATCCCATGCAAACCGATGACTGCTTGCGCTCCTTCCGGTTGCGGATCTGAATCATCTCGGCAACTATGGATACCGCTATCTCTTGAGGAGTCTCTCCTCCTATGGGAAGGCCTATGGGAGCGTTGACCCGTCTCAAGTCCTCTTCGGTGAACCCTTCCTGCAGAAGAGCGTCGAAGATGACCCGGGTCTTGCGGCGTGATCCGATCATGCCAATGTATCCCGCTTTGGTACAAAGAGCCTGAGCTAAGACCGTCTTATCATGGGCGTGCCCCCTGGTGACTATGACCACATAGGCGTCCTCATCCACTTCGCGGCCGGTGAACAGATCCCGGAAAGCCTCCGTCACCACCACGCTGTCCGCATCGGGGAGTCTCTCAGGCCGAGCGAAGTCCGACCGGTCGTCCATCACAACCACTCTAAAGTCTGTGAACGCAGCGAGATGAGCCACACACTCACCCACGTGCCCTGCGCCGAAAATGTATACTATCCCCATGGGCTTAAGGGATTCGACAAGAACCTCATTGTCCGAGCCCGCTGCCTTTACTGTTTGGGCCGGCTTCAGAGCCCGAGGATTGGGCAGACTCCGCAAGACTTCGTCACAGCCGGCAAAACCACCGAGGCGATTGCCCTCATCGTCAACGAGAAGGTGCTCCACAGGTCCGTTGCCTCCCGGCGGAACGGAAAGGTTCGTCAGGAACAAGGCGGTCCTCCTGTTGCGCGTCAATTCCAGCAGTCTGCGGAACATCTGCCCTGTCAAATCGTCCGCGCCGCTGACGAATTCTATGAGAACATCCGCGTCTCCTCCACAAACCATTTCAGTAGAACTGGCATTAGCTCCCCTGAAAGAGAAGAGGACTCTCCGGGTTTCGCCTTGTTCCAAGACCGACTCGGCGTACCTGCGAACTCCGGCCTCAAATAAACCGCCTCCGATTGTCCCAACGATGACCCCGTCCCTTCGGACTATGAAGCGGGTTCCCACATGCCGCGGTGAGGATCCTTGGACCGAGAGAATGGTGGCAATTACAAAGTCGTTACCTTCGTCAAGTTGTTCAACGGCTGCCCGCCAGATTGCCGACATAATTAACGGCTCCATGCAAAAGTGTTCTTCCCGCTGCCGCGCGGAGCGCCCTGACCGAGCGCAGTTCAGGATAAGTTTCAGAATTGACATGGAAATGCTCATCTTGTCAAGGGGATGATCAGATCCGGTAGTAAGCCGCACCTGTTGCATTTGTCCCTGCCGTGTGGTCTCATAGGACATGAAGCAGTGAATCCGCATCATGGATGGGAGTACGATGGAAACATTGCTATGGCTGGCGTTTTTCCTCGGGTTCGGCTTGGTGGCGTTGGCTCAGGTGGCACTGCCCCGGCCCCTGCCTCCTCCGATCCTGGTGGTCAAGACGAAGGAGAAATCCGAACAGCTCCGGATTTCCCGAGTAAGCGACTGTCCCAAAATAACTGTATCATATTATGGGCTGCGTGGCCTG
>DYLG01000035.1 GCA_020722215.1 Desulfomonile tiedjei
GCCTGGGACATGACGGTTCCGTCGGGCTTACGGTACTTGTCGTTCATACGTCCTGAAATCACAAGAATGCCCTCACCGCCGCTGCCGTGAGCCGGTTTGATAACGAAGTCCTCATGCCGGGCCGTCATTTCTTCCTGCCGGCGCACCTGGCCTTCCACTTCAATGACACCGTACAGCTCCGGGACTGCCATGCCGTTTTCTTGAGCCAGCTTCTTGGTTTGGAGCTTGTCATCGACAAGCGGGTAAAGACGCCTGGGATTAAACCTCAGCGTGTAATCGGCATTGCGCCGGTTTATGGCAAGAACACCTTTGTTTCTCAATGCTTTAACTATGCCGAACACGTGATCACCTCCGGGCCAACTCTCTGAATCTGTACAGATCAGTGAGTCTGTACCCGGTGTACCGGCCGAGCAGCATCGTAGCTGCAAGCACCACCAGTAGCAATTCGGGGAAGACAAAGACCAGATGCTCCACCAGCTTGACATTCATGAGGAGGTAAGCCGCGGCCGCGGTCATCAGACTGCCCACGCCGGAGGTGAGCGCCTCGGAGGGCCCGAGTTCTTCCCACACGATTGACATTCTCTCTATTGTCATGGTGAGAATAACCATGGGGAACAGGGCCACAGACAGACCCGTCTGTCCTCCCATGCGATGCGTCACGATGCTGAGAACGGCCATTGAGCCCACGACCACGATGAGAACCGCAGCCAGTCTGGGAACCACCAAGAGCTTGAGTCGCTCCAGATAGAAACGAGCGCTCAAGCCGATAGCGATGAGCAAGGCAAAGAGGAAGATTCCCTTGAGCAATCCGGTTTCTCGGAAAGAGAGAGCGATGAGCACAGGCATGAACGTGCCGAAAGTTCTGATACCCACCACGTTGCGCAGAACCACCAGCAACAGCGCTCCCACCGGTATCAGGAGCACTATTCGATACACGGCCTGAGTGTTCACCGGAAGCCCCAACAGCGAAAACTTCAGCAGCCAGGGTGTGGAAATCTCGCCTCTCCGAATGGCGCCTGCAATGGCTTCCTCCACCTTGGGGCTTACGGAAAAGATTACCTTCAGGTTCCTTCCGCCCTCCAGTTCCACCAACTTCTCAGGCCCGGTCCACCACCTGAACCAATGGGAGGGAACCGGTGACGCGCCGGTCGCCGGGTCAAACGAAATCCACTTCTCTTTGTGGTAGATCTCGAACCAGGTCAATAAAGGCGTCTTCTTGGTAATTCGGAACTTTGCTTCCCGCAGAGGAATCCCTCGAACCATCCGCGTCGGAATCCCCGCCAGGGTCAGGACATTGACCGCAACCTTTGTCTTGGCATGGAAGCTGGGCTTCTGGCCGAGCAGTTTCTTTGTGTTCTCGTCCGGGTCCGGCCGATTGAGTTTTTTGATAAGGGCTTCCACCATTGTGATAGGGTCTGCGGACTTCTCTTTAATCTCCTTGATCAAAGCCTTTGCCGCAGCGATGCGAGGTCCCTTGAGATCATATTCTATTGCTCCCGGGCCTTTGAGGAGGTGGTAAGAAGCCTTGGATCGCGCCGCGACGATCGTAGCCTGATAGTAGAGCTGCTGTTTTCCGGCGGCTGCGCGCACGGACCATCTGGCCTGCCGGTTTCCGTGCTTCAGGTTGACTACGAAGCCATAGCCTTCGGAAACGAATTGCTCGTCGGTTACTGCAAAGTTTCCTTCAGGAAGCGGAACGAACATGGAAACCGTGACGGGCTTGTTCTCCGCGGTGAACCTCAGCCGCGCTTCCACGTTCCAGCTTCGAAGCTCGGCCTTTGGAGAAACGGGAAAACCAACCACAAACACCTTATAGCCGAATAACCCCAAACCGATCAAAGTCAGCGCACCCGCAAGAATATACAGGTGGAGCTTGCTCACTTGCTTTTAGCCTCACTGCAAATGGGTTCCACCGTATATTTTCTGGACGGGTCCACTTTGATGGTTCCGCTGAGGAAACTTCGACCCACCAACATCCTGTAGTTGAAGCGGCTTCGGTCGGCGAGATTCACCTCCACGTCTCTGCAAGCACTGCCGACACAGATGCACATTTCAACGACAGGGCGGACAAGGGGACGCGGCCTGTGGTTTGCTCTTGCCGCGCGCTGCCTGATCTTTGCGTCCCGGATCAGCTTTCTTTCAAAGGTGGACCGTTGACCGCTGCGATTGACAACCGTGAACCTGACCCATCTTTCCCCGTCCTTAGCGAACTCTTCGACATCCTCTGCGTGCAGAGACGAATTGCGTGCTCCAGTGTCGATCTTGGCCGTAACAACCAAGCCCTCGGGGCAGATTCGTATCTTTTCCACCCACCCAACCGAGAGCCTCTTCTCCGCGGCTTCCGTCGCGTTCCCCACAATAAATGGAAACAGCGCCAACAGAAAAAACAGACTTCCTTTCATTCTTATCGTTCCCCAAAAAACAGGCTTCCGGCAACCCATGACAATCGGGAGGGAACGGAAGCCGGCCGTGTTTTTTAACTTTCCGGAATGATGCACATTCCTCCACTGCAAGAACAATGGCTGCAAAGTGCAACCCGTATCCGCACCCTGAGCCTCGAAAGGCTCTCTCGGGACATTGATGGCACTTTGCATTGAGACTGTCAATCAGATAACTTGTTCCCTTTTTTCCACCCGCGCAAGGGGTTGTCCGATGGAAATCCCGACCCGCGCAAGGAAAGAATGAACCACCAAGACACAAAGCCACCAAGAACAAAATCCATTGTGATTTCTTGGTGTCTTGGCGCCTTGGTGGTTGGATTTTCTCTTCCTCCAACGGAGAGGGCGGACGCGCGGGTCCGTTACGGGCGGGTTTGTGACCCGCGCCGTACCACACCGGCGGCATCTTCTCCTCCGGCACGGTTATTGAATTGTAGACTCGCGGCGACGGTTGAACTCCATCTCTTTCTCCAGGCAGTATATCGTCGGGACAACGAATACCGTTATGAGGTCCAGGAACATGCCTCCCACAATAGGCAATGCCATGGGCGCCATGACGTCCGCGCCTCGACCCTGCGAGGTGAGAACAGGAATAAGAGCCAGGATTGCGGTGGCGGACGTCATCAGGGCTGGTCTGATTCGTTTCAGACCTGCTTCGACGGTCGCTTCTCTGATCTCTTTGATGGAGGTGAATTTGTGCTGCGCGAAGACCTGGTTGAGATAGGTCGAATAGATCACGCCGTCATTCGTCGCGATCCCGAAGAGAGCGAGGAAGCCGACCCACACCGCAACGCTGAGGTTGTACGGCTTGACCTGAAACAAATGGCGCATGTGAACGCCGAAGACATTGAAGTCGAGGAACCATGGTTGCGAATACAGCCAGATCAACAAGAATCCGCCCGACCACGCGACAAAGATCCCGGAAAAGACATTCAGGGAAGTCGGCGCCGATCGGAATTGGAAATACAGGATCAGGAAAACCAACAATAGGGTGGCCGGGATGACTATCATCATGGTCTTCTCGGATCGCACCTGGTTTTCGTAGGAACCCGTGAAAACATAGGAAGTGTTTTCGGGAAGCTTCAGCCCACCGGAGTTGATCTTGTCCCTCAAATATCTGTCTCCATCCTCCACTGCCGTCACTTCGGCCACGCCCGGTTTTTTGTCAAACAGAACATAACTCACCAGAAACGTGTTTTCGCTCTTTATGACCATGGGTCCACGAACGTACTTAATTTCAGCCAGCGATTTCATAGGTATGTGGACCCCTCCGGCTCCGGGCGCCAGGATGTCGCCCAGAGCCTCCACCGAGTCGCGCAGTTCCCTGTCGTACCGAACCCGGACCGGGTACCGCTCACGGCCCTCTACCGTAGTGGTTATTCGTCTCCCCCCTATGGCTATTTCTATGACATCATTGACATCCTGGACATTCACTCCGTACCTGGCTATGGCGTCTCGATCAATGTCGATTTCGAGATACGGCACACCAATGTTCCGATCCGCGATGACAGAGGAGGGCTCAATGGAGGGAACCTCCCTGAGCAGACGCTCCATGTGCAAGCCAACCTGTTCCAGCTCTTCGAGACTGTTTCCTCGAATCTTGATGCCCATGGCGGCTCTCATGCCTGTTTGGAGCATCACTATCCGGCCGGCAATGGGCTGGAGCTTGGGAGCTACGGTTGTCCCGGGCAGATGAGCGGCCTTGACGATTTCATTCCAAATATCATTGACGGATTGGATTTGCGGTCTCCATTGGCGGATCGGTTTGCCGGTTTCGGGATCAAGGACATGATGGCCCGTTTCAGGATCGGTCTTGTACTCAGGGATGAAGTTGACGATGGTTTCTATCATGGAGATCGGAGCCGGATCGAGTGCACTCTCCACCCGGCCGATCTTTCCCACCGCTGACTCGACCTCCGGAATAGCCTTGATGGCGAGGTTTTGCTTGCGTATCACGTCCAGTGCCTGACCAATGGACGCGTGCGGCATCAGAGTAGGCATGTACAGGAATGTACCTTCTTCCAGATCCGGCATGAATTCCTTGCCTAGGCCGGGGAAGAGTGCCGAAAGCTTCTGCCAGGTACGAGAGGATCTTACGGGATCCTCTTGCGCCGACAGGGGCCCTGTGGGAATATCGGTCTTCTTTTCGGGCGTATGAACATGCTGCGCCGTTACTACGGGCGGCCTTCCGAATCCAAGTTGTTTGACCGTCCATGGAATGAACGAGAATACCCTGTCGAATCCCAGCCATATAAGAAGCCCAAGAACAACCGAGGTGATGGGGACGACCAGAAATTGAGCCTTGTGATCCAACATCCACGCCAAAGCCTGACGATAGTAGCCGGTGAAGATCTTTCGGATACCTAGAAGCCCGAAAATAAGGCCGGCACAGAAGACCAGATTCCTCAGCAGTCCTTTCTCCGGCCCCAAAGGAAGCCAGTGTTCGGTGAGCAGCACGATCACCAAGGCGAGTGCGACCAGATTCATTGCGGCCGGCACTTTCTCCCTCATGTGAGACGGAAGAAACAGTGATACGGCTTTCATGGCTGCCAGGATCAAGACACCCAGTCCAACGGACCATGAAAAAGCGTATCCGATCCAAATCCCGGCAATTGCAACCAATCCGTAAGCAATCGCCAATGTTTTTGTGCGAAAATTCCTTTTCGTGAACACGATGTGCGCGAGTGGCGGAACAATGGACAAGGCCAGGACGAGGGAAGCTGTTATTGCGAACGTTTTGGTCCATGCCAAAGGCGTGAACAGTTTCCCCTCAGCGCCGGTTAACGCGAAAACGGGAAGAAAGGCAATGATGGTCGTGGAAGCAGACGTGATTACCGCTCCGCCTACCTCGGTTGCTGCTTCATGGACTAATTTGAGACGGCTCTTTTCCGGCGGATCATGTTCTACGTGCCTCAGAATATTTTCCGTAAGAATGATTCCCATGTCCACCATGACCCCGATGGCAATTGCGATGCCTGACAGGGCCATGATATTTGCGTCGATTCCCATGAGCCTCATGATAATGAAGGTGGAGAGGACGGCCATAGGCAGGATGGATGAAATCAAAGCCGCACTGGCCAGATGATTGACCATGACCACCACGATGATGATGGTGACCAGGATTTCCTCTGACAGCGCCTTCTTCAGCGTATCAAGGGTTTCATGGATGAGATGAGTGCGATCGTAAAACGGGACGACTTTGATCTGGGACGTTGTGCCGTCGGCGAGGGTTTTCTTTGGGAGACTGGGAGCAATCTCTTGGATTCTGGCCTTAACGTTCTTTATGACCTGCAGGGGATTCTCTGCGAAACGAACGACCACCACTCCCCCCACGGCCTCTGCCCCGCCCTTATTGAGCGCTCCCTGTCTGAATGCCGGCCCTTCAGATACCGTGGCAACATCTTTGACGTGCAAAGGGATATTGTCAGTTACCTTCACCACGGCTTTTTCCAGATCATGGACGGATTTGATGAACCCCAGCCCGCGGATGATGTAATCAGCCTTATTCAACTCGATGGTACGAGCCCCTACATCAATATTGGACTTCCGGACCGCTGTGAAGACATCCATGAGACTCACGCCGTGGGCTCTGAGGGCATTCGGATTGACGTCTATCTGGTATTCCTTGACATACCCTCCCACGGACGCGACTTCGCTCACACCTCTTGCGGATTGCAGCGAATACCGCACGTACCAGTCCTGTGCAGTTCTCAGCTCGTCCAAGCCGAATCCTTTGCCTTCGAGGGTGTACCAGAAGACCTGTCCCACAGCAGTTGCATCGGGCCCCAATGTCGGTTGCACGCCCACAGGCAAAACTCCGGGCTGGAGTGAATTGAGTCGCTCCAATATCCGGGTGCGCGACCAGTAGAACTCTACTTTTTCCTCGAACACCACGTAGATGGTGGAAAACCCGAAATAGGAATAACTCCTGATGGCCTTCACTCCCGGGATGCCCAAGAGTTGCACGGTCAATGGATAGGTAATCTGGTCCTCGATGTTCTTCGCCGAACGCCCCTCCCACGTGGTGAACACTATCTGCTGATTTTCTCCAATGTCCGGAATTGCATCAACAGGAACAGGATTCCTTGGCAGAAGAGGTATGTCCCAGTCAAAGGGAGCAACCGCCAGACCCGCGAGAAAGACTGCCAATACCCCAACAAACACCAGAAGCTTCTGCTGTAACCAGAAACCCATCATTTTCGAGAAAAATGTGGGGCATACGATCTCCGATTCGTGATTTGGATTCTCCATCACTGCCCCTCTTTCGCATGAATGGAGTAGGCATCCGTCTCAGGTGTCCATTCCGCGGGGTATTCATTCTTGGCCGGGAGCACCATGACCGGCATGAGCACCAGGCGAACGAGGCGCGGGCTTTTTGGCCTCGCTCGTGACTTCCGGCGTCTCAACCGGATTCATCATGCTGGGCTGACCGGAGATCTGAACGGAGCTGTCAATTTCAAAATTGCCTTTGACAACTACGCGCTCCCCTTCTTTTAGGCCGCCATAGATCACGTAACTGTTGCCCGCCCTCGGACCAAGAATTACGTCCCTCTGCGCATACGTGGGCTGATCATGATTTGGGACTTCCACATATACAAGAGAGCGTTTTCCGGTGAACAAGACCGCAGTATCGGGCACTACAAGAGGAAGCACCGGATTCTCCACGCCGGAGTACCCGTACGCGGTCGCGGGCCGCAACGGCTGCTTGGTCTTGGGGCAGGTTCCCGGAAGGTCGCTCACTTCTTTGGGGTCGAATGGGCAGACATATTTACCCACCCACTCCCGCTTTATCACTCTGCCCTGGTCGTCCACTTCGGCTTCAAGCTCGGCATTCACGAACATATGGGGCTTCAATTCATAATCGGGATTTTCTGCATCAACCCTCACTTTGACCGTACGAGTCTCCATTTCCAGGACAGGCTCTATGAAAATCACTTTGCCCTTGAAGGTTTTTCCCGGAAAGGACGGCGACGTGAACGTGACCTCCTGCCCGTACCTTATCCAAGGGAGATCCGGCTCGTACGCGTCGAGCTTCACCCACACGTGAGACAGGTCATTGATGACGAACATGTCCTGACCCTCTTTCACGAATTGGCCGAGAACCGCCATTTTCTTCATCACAATTCCACTGATGGGCGCCCTGAGGGTTACGTAAAGCTCCGGCTTCTTGTTCTCTCGAATTCGTTCGACTTGCTCTTTTGTCATGCCATACTGCATGAGCTTCTCTTCCGCCCCGCGGATGGTTGCTTCATCGTCTTTGCTCTTTATGGTCTCGAACAGCTCCACCTGACTCTTGATGAGTGTAGGGCTCCAGATGGTGACCATGGGGTCGCCCTTTGTGACTTGGACACCGGTGAAGTTGACGTGCACCTCGTCAAGACGCCCTTCTACTCGAGCGGTGAGCGAGGCGATGCGGGTTTCATCGTCGAACACCATTCCCACCATTCGGAGCTTCACGTAGGCACGCTCTCGCTTCACCGGAGTCGTTTGAACCTCGGCGAGGTTTCTGGCCTCTTCGGACATGGTTAGCGAACGGGCTCGCACGGGGAATGACGCTCCTGTAGGGGCCACCGGGACCAGCTCCATTCCGCAGATGGGGCATTTGCCCGGAGCGGGCAGCTTTATTTGGAGGTGCATCACGCATGTCCAGAGAGCGGGTACGGGGTTCTCCGCTACAGGCTTTTCTTCGGGACGCGGCGACGTTGGCCGCTCCGTTGCGGCAAGTTCGTGGTCTGTGTGCGACTGCCTGCCATACTCGCCCGTTACGAGGAAGAAAACCGCCACCAGGGCCAGAACTGCACACCCGGTCCAGAGCAACGCCCAGAAAAGAGATCTCATTCTCTCTTTCCATTTTCTCTTGGTCCCCATCACGGTCCCTCCTGTGAAGGCCTCTCCTCGGGATCAGGAAATTGCTTCCGACAACCGGGACGCGTCCACTGGCCTCTGACAGTAGGACCGGCATCTTGCCGGTCATTATGCACGGGACCGGCGGGGACGCCGGTTGCTACCGCTCTGCGCAGGAAGTTGGTCCCGGATACGTAACCGTATTTGTGAAAAGCCGTCTTAGGACGCCTTGCTTACTACAAACCCCATGCTCTGACGGGTTTCCTCCAGGCAAAGTTCCGCGGGAGAGTGCAGCTTGCAGCAATGAATTGAGGTGGTGGGCTATAGCAGCGGGTAATAACCAATAGTCCGGGAATGCACAATTGGACCGCAGACAAGCATGGGAAACGCGGCCACCGACGCAGCAAGCAGAAAACCCGGACGATTCGCGGCCATGGGCAACTCTCCCACGGATCTTCTTATTTCAATCTGTACCCGCACTGTCGGAAGTCAAGGCCACCAAGGCATATGGCGGCGGGTCCGTCGAACAGCATGGCGGCGTCGTGCCACGATTCGAGCATCTTCACTGGTTGTGAGACACTCTCCTAGATCCGATACCGATCCACAAGGCCGTTCAAGTCCTTGGCGAAGTCACTGAGGCTCCTGGCAGCTTGTTCCAATTGGGCAACGCCCTCGCTGTTCTGCCGCATGGCGTCTTGGATGCTGGACATGGCTCTGGCCACCTGATCCACCCCCACGTTTTGCTGCGCGCTGGACGCCTCGATGACCCGTGCCGCTTTCACCGCAGCCCCAACACTGTCAGCCAACAACTTGATGGACTCGCCCGCCTGACGGGATTTTTCTACCCCGCTTTGAACGGATCCGGCACTTTGCTCGGCGGTAAGCACTGTCGCGGTTATGGAATTCCGGATGTCCGCCAAGATTTCTCGAATCCGGCCCGTAGCGGTTTTGGACTGATCGGCCAAGGACTTGATCTCGGCTGCGACAACACCGAATCCTTTCCCGAGATCGCCCGCGCGAACAGCCTCGATTGAGGCGTTGACAGCCAGCAGGTTTGATTGGTCGGCCAGATCCTGAACTGCCGAGATGATTGACTGAATCGTCTCGCTCTTTTCGTTGAGCCGCATCACGCTCTCGCCGATAGACTGCATCTGCTCCTTAATCCGTTTCATCGTGACCTCGGCTTCATCCGTGGCGACTTTGCCGGACTCCGACGCCTCAGCGGCCTTTTCGGAGGTTTCGGTCACGTTCCTCGCCTTGTCTGCCGAGACTTTGGCGGACTGCCTGACCTGCTCGACTGTAGTTGTTGTCTCGGTTACGGCGGTGGTTGTCTCAGTGGAGCCGGCGGCAAGTTGGGATACGGTCAAGGAAATCTCCGTCGCTGCTGAGGAAAGGATGCGGGCACCGTCCGCGATGCGCCGAATCTGCTCCCTCAAATCCGTGATCATGAGCCTGATCGCTCGGACAAGAGCGCCGATCTCGTCATTTCTTTTCACCTCGGGCAGCTCAACGGTCAGGTCTCCTTCGCTAACTTTTGCAGCCACCCCTGCCGCCCTGATGATTGGACCGGAAAGCCTTTTTGCAAGAAGGAACGCGCAGACGATAGCCGCCGCAGCCGCAACCAGTCCAATCAGGGCCATCCGTATAGAGAGGCCGGTAACCGACTGAAATGCCTCGCTTCTGCCTTGCTCAGCCAAAACCCCCCAATCGAAGTCCGCGCCGAGTCGCTCGTCCTCGTTCAAACCCACATGCGAGTACGAACTTAATAGCGATTGGCCTTGATCGTTTTCGATGACGACCGCACCCTCCATATCTTGAACTGCTTCTCTGGCGGGCAGTGTATCAACCTTCTTGACCAGAACCGTAGGGTCGTTCACAAAGCGGGATTGAGACCGCATTATGAGATCTTGCCCTACCACATACACTTCCGCGGTCTTGCCCAGTTCCCAACTCGATATGAACACAGCGTTGACAGCCTCCGAACCAAGTCGCAGCACTAAGACAGCCGAGACTTTTCCGTCGGCCCCCTTCACCGGAACCCCAAGGAAGGCACTCACACCTTTAGTCGGTTCGTACCGCGAGTAATCCGCCAATGCAGGCTTTTCGGTGCTTACCACCTTCTGCCATACCTTGGCCAGGCCGCTCTGGGAGAGCTTGCCCGTGTTGAGATTGTCCCCCAAATCTTCCAGCTTCCCAAGCGAAAACATGACATGGCCGGTCTTTGCGCTGATCAGCAAGAAATCGTCATACCCGTTCAGCTCAGATTTGTGAGTGTCCGGAAAACTCCGGAAGAGCGGGGAGATCTCCGAGTAAATCCGCTGGTACAGATCGGACCCGACATCGAAGGTACTGTCCGGTGAACCCTTTTTGTTCTCGTGGTATGAAGTGAGCTGTTCCACGCCCTTTCTCACTGTGGGTGTGGCGGCCAGGAAGCTGAGATTGTCCATGGCCAGATGGAGGGACCTGATCAGTTCCTTCCTTCTTAGTTCCCGCTCTGAACGAAGCTTGTCGAATGCAGCCTTCTCGAGGCCCTCCTTGGCATAGGTGAATGCCAGGTACCCGGCGGTACCCAGCGGTACCACTGCAACAAGAAAAAATACGCCGGTTATTGTGCGCAAAAGGCTCCGCGTGAAAAAATTCAACATTCACCTGTCTCCTTGGATGAACCAGTTGGGTCATCCCCCAAAGGAAGGGTGAATCAATTCCACCCGATCCCCTTCGTTTATCGTGACCCGGCCGAAATCCTTTCTGTAAACGAACCGGCCGTTTATTTCGACGATCACCGCAGGGTCATCCTCTTGCTCGCGGTCCAGAAGCTCCTGTACTGTAAGAGAGCATCCTTCCCGCTCTTCGGTAAAGCCGTTGAGGATGAATTTCATCTTCTTGATCTCTCGATTTTCTCGCTAATCGGCAGGGAACTCCTTCGTCCTGTCATGCGTTTCAGTTTTCCGGCCGGCCGGCGATTCTTCGGAGGCAGCGTCCACTGAAGAGGCTTCCTCCTGCTCGGACGGATGACGCTTATCAACTGTAGCTTCGATTCCATAGGAACTGAGCCACTTGATCAGCAGTCGGGCCGTTGCAGAAGCCTGCCGAATCCGGGCTGATTCGTCGCTGCTCCCCTGCCCTCCTTCGTCCTCAAAAGGTGGGCATCTGAAATAGAGCCATTTGGCATAACCGCCGAAAGGAGTGCCGTCGGTAGGCCTGTTGCACGCCATTACGCCCCGTGCGATCTGGACGTCAACGGGCACTACAACGTGATAGAGGTCGCCTTTCGGGGAAAAGCCCAACCATCCTTCGTTTCCGGACCGAAGAGGCAAAGTGGCCCTGAGTATGTCGGAGAATTTGACTTGCAGCATACTCGATTCCATTGGGTTCTGCATCGGGAACGTCATTCTTTAGAATAAGCGTAGGAAATGTCGCCGTCTAATCATGAGGTTCCACAAGAATATCCATTCCGTTACCAGAGGCGTCATTTTGACAGAAACCGCTCCTCGATGAAATCACAGAGAGACGCGGGGTCATCCAGGTCGAACACGGGCACGTTTTCCGGCCGGTCTTCCGGGTCGCCTGCGATGGCCAAGAGGTTGTCGTCGGTCACACAGAGCAGTTCCGTGCTGCGCTCCTTGCGGAAGACCTCTATCTTCGGATGGGCTTCCTTTTTGTATCCCTCGGTAATTATGAGGTCGGCGTGGTCAATGAAGCGATCCCGCAGTTCGGAAAGCGTATGATCATGATCCGTATCGCTTACCAGTGCAAGCTTTCCCGGGGAGGAGATCACCGTCATCACAGCGCCCGAGGCCTTGTGGCGCCAGGAGTCTTTTCCTTCGTGGTCTATCTCAAAACTGTGGGCGTCATGCTTCACGGTGGCAATTCTGTAGCCCCGCCCGGTGAGTTCTCGTACAAGTTTTTCCAGAAGCGTGGTCTTTCCCACATTTGATCGACCGACAATAGACAAGATGGGAATCATACTCATCCTCCGTTGATTCACAGCGGCCAACGGAGAGTATATTCCAGTAGGCCCCGCGATTGCCACAAATATGACGGTGTCTTGCAGCAACCCGCTGCGAGGCGGGAGTTAAGCGGGAAGCCACCTGCCGGCAACGGGGGTTGACGAGTGGGAAACCTGGTGCTAGTAATGCGTAGGGCCTGTCACGAAATGAACGAGGCAGACGGCTGCCGAACCGAGGGTAGGGGCAGACCTGCGTGTCTGCCCCAAAAGGGGTTCGGTACGGCCGAAGAGGGCGGACACATGGGTCCGCCCCTACCACATACGCCGCTCTTATTTCGTGACAATCCCTTAGGATGACGTTTCAAAGGTACGGTCACGGATTCGGGCGGCGGGCCGGTTGAAGTAGGGGTGACGGCCGGTCGCCCCTACCAAGGCCCCATGCCAAAATGGTGGGCAGGGTCATTCTGCGGCCGGCCCTTTGTGGTTAATGGCGTAAATACGCTGATGTATCCGTGCCGATAGGCGCGATGTCAGTACGTGGAGGTCGGGGTCGGCCTGAAAAACATGCCGGGCGGAGCCCGCCCTACGGATGCTGACCCCGGCGTCGGGAAGAAAATTGAGATCCTTGATTCACGCTCACCATGGAGCAGAAAATGTCATTGCAAGAAGAAGTCCTTCGCATAGCTACGGTCACGCATGATGCTGCCGGAGCTGCATCCAATCTGGCAATACCCGTTAAGGAGAGGATCCTGCGGGACTTCGCGGCCAAGCTCAGGGAACGCCGGTCCTTTCTTCAGGAAGAGAACGGGAAGGACGTGGAGGCCGGTCAGGCCAAAGGGCTTTCAAAGGCGATGCTGGATCGCCTGACCCTTTCGGACAAGGTTATCGACGAAACTGCGGCAGGGGTGGACGAGATTGCAGCATTCCGTGATCCTGTCGGGGAAATAGTCGGAATGTGGACGCGTCCCAACGGCATGCGCGTGGGTCGGATGCGAATTCCCTTGGGAGTGATCGGAATCATCTACGAGTCCAGGCCGAATGTGACTGCGGATGCCGCCGCGCTGTGTCTCAAGGCGGGCAACGCGGTGATTCTCCGCGGGGGATCCGAGGCGATCAATTCCAACAAAGCCATAACCGCGCTCTTCAAGGAAGCGCTGGAAGACAACCGCGTCACCGGCGACATCGTGAACCTGATCCCCATGACGGACAGAGAAGCGATACTGCACCTGCTCAAGCTTGAGGACTTCATTGACCTTGTCATTCCGCGAGGTGGAGAAGCGCTGATCCGCTTCGTGGCGGAGAATTCCAGGATACCGGTAATCAAGCACTACAAGGGGGTCTGTCACCTTTACGTGGACAAGTCCGCCGACCTGGACATGGCAATCAAGCTGACCTTGAACTCAAAAGTACAACGCCCCGGCGTTTGCAATGCCCTGGAAACTCTTCTTGTTCACCGGAACGTGGCGGACAGGTTCCTTCCCCCTGCTGCGGAGAAGCTCACCGCCGAAGGCGTGGAATTGAGAGGCTGCGAAAAGTCCAGGCGCCTGGTGCAGTCCATGAAGCCCGCTACGGAAGATGATTGGTACGCGGAGTACCTCGATCTGATACTCGCGGTGAAAGTGGTTGACGACATAGGTGAGGCCATAGCTCATATTGCCAAGTACGGCTCTTTGCACACCGAGTCCATAGTGACGACCGACTACGCGGCTTCACAGAGATTCCTAAAGGAGGTGAACTCTTCCACCGTGATCGTCAACGCGGCCACAAGAATGAGCGACGGGTACGTGTTCGGCCTTGGGGCCGAGATCGGAATCAGCACCACAAAGATCCATTCCTACGGACCCATGGGAGTGGAAGATCTCACAACCACCAAGTTCATTGTGCTCGGAGACGGTCAGATCAGGGAATAGAACCGTGCACGTGCGGAAAGCGTGTCCGGCCTGGGCGCGGGGATTTTCGGGGCGCCCGTTGACAAGGAGACTGGAAGGAAAGCTGTGACGGAGATCAAGAGTACCATAGATCTCATCATGGAACGAACGCGAGGCATGCGGCTTTCTCGAGAGGAGAAGGAAGACGTACGCCGAGAAGAGATGTCCAAGAGGGCCAAAGGGCTGAGGCTCAAGCTGCTCGAGGCGCCGGACGACGTCCAGGCAGCACTCGCTTCCATGACTGACGTGCCTGAAGAAGACCGACAGCTCATCATGGATCTCCTTTGGGTGCAAATGGTCCAGGCCATACCCTCGGACGAAAGAGCGCTGAAACATCTGAGCATCATGGCGGATCTGCCCCAAGGTCCCGGCAAGGCCGATGTCCTCAACAAGGTCCGTTCCGTGCTTAGATCCGGAATAAAGCACCGACACGCGGATCGGAAGAAGATGCTCAACACGGAGAGAAAACGACTTGCCTCATTCGGCATTTCAGGCACGGCGGTCGTACCAAGACTCCCAAAGAATGCGGTTCTCGACGCGGCAACCATGTCCGAGTTAGACCACCTTAAGAAGGATCTCCTTTCGTAAAAAAGGCCGGCGAGGAAGGGGGCTTCCCCCTCCGCGATGCGTGAGGGGGAAGGCGGGGTTTGGAGTAGGGTGAGAGTCTAAGATGCGGAAGGCGGCCTCTTGACTATGGTGGGGGTAATGAATATGAGCAGTTCTTGTACGTTCTTTCTGGCTGTCTTGTTGGAAAATAGCCCGGCGAGAATCGGGATGTTCATAAGTCCCGGATAGCCCCGCCTGCTGCTGTTGTCGGTTTTCCTGAGAATTCCGCCGATTACTGCGGTCTCGCCGTCTCTGACGATCATGATGGTTTTTGATTCCCTTGTGATGATGGAGGCCAGACCGTTGACTACATCGCCGACGTCGTTGTCCTTGACATTGAGATTCATCTGTATTCTGCCGTCGGGGAATATCTTCGGGGTGACTTCCAACAGCAGGTCCACGTTGACGAGCTGGGTCTGGGTTCCGTCCGCGGACACCGTATAGTAGGCTATCTTCCTGCCGTTCTTGATGCTTGCCTTCTTGCCGTCAATCACCTGGACCTTGGGTCGGGCTATAATTTTTGTCTTGCCCGAGGCCTCCCCGAGCTGGAGCTGCATTGCCAGGTCGGTAGCATAATCTGCTGCAAGCAATCCGAATTGAATTCCTACACCCATGACCGTGCCGCCCGTCACCGTAGCAGGGAGGTTGACTGCGTAGCCGGCAAGGTTTGTGCCCGGGAGAATTCCGTCACCCGTGGGCTGGTAGAATCCGCCCGAAGTCAGGCCCGATACTCCCCACATTGCCGTTCGATTTCCCCTTATGGTGCCCATCTGGTTGTTAGAGGCGCCCCAGATCACTCCCAAACCGCGGCTCCAGTCTCGGGTGGCCTGAACGAGCCTCGCCTCGACCATCACCTGGGGAACGGGAACATCCAGCGTGGCGATGAGTTTCTTCATCTCTTCGATGCGCTCGGGCAGATCCTTGATGAAGAGCATGTTGTACTCGTCACTGGACCAGAGAACCGTGTGGGCAAGTATCTCCTGCATTCTCCTATCCATTGGAGCGGCTCCCCGCAGGCTCGCCAGGGCCTGGGCAACCGTAGTGCGTTGAACGGGCGGCTGCTGCGCCACAGCCTCGGCAGCTTCCGTTCGACGCGAGGCTTCCAACTGCTGTTGTTTCCTAGCTATTCGTGCCTGGGCTCCGGGGCTCCCCCGCTGAAAACCCTGTTCCTCCAATTGCTCCTGTTCGCGTTCAAGGGTTTCTTCCGTCAGCTCGGCTCCGGTCTGTTGTACTCCGGCGCACTTTCTGTTGAATACACAGTCCAGGATGGTCTTGACCTCCTTTGCCTTGGCGTAGTTCAGTTTCACTCTCACCAGAAGGAGAGTAACCGGCTCGCCCTGGATCGTGATGGTTTCAGTAGCTCCTACGGTCTCGAATTCCGTGGTTTGGGTGGGAGCCTCTTCATCGGCGGCCGCCTCCTTTGCCGCTTCCTGGAGAGCTTTCTCACGCTCCCGCTCGAGATCCTTGATTTGTTTCTTTATCGCTGCAATCTTCTTGTCCGATTCAGTAACAAGGAGCCTATGTTCCCTTTTCCTAAGGTCCTTGGCTTTCTTTATGTTTGCCTCGGATCCGATCCACATGACATTGCCCACCAGATCCCTGTCCAGTCGGTTGGTCTTAAGCAGATGATCCACCACCTGGCCCAACGGCACCTGGAACAGCCGGAGGGTCGTGGTTCCGGCAACCTCGTTGCCGACGATTATGTTCAAGCCCGCCTGCTCGGCCAGGAGCCTGAAAGCGTTGCGCAGCGAGATTCCCTGGAAATCCATGGTAACAGGTTTATTGAAAACCTCGGGATCAGGGGTTTGCTTGTATCTTCTCTCCAGCTCTCGACGTTCTTTGAGCAGTTCCTCCTGTTCTTTCAGCAGAGTGGAGATCTGTTGGCCGATTGTCTCGCTTCTGCGCCGGGCTTCTTCCTCCTTGAGTATGCGCGCTGCTTCCCTCTTGGCCATGAGAGCTTCCCGGCGCTTCTCGAAAGCCTCTTTGCCCGCAGCTTCACCCTCTTTGGGCGCCAGTATGGCCCTCTGGTCATCCGTCATGGCAAACCGAGGGGCCGGGAAGTCGATCATGAGGACGCCCTTCTTCTTCTGAACCTGATACGGTACCGCATCCTTAAGCTGAATGAAGATTGATTGGGATCCTGGTACGATCATCTCCACCGATGTGGAGAACAAATCCGTCCTCAGCGGCTTCTGGTGTGCCTTGGGAATTTCAGCGTTGATCAAATCAACTCTTACCTTAGTGGGAGACACTTTGTTCAGGCGGTAATCAAGGTGATCCCCACCCCGTATTACCAGCCTGGAATTGTGCCCTACCTGAATGAAGCGCAGTTCGGTGATTTCCTGAACCACCAGCCTGGGATCAGGCGTGGGCGGCGTTACGGGCGGCCTCACCTCTCGAACCATGCGACCGCTGACCCCCGGACCGGCGTAGCTGCGAGGACCGGAGACAGACGGAGGCATAGGAGCAGCCGAGTCATCCGGAGTAGGGGGCGCGGCCGGCTGCCGGCCCTGGGCCAATCTAACTCCCTTGTCCGATCCGGGACCCTGTGCGGACAGGGCCACAGGCTGCCTTGGGGGAACATTGAGAGCCATGCTCTGAGCAAGCCTCACCTCCTTAACGCCCAGGGCCTTCTTCGGGCTGCCGGGCGAAACAGGTGGAGCCGCAGGTCCTCTTGTGTCAGTACCGGCTTCATCCTGAACAGCCGGATGTGCCGCTGCTGGACGAAAGTCCGGAGCAAGGGGGGACTTCGGCGCGGGGCCGGCTCCAGCTTCCGCCGCGTCAGCGGGAGGAGCCGGAATTCCTCCGGCAAAGGTCCTGCCAAAAGCAACCGCTACCCTGCCTCGGTCTCTATGGATCTTGAACGCGGGGACAGGGTTCTGCTGAAAATCCACGACGACTCGTGCCTTGCCACGGTAGTCGCCGACCCGAATCTCGTGAATCGCCTTCCCCTCCACCTTTATCTTGTGAGGCACCTTGCCTGTGAGCACGTCCTCGAAATCGATTACGAGTCTGTTGGGTCGGCCGATTACCCGCGCCAAGTGCTTGCCTATATCTCCCTGCAAAGAGATGACAAGCGTTTGACCCCCTGGGTCAAGGCTGACCCCCGTTATGGCGCCCGATTGGGCGCCCAGGGCCGAGGAGCAGGTTATTGCCATCAGCAGGCATCCCAGCCAAATCGATAGATTTCTTGCTAGAGGTGACCTCATTTCTATGTTCTCCCGAAGACCGTGTAGAGCAACTCGTGCCTATTGGAGCCACTCTCCGCTGGGTGGTTTCCATGGTCCAATATCCGGTACGGCGGTTCCTGAGTTGATGAATCCATGACCGGACAATGATCTTGCGAAGGATATTACCAGATCGAGATTGCTGATGTCAATAAAAAACCAGAAATCCAAGATGATATCTTGTTTATATGATGTTGTTGTTAATGATTTGCTTGCTCCTGTTCTGGGCTCTGGCGTAAACTACTTGAAATCACAGTGCTACATCGACGCGCTATTCTTTGCCCTTCAAAACTCCGCCCCGCTACTGTATCATCCCCCGATGGAAATCTCCCTCATTACCAAGATTGTTGTGCTCTTGACCTTCCTGGTAGCTGTTGCCCTGTACCTGTTCATGTACAGATGATTCGGCGTCCGGCTTAGAGGCAACCCGGGAGGGCCGGCCGAAGGATGCCCTTTGACGGTTTTTCCCCGGGTATTGGTTCGTTTTTCTTGGTGCTCCTTCGCAGAAATACGCTGACGTCTTCGGCTCCGCGGCGCCACGCGGGTAGCCCGGACGCTGCCGCGTCCGGGTTCCGAAGGAACAGGAGGTCTGACTCGGCTATACGGATGCTTTTGCAGGTTGGTCTTGGCCCATGACCCTGGAGAAGATGCCTCTTGCCGCTTCGCGGCCCGTACGTATAACGTCCAGGTTACCCTGACCTGTTTGACCGCCGGCGTGCAACGACTCGAACATCTTCAAGGGTTGTGAGACACCCTCTGAAAGCCTACCCTGCGAGAGTGAGTTGTTACTCGATGATTTCGCCGAACAGATCCGTTCCGTGGCATCCGGTAATCTTGACGGGTTGAATTTCACCGGCCGCAGCTTTCCCTGATGTTATGTACAGCATTCCGTCCACTTCCGGGGCCTGATCCCAGGTTCGTGCAGCAAGAAGGAGATCGGTTTCAGCGGAAAGGCCTTCCACCAGTGCGTCTTCCACGGACCCGATCCTCGGGCGGCCGCGTTCCTCGGCGAATCGGACGTGGATGTTTCGTATTTCATCGGCCCTGATGGTCTTGACTTCCGGCGGAACCGGGTCGCCTAGCGACCACGCGGCAGTTCCTTCCTCCGGCGAATAGGAAAAGACTCCTACGTGCTCGATTCGCATTGATTGTACGAATTGCCTCAGTTCCGCGAACTCCTTTTCTCCTTCTCCGGGAAATCCGACCATCAGGGTGGTTCTCAGCACGAGACCCGGGATGCGGTCCCTGAGGAGATGAACCAGGTCCCGGATCCGGTCCCCTTTCCATGGTCTTCCCATTGCTGCCAGAACCGCCTGGGATACGTGCTGGAACGGAATGTCCAGGTAAGGAAGAATGTTTTCCGTTTCGTTGATCAGCGCGGGGAGGTCTTTGGGGATACCTTCCGGATGCAGGTACATCAGGCGAATCCATCTGATCCCTTCGATGCGACTGATTCTCTTAAGAAGTTTTACAAGAGCGCTCTTTTCTCGCCTGTCGATGCCGTACCCCGTCAAGTCTTGCGCGACGAGCACAAGTTCCCTTGCGCCGGCAGCGGCAAGGAATCGGACTTCCTGTTCCAGCGAGTCCGGCGCCACGCTGCGGAAAGGTCCTCTTATGGATGGAATGGTGCAATAGCGGCAAGATCGGGAGCATCCTTCAGCCACGCGGAGGTACGCGTATCCGGGAGTAGTGACAACCCTTGCAACCCAAGGTTGACAGTCCCGGATTTCAACGCCGTGACGGGGCCCTGTTCCTTTCGAGGCGCCGGCAGTCTTCAGCGGGAAACGCTTTCTCATTGCTTCGCGCACAAGTCCGGGCATATCCGGAATGTTGTCGGGTTTGACAAAGAGGTCCGCCTCGCGGAGGGCTTTTCTTAGGCTTTCTCCATAGCGCAGCGGCAGGCACCCTGCAACCACCAGTAATGCCTGTTCGTTTTCGGCCCTAGAATCCAGGATCACTTCCACCGATTCCTCCACCGCAGGCTCAATGAACGCACAGGTGTTGATTATTATCACCTGGGCTGCGCAAATATCCTCGGTATGGGCGAATCCTGCCCGGGTCATCACGGATAGGATCCGCTCCGAGTCCACACGGTTCTTCGGGCATCCCAGGCTAACAAGATTGAAGAGGCTACTTCCTGTCACTTTTACTCGAAGCGGGTGCAGGTGGAGGATCAGTTGGCGTTCCATGTGGGTAATCAATCCGGAACACCGAATCGGGAATCGAGTCCGGAAACGTGATGTCCGAAAGGTCGTACCGATTGTAGTTGCCCAGAGCGTCGTGAATGATGGCGCGCCTGATGATGTACTTCGTGCTGTCAATTCCGAGGACGATTCTGTAGGCGCTGGACAGGTTTTTCTTTTCGGTGAGTTCCAGGAGAATCAGGTTTTCTTCGGGGCTGTGAGACTTGGGAGGGTACGAGACCACGAAAAGGCGGTCAAGGCCGGCCACATTGGCTAGGAAGCCGAAAAAGAGTTCCACGTTGAGTTCGGGTGGGACTTCCCCGCGTACAGCGTTTCCGTCCTCCGGGAAATAGACCATGTAGGAACGTGCCTTCATCACCACCTTTTGCTTTTCCGGTGATTCCACATCCAGGGCAATGAAATGGGGCTTCCTCACGTACATGTTTCCCAGGAATCGGTCGCGCATATCCATCGCCACATTGACCGTGACCTGATCGAACCTGGCCCTGAAGCAACAGTGCTTCTCGTACACCGCCTTGACTCGTGAAATCACTTCAGCGGGGGACTGCGGTTCGGTTTCGGGCCTCGCTCCGGAGGCAGCGATCAAGACCCAGACAAGCAACAGCGCAGCAAGCGAACGTGTCAACCGGATCCTCCCTGTGGCCTGAGCAATTGGCCGATCTGCTCGACCAAAGTTGAAACACGGAATTCGTCGCCTTTCACCGGCAACCCGGCTT
>DYLG01000036.1 GCA_020722215.1 Desulfomonile tiedjei
TCAGCGGCGGGAACAGCCCGTCCGTGTGCAACTCCGTCGGGCAAGACCGAGGCGGCCGGCTTGAGGTCAGCGACGACTTCACACCGGGCCCCGCATGCCTGGTTGCAGCCGACAACGGCGAGGAAGAAGAAGAGGAGGAGGAGGGCGAAGAAGAAGAGAAGGAAAACGAAGACGAAGACGAAGAAGAGGAAGACGATAGCGGATGGGATCGCATGTTCGACTCGCCGAGACTGGGATGACCAGAGGCAGCGGGTCATCTGCGTAACGGCGCACCTCCGGTGGGACGGGCATTTTGCCCGTCCTGCCAATGGTTTTGCGCCTCTGCCCGTTCATGAACCCGTTTCCGGCTGCCGGCCCTCCTTGATTTCATCGAACCTGAATCTCATCTCTAAGGCACCCTCCGAGAGCGAGGTGCGCATCACGTACGGAAGCCGCTCCACTATTTTCATCATTGGGGAGTTCGTTGCCAGGACATCGGCGCGAAGTCCTTCAATCCCGCGTTCCTTGGCAATTTCTATCAGGTAATTCAGCAAGAAGGTTCCTATGCCGCGGCCCTGGTAGTTTTCCTCCACCATCAGTGCTACGTCGGGAAAAGCGTCATCCCGTTCGAAGACGAATCGTCCCTCGGCTATCATCCTGCGGTTTTCCCTCGGGCCAATGGTCACCACGAGTGACACTCCCTGTTCCTCCGAGAGGTTGACGTATTGCTGGAGATTGCGGTGCGGCATGGTCCGCCGGGGACTGAAGTAACGAAAATAAACGGAGCTTTCCGACAGATTGTAGAAAAGATCCCTGAGCATGGTCACGTCCGTTGGCTTAGCGCAGCGGATGTGAGCCTTGAGGCCGCCTTTGAACACAACCTCTCTTCGCACTCGGGAGCGAAGCTGCGGGGAGGCCATGCGGAAATAGATCTGGTCAGGATACACAGACCCGGCCTGGCGGGCCTGATCTATGAGGCTGTCCCGATGATCGGGGTGAGCCACTTCCACGAGCGCCAGCGCTCGTTCGCGAATCGACTTGCCCCCGAGGAACGCGGCCCCGAACTCCGTAACCACGAAATGCACGTCTCCCCGATTCATGATCACTGCCGCCTTGGGACCGAAGTTGGCCACGATGTTCGACTGCCCCTTGGGATCGGTTGATCGCAAGCAGATTATGGATCGCCCGCCAGGAGACAAGGCGGCCCCCCTCATGAAATCCTGATCTCCGCCGGAGCCCTCGAATGCAGTCCATCCGAGGCTCCCTTGGCGGACCTGGCCGCGCAAATCAACTTGCAGCGCGATGTTGATTGCGGTCATTCTTTCGTTGGCAGCGATAAAGGCAGGGTTGAGAACCAGATCCGAGGGATGAAACTCGAAAAGCGGGTTGTCATGAACATAGTCGTAAACGCGGCGGGTACCCAGACAGAACGTGGCGAGGGACTTGCCTCTGAAAAACCGCTTTGTACTGTTTGTAACCACCCCGGCTTCCATGAGATCTATCAGTGAATCGGTGAACAATTCGGAATGGACCCCCAATTCCTTGCGCTCTCTGAGATGATCGATCAAGGCCTGAGAAATCCCCGCAAAACCCACCTGCAGCACCGCCCCGTCCTCGATAAGCTCGCCGCAATAGCGCGCTATCGCTCGATCAGCGTCCGTGAGTTTGAGTTCCCCGATCTCACCCAGTTCTTCTTCCCCGTCCACGAGATACGCGATCCGTTCCACCGGAACGAAGGTGTTTCCCAATGTTCTCGGCATGCGCGGGTTCACCTGGGCTATTACCGTGCGCGCGTTCTCCAGGGCCGCCCGAGATATGTCCACGGATATTCCCAAGCTAACCTGACCGAAGCGATCAGGTTCGGTCACTTGAACCATGGCAACGTCGATGGGAATCCTCCGGTTCTTGAAAAACCTTGGTATCTCCGAATGGAACAAAGGAATGTAGTCCGCTGAGGACATGCCCGTTTCATCAACTCTCTCGCGGCCAAGGAAGAAGCTTTTCAGCCGGAACCTCCACTTGCCTAGCGACAGAAGCTTCGAAGCTTCTTCTCCGGTCTTGAACTGGACGATCTCCACATCGTCTCGAGCAGATGCGGCCAAGGCACGAATGAGCAGCCGAGGCTCCGCGCACATGCTGCCAAGGAAAATGCGATCTCCGTTCTTCACTTGAGCAGCAGCAGCCTCTGCGGTGACCAGCTTGCCTGAAAATCGCTTCTTCCAGTCTCTTACTCCCATGACTTGCCCTTTCATGAGAACCTCCATGGACCGGGTCGTCACTTCGATGTCTGCCGTTGTCCGTAAATTCTGCTTATACCACACCCGAAGGTGATGGCGATTTCTACGGACAACAGCCCGGGAAGATTTCGCAGTTGCGGAATTGGCGGAAATGGCTTATTTTCTTGTCCCATGAGAGTCAACTTTGACAAGATGCACGGAACCATGAACGACTTCGTGGTGTTCCATGACCCCGACGGACGAGTCACCCTTTCGCCCGAAATGGTGAGAAGCATCTGCAACCGCCGCACGGGCGTCGGCGCGGACGGAGTCATTGCGGTGAGGCCTTCGGCAACTGCCGACTTCTTTATGGACTATGTCAATGCCGACGGCTCGCTCGCAGAAATGTGCGGCAACGGCATACGCTGCCTGGCCAAGTTCGTCCATGACAACGGACTGACGGAAAAGCAAACGATCCCCGTCGAAACCAGGGCCGGAATCAAGACAGTGGAACTTTCCCTCGGACCTGACCGCACGGTAGAGAAAGTGCGCGTCAACATGGGAGCGCCCATTTTCGACCCAAAGATGATCCCGGTCAATCTCCATACCGACGGCTCCCCAATTCTTGACCATCCCGTTGAAGCGGAAGGAAGGCTGTTCCTTGCTTCAATGGTTTCCATGGGGAATCCGCACGCAGTGATCATCCTCGAAGAATCACCCGACACCTTCCCCGGTAAATTCGGAGCGTCCCTCGAAAGGCATCCGCTGTTTCCCCAAAGGACCAATGTGGAGTTCGTCAGGGTGGTTGACCGGACGAGACTCGAAATGCGGGTCTGGGAACGCGGCAGCGGCGAGACTCTGGCGTGCGGGACTGGAGCTTGTGCGGCAGCGGTGGTCGCTCGGCTGAAGGGGCTGGTGGAAGAGAGATGTGTAGTGGGCCTGTCTGGTGGTGATCTGGATATCGAATGGAAGAATAATAATTATCCAGTGCTTATGAAAGGAACTGCGAGTAAAGTATTTGAAGGTGTTATAACTATTTGAATAAACATCACCTTTGAGCTTGACTTTTCCGGCCTTTTCCGCTACGTACTTCCTCCACGGCCGGGTCCGCCGCTCTTTGTGAGGCATTGTCCCGGTCCGGGTCGCAAAAGCTTGGCCCATATTCTTGGGATGGTCCGGAGAATGAGACGCTCCAAATGGGAAGCCGGCCTTACGGTTGTGGAGATGGTCGCCGCGATGGCTATAATCTCAATGCTCGGCGCTATTCATTTCTTCATGGTTGAAGGGTACAAGGATCGCCGGATGAGCGAGCTGGCGGCGAAGGTGCTCACGCAAGCCGCCCGTGCAGAGGAGGAGTTCTTCACGAGAGAGCACCGGTACTTCGACGCGGATGTGCAGGGCAACGGAGGGGAGGAGTTCCTCACCGTGCCCGGCGGCGGCAAGACCAATGTGCGGATACCTCCGAACATCATACTTAGTTTGAAGGCTCAGGGAAAAGACAAGCGCGAGTTCATAGGATATGCTTTCTTCACCAAGAGCAGGGTCTTGCACAGGTACGAGTCCAAGACGGGAAAGATGACCGCGGGCGAGCGCGTTCAGGGCGGTTCAAGATGAGAAGACCTTTGCTGGTAGCATTCAGGCGCAACGAGATATACGTAGTCTGCGCGGTCATAGCGGTTCTTTTTGTAGTCGCCATGGGGAGTGTTGCGTGGATGCTGAGATATTCGTTCACTGCATCGCCCTATGAGACCGTGTCCGAGAAGGACCTGGAAAACGTGTTCGCTACCGGATACGTGCGGTTCAGAGAGGACGATGGGACCCCGTACCTCAAGGTGGAAGTGCACAACGGTACGCTCTGGTGGATCAAGAAACTGGAATTCACCTTTGACGGGGTGATCTACTCTCTGAGTGATTCCGATGCGTTTCGGCCCCTTCATTTCGGGGCTTTGAGGTGCGTTCTGGAAAAGGCCCCTCCGAAGGATGGGCAGCGCGAATACGATCTGACGATTGTGAAAGCGTACGGATATCCGCCCGGGAATAGGCACATCAAGAACAAGTCTCAACGAACGGTCCATGATATTCGTCTGTTGAGTTTCCTGAAATAGCCTCTCAATTTCTTTCAAGACGCTGCAAACATTATGTTGAGTGGGAAGGCCCCCATGCAAGCGTGGGGCAGGCTTTCCAGCCTGCCTTATCCAAGGCTTGGAAATGCCGCCGGCTGGAAAGCCTGCGCGACATAAGCATGAGGGTTTTCCCCGTTCAAGTGAATGCTTACCAGCCGCTCCCACAAGTTGTTGATTGCCCGGCGTGTTTCGGCTAATATGGCAAATTCCAGGATGGTTCACGATCAGCGGACAGTGGCGTGCCGATGGGCAGCCTGTTGCTTCCTGGGGAAGTTCAGCTTCACTTGACGCGCTGCGAGACGATTTTGGGGAGGTACTTTATGGAGACGAAATCGAATATGCCTGCAAGTGACTACACGAGAGCCCTTGAGATAGGCCGTCCACCCAACGTTGCAACACTCTTTCCCGGCTCCAGGGCGCTGCTTGTCAGCGGCAAGGTAATCGACCGCGCAATGATTGCTAAGGGCCGTGCTATGGCTATAGCTGCAAACGCGAGGAATTCCTTCGTTGCGCGGGGAGCGCTAAGAGCTGCACAGAGGGCAAACGCCGCGCTCATTATCGAGATAGCCAAGTCCGAAGGCGGCGCCGACGCTTACTGCGATGTCAGTTTGTGGAATATGGCTCGTCTGGTGGACTCGATCTGCAATGAACTGGGAATAACCGTGCCTGTTGCCATCCACGCGGACCACTACGGCTTGAAGGGGCCGAAAGACGTGGAACGGGCCAGACAGGAGATACCCAGCCTGTTCGACGCGGGAGTCACTTCAATAGCCATAGATGCCTCACATCTGCCTGATGAGGAAAACCTTCTGTCCAATATTGCCCTGAGTCAATACGTACCCGCCTGGGCAGGGTATGAAACCGAGGTGGGCGAGATAAAGGGCAGTGAAGGCTTGTCAACCGTGGAAGAGGCTCTGTTTCTCATTAGAGGGCTCAATGCAAACGGGATCTTCCCTGACTGGATTGCGCTGAACAACGGAACTACACACGGTATTCAGACGGAGGATGTGGGAATCCAGGTCGGACTTACCGCGACCATTCACGAGGCCCTCAAGGAGTACAAGGTTTCCGGGGCTCAGCACGGCACTTCGGGCAACAACTACGACCGACTTCGCTCTGTGGTCCGCCAGACACGTACGACGAAAGCCAACGTCGCAACAGCGCTCCAGATGCTCACCTGGGGCGTTAAGGTGAATGAATACGGCAACGCGGAACTCGACGGACAGGGCCGGTTCATCAAGCTCCCCGACGCGGGCGTGACGGAGGCCATGTGGGCGGAAATGACAGCCTACGCTTCGGAAAAGGGCTGGAAGAGCGGTGACTACAAGAAGCTCAACAGGCCCTTTGAAAACAAGTTCCTCGCCCTGCCTCGAGAGATAAGGGAAAGAATGGTCCAAAACGTCGAGGACTTCGTCTACAATCTCATAGTGAACGTTTTCAACAGCGCGGACACGGCGCCGCTTGCGGTGGAGACCATCCTTAGCGCGGGTACGTACGACCTGGGTCCTAAGGGATCGAGGATCGAAGATCCGTCGGAATGGACCGAGGAGAAGATCCGGGCCAGGGCTGGTTCAATCTCGCACGACAAAGGCCCGAAAGGCGATTTCGACGATTGATGCCAACCTGTATGCCTCTATGGACCGTTGCGAACCATGAGATTCTGCATCGTCGAGGTGCCGGGAAAGCAATGTGGGAGGCGATTTCTCTACCGACTGGAGCCCCATGGGTTTTCGGTTTGAGGTGAAAAGCCGGGACGAAGGCAGTGCCGCACGCGTGGGCGTGATGACAACGGCTCACGGCGAGATCGCTACCCCGGCATTTATGCCGGTGGGCACCCGGGGTGTTGTCAAGGCCGTATCTCCCGATGAGATCCGGAGCCTGGGATACAGGTTGATTCTTGCCAATGCGTACCATCTGTACCTCAGACCCGGCCATGATCTGGTGAACCGACATGGCGGACTTCATCGGTTCATGAACTGGCCCGGCGCAATTCTCACGGACAGCGGGGGGTTTCAGGTATTCAGCCTCGCCCGCCTGAGAAGAGTCACTGAAGAAGGGGTGTTGTTCCAATCGCATCTGGACGGGAGCAGGCACTTGTTCACGCCGGAGCTGAGCGTTGAGGTTCAGGAAGCTCTCGGGTCGGACATTATTATGTGTCTGGATGACGTGAAGGGCTACCCCGTTTCAAGAGACGACGCGCTCGATGCAGTGGAGAGAACCTCCAGGTGGGCTCTGAGGTGCCGGAACGCCAAAAAAAAAGTTGACCCTGCTTTGTTCGGCATAGTACAAGGTTCGATGTTTGCAGACTTGAGGCAATTGAGTGCCGAAGGCCTTACTCGGCTGCAACTTGACGGATATGCCATCGGGGGGCTTAGTGTGGGGGAACCCAGGGAAGTCATGAACGCGACGATTGAGGCGACGGTCCCGCATCTTCCCGAGAACGTTCCCCGATACCTGATGGGAGTGGGAAAACCGCAAGATATTCTTGACGCCGTGCTCCGAGGGGTTGATCTTTTCGACTGCGTGCTGCCCACGCGCAATGCACGCAACGGGATGCTCTTCACCTCCAAGGGGCCGGAAAACATAAGGAATGCCCGTCACCGTGATGACCCCCGTCCTGTGGATCCCGATTGCACCTGTCCGTTATGCAGTTACTATTCCAGGAGCTACCTGAGACACCTGTTCCTGGAAAAGGAGATCTACGGTCACCGCTTGGCCACGATCCACAATCTGGCATTCTACTGCCGAATGATGGCGGATATTAGACTAGCAATTCAGGAAGGACGGCTCGTTTCCTTCGCCAAAGACTTCCTGGCTCGGATGGAGTGTACTGATGATTGACCTCGCATACGCCATGCCGCAACCCTCCGGAGAGGGAGGCGAAGCAAGCTTTCTTACGACCTTGCTGCCGATGATTCTAGTCTTCGCGGTTTTCTATCTCTTGCTGATAAGACCGCAACAGAAAAAGGCAAAAGAGCACCAGGTGATGCTCCGGAATCTGAAGAAGGGGGATTCCGTCATGACCCAGGGCGGGCTTTTTGGAACGGTCGTAGCCCTGTCGGATCGCGTGGTTACCCTAGAAATAGCGGAAAAGGTCCGAGTCCGGGTCTCAAGGGCTCATGTGGCCGGTATAACCCCTTCTACCACTGACCAGAATTCGTGAGGAGTTGTAACCGATGGCGGGTCTTCAATGGCGTATTGCCGTGGTGGTCGTCGTGCTGGCGGCTGCCGCTTTTCTGTTGTACCCTTCGGTGGGACCCGTGCCGACCTTTTGGGAGGAGCATCTTCCTCACAATCCCATCAGACTGGGACTGGACCTGCAGGGCGGTCTGCACCTGGTCCTCAAGGTTCAGGGCAAAGAGGCGGTCAAGACCAAGGTCGACCAGGCCATGTCCGAAGCCGGAGACCTGATGAAGGAAGCCAAGATAGGATACACGGATATCTACCGGACGTCGGACATATCCTTCGCCGCTGTGTTGCGGAACCCCGCTCAGGCGGTCCTCTTTGACACGAAGGTGCTGGAAAGACTGGGGGATTTCAAGAAAGAACCCTCGGCCGCCACGGAGAAGGGATACGAAGTCCGTCTCAAGCTTCTGCCCAAGGTCATGGAGGAGATCGAGAAGCAGGCGGTAGTCCAGGCTGTTGATACCATCCGAAACCGTGTGGACCAGCTTGGCGTGGCAGAGCCCGATGTTATCGTTCACGGAGAGGATGAGATAGTCGTCCAACTCCCAGGTTTGAAGGAGGACGTGGAAGAAGCCAAGAGAGTAATCAAGCAGACTGCTCGTCTGGAGTTCAAGTTGGTGGTCTCCTCCGGCCCCGACGCGGAAGCTGCGGAGAAGAAGGGAATCGGCGCGGATGAAGAGATCCTCTACCACAAGGAAGCCAGTAGGCAGACGGGCGCAACTATACAGACCCCGTATCTCTTGAAAAAACTCGTCCTGATGACCGGCGAGGTTGTCACGGACGCGCGGATCAGGCCGGACCAACTGGGCGGAATGGTTATCTCTCTGACCCTCAATCGCAGGGGCGCCCGCATTTTTGACAGAATCACGAGCGAGCATGTCGGCCAGAGACTGGCAATAGTCTTGGACAAGACCGTTCAGTCTGCTCCGGTGATACGGACGCGAATTCCGGACGGGATGGCTCAAATTGAAGGTAATTTCACCGCTCAGGAGGCCAAGGAGTTGGCAACGGTGCTAAAGTCAGGGTCTTTGCCTGCGCCGGTCAAAGTCATCAACGAACTCATGGTTGGCCCGTCCCTTGGTATGGATTCGATCCGCCTGGGCAGAAATGCGGTGATTCTGGGTATGTTGCTGGTCGCGGTTTGTATGGCCGTCTACTATAAATGGTCCGGAGTCGTGGCAGACGTGGCTCTGTTCCTGAATCTTGTTCTCATCTTGGCCGTCATGGCACTTATGCGGGCCACCTTGACTCTTCCCGGCCTCGCAGGTGTGGCTTTGACCATAGGTATGGCAATAGACGCCAACGTCCTGGTGTTTGAGCGCATTCGAGAAGAAGTGCGCAAAGGCAAGTCTCCCGCCGCGGCCCTGGATCTTGGGTATTCCCGGGCCTTTTGGACAATATTCGACTCCAACCTGACCACCATTCTTGCCGCGTTGCCTTTGATACAGTTCGGAACCGGACCTATCAAAGGCTTCGGCGTCACGCTTTGCATAGGCTTGATTATATCCATGTTTACTGCCTTGTTCGTGACGCGGGTCATCTTTGATTACGCGTTTCAGAACCTGCGGATCTCTCGCATCAGCGTATGACTCAGCGCCACCGGCACTGGTGCTGCAACCTTTTTCGGGAAGGACTGAATAAGTGGAACTGATAAAGCCTGACACGAACATTAATTTTCTCGGGAACCGTCGATATGCGTATCTGTTCTCTGCCGTACTGGCTGTAGTCTCCCTCCTTTCCATCCCCGTCATGGGCAAGATCAAGCTGGGCATAGACTTCACGGGCGGCGCCATGATTCATGTGAAGTTTGCCAAGCCGGTCAAGACACAGGAGATTCGGGAAGCCCTGGAACCTATGGGACAGAATTTTATGGTGCAAGAGTTCGTCGGCACGGAGGATGAATTCGTCATACGAACCGAAGCACCTGAGGATGGTGCGGACGAAGTGGCGGGGGAGGTCAAGAAGCTTCTCGAAGCCAAAGTGGGCGCAGGTAACGTGGAAATCCGCGGCCAGGAAATGGTGGGCCCCAAGGTGGGCAAGGATCTCCAGTCGGCCGCGTGGAAGGCAACCATATTTGCTCTGGCGTTTGTCTTTATTTATGTGGGGTTCATACGGTTCGGTATGAGTATGGCTCTGGGAGCCATTATTTGCCTTGTACATGACCTGATCATGGTGTACGGCATTTTTGTCTGGCTTGGAAAAGAGTTCAACCTGACCATTCTCGCAGCGATCCTTACTGGCATAGGTTACGATGTGAACGACACCATAGTTGTGTGCGACAGAATCAGAGAGAATATCCCGCTGATGCGCAGCAAGCCGCTTGAAGAGATTCTTAATCTGTCGATCAACCAGACCCTCTCCAGGACCCTCCTGACTTCTGTGGGCACTCTCCTGGTGATTGTTGCTCTCATGATCGTCGGGACAGAAATCCTGAGGGATTTTGCCTTGGCCCTGACCCTTGGAATTGTCTTCGGGACGTACTCCTCCATTTTCGTGGCAGCCCCCCTTGTGCTCGCATGGGAAAGGATCGTGCCGGTGAAACGCGCTTGAACGCGGCTACCATGGGCGTTCTCGTTGGACATGAACACGTCATAGGCGCTCTCGAGCGCACAGCGGAACAGCAGCGACCCTCGCACGCGTATGTCTTTACCGGACGTGAAGGCATAGGGAAAAAGAGGGTCGCAGTCATATTTGCCTGCCTGCTCAACTGCCCCCACACGTCCAGGCATCGCGACTGCTCGTGCGGGGTATGTCGCCGAATTCGCGAGGAAAAACACCCGGACGTGATCATCGAGCGTCCCGAGAGGGGGCGCATCAGGATCGAACGCATCCGGTTTCTGCAAAGCTTCTTTCGATACGCGCCTGTGGAGGGAAGATTCAGGGTCATAATTATTGACGACGCTCACTTGATGAACAGGCAAGCGCAGAACGCACTTCTGAAAACACTGGAAGAACCTCCTCCAGGACGCATTCTCATTCTCGTGACGGCCAGACCTTTTCTTCTGTTGCCCACCGTCAGGTCGCGGTGCAGGCGCATCCGGTTCGGTCCCCTCCCTGTTGACATATTGGCCCCGCTCCTGGAAGATCGGAAGGGCGTTTCGTCTCAAAGGGCGAGGGTGATTGCAGCCATGTCGGGAGGTAGCGTCAAGAGAGCCTTGGAGATGGAGACTTCCAGGTTCATGGAACTGCGCCGAAGGGTGATTTCGGCCTTGGCCGAGCCAGGCAAGAACGGCCTAAAGGGTATTCTGGACCTCTCCCTGGAAATCTCCGCGAACAGAGACATGGCTTTGCAGGCCATAGAAATAGCCATGACATGGATTCGGGATCTGCTGACGGCAAAGATCGGCGCCAACCCTTCGTGTTTGATTCATGCGGATTTCCTTGACATGATCTCCGGGACGGAACAACATCACAGCACGTACGATCTCCTGGATGTGTACGATGAACTGGTCAGGGCCTCAGAATTGATCGACCGGGAAATCAACGCGAACCGGAACATGGTAACGGATGTCATGCTGTTGAGAGTGTCACGAATGCTTGCCGGTCCGACGCTCGGCCTGAATCTCCGGGAAACCTAGGAAGAATTGCTCATGCCAACCGACCAAACCAAGGATCAGATGCCTTTCCTGCCTAGGTCGTACTGTTCAGCTAACCGGCCGGCGAAGCGCAAGGGGCTGCTAGAGGGAACAGGTGATCCCTCAGAGGATGCCGAGGGTAACCACCGAGTCGAGGAGCCAGTCGGCGAAATGGAGCACCAGGCAGGCGACGCTGCCGCTTTTGAAGACTCCGCCGAAGACGAGTGGTCTGCTGAGCCTGAAGAAATCAAGCCGGCCGCGATCACATGCCCCGGCTGTTCGGAACCCCACGCCCGGCTTCCGGAGGAGGTCCAGGAAGCCGCGGGGCAGGCCACTTCCCTGGAAGATCAGGAGTTCCCGCCGGAGTCTTTCAAGGTGCGGGTCAATGTGGCGGGCGTGCGTTTTTCTTACGCGGGCAAGATCTACCATTTCGACGCCGAGGAAATGCCTCTGAAAGCGGGTGACAAGGTCATAGTCAAGACGGAGAAGGGCACCAGCATGGGGAAGGTGGCTCTGCCCCCTCGCACATACGAACTCGATCCCAGCGATGTCGGGAACCTGTGCAAGGTCATACGGGTTGCAGGCAGGCTGGATATGGAACAACTTGAGAGGTGCCGGGAAAGAGAGGCCAAGGCACGCGCTTACTGTCTGGAAAGAATAGAAGCGCTTGGGCTTCCCATGAAATTGGTTGACGTTGAGTGCTTTTTCGACGGGTCCAAGTATGTCTTCTACTTCACTGCAGATGGTCGGGTGGATTTCAGGGAACTTGTTAAACAGCTCGTGGCCCGTTTCCCCGTGCGCATCGAGATGCGGCAGATCGGGGTTCGACATGAGGCAAAGATGACCGGCGGAATCGCATGCTGTGGCCAGGAATTGTGTTGTGCCAGATTTCTGGCTGATTTCAAGCCGGTATCCGTCAAGATGGCAAAGACCCAGAATCTTTCCTTGAATCCGACAAAGATATCAGGCGTCTGCGGCCGCCTGATGTGCTGCCTCTCCTACGAGCACGACATCTACGAGCGGTTCAGGAACTGTGTGCCAAGGGTCGGCAAGTCGGTGAAAACCTCCAAAGGCGAGGGAGTGGTGCTCAAGCACAATCCCCTCAACGAAACCATACTCGTGGCACTGGGCGAGGACTCTGTCGTGGAAGTATCAAAGGACGAGGTCATATCCAGGGTGGAGACGAAGACAGGCAAGAAGCCCGCCAAGGGCGGGGGCCGCGGCACGGAAAAAAGCCAAGGCGGCTCCAAGAAAGACGAAGTGTGACCGTCTCGTTCCGGAGACCACTTAGTCGTCGGGTGGCACTGTAGGGGCCACCGGCCGGTGGCCCCTACAATCGGCCGGGCGCCCTGCTTGGGGCAGACCTGCATGTCCACCCCGACGCATCCTGCGTCCTGCGGGACGGGATTGTTTCTGCACGCACCTTCATGTGACGGGTTTTGAGCTATGGCTTCATTTCGGGTTTCAACAAGTGTTCGCTTATTTGTTGGCGGTGTCGGCGGTATCCGGTTGAAGCTCGCGATCGTCCAGGCCGTTGCAGTAGCGGTCGTGATCGCAGCAACAGCGGAAGGCCATTGCGGAGAGGTTTTCGATCGGGTGACGAAGAGCGGCACGGTCCGTATGGGAGTGACGTACAATCGTGCCCCCCACGGTTTTTTCAACTCCGAAGGCAAGTGGGTTGGCTTCGAGGTGGACCTTGCCGAGGAGATGGCCCGACACATGAATCTGAAGCTGGAAATGGTGAAGGTCAACGACAAGACGTGGAGTTCGATGCTTTCAAGAGGGCTTATCGATGGGGCCATGTGCCGGATAAGGCACACGAGGTCCCTGGAGAGCCAATTCGACTTCTCCGTGCCCTACTTCTTTGATTCGCTGCATGTCATGGTGCTCAAGGGCCGATTCACAAAGGCCTCGGATTTGACTGGCCAAAAGGTGACTGCAGTTCAGGGAACACTTGCCGAGAAGCGCGCCATGAAACTCCTTCGAGATGCGGGCGACAAAATGGCCGAGAAAAACGTTATATCCTATCCGGACAGGCCTTCCTGCTTCCTCGCGTTGGGACGGGAAAAGGTGGCAGGATGGATCGACTCGGGCATAATCCTATTAGAGTACGCGTCGCGCGATCCGAAAAAATTCCAGTTGATTCGGTTGCCGGGCGGTGTGGAATCCGTGGCTGTGGCCTTGCCTCAGAATGACTCCGGATGGCGGGATTTGGTGAACTTCACCATTCAAGACATGGCAGGGGACGGTTCTTTCAAGAAAATCTACGAGAAATGGTTCGGGCAGGAAACACCCCATGCCTTTCCCTTCAGCGGCGCCATCGGGATCTGGCCCGAATAGAATGTGATGTTCGCATGTTGTCGACCGATCTGCACAACAAGTGTCGGCCGCTATCCGCTAGCTCTATGAGCGAAAAATGAATCCGAGTCCTAACGGGACGAGATAGCCTATGAAAAGAGTGATCCTGGGAACAGCAGGCCACATAGACCATGGAAAAACGGAGCTGATCCGGGCCCTTACCGGCATAGAAACCGACAGACTCAAAGAAGAGAAGGAAAGAGGCATCAGCATAGAGCTGGGCTTCGCGTTCATGGATCTTGAAGACAAGGTTCGTCTCGGCATAGTGGACGTGCCGGGACATGAGAAGTTTGTGCGCCAGATGGTTGCAGGCTCCGGCGGCGTGGACCTTGCTGCGCTCGTTATAGCCCTGGATGAAGGAGTCATGCCGCAGACTACCGAGCACCTGGACATTCTCGGTCTGCTGGGAATAAAGCTCGGTCTTGTGGTGCTTACAAAGCTGGATCTTGTTGACGAGGAACTCGCTCTGCTTGCGGAAGAAGATGCCCGCGAGGCCGTGCTGGGGTCTTTTCTCGAAGGCGCCCCCATGGTCAAGGTCTCGTCCAAGACTGGCGAAGGTCTGGACGAACTGCGAAAGATCCTGACGGAACTTGCGATGAAGGTGGAAACGCGCCACGTGCACGGTCTGCTCCGGCTTCCGGTGGACAGGGCTTTTACTTTGAAAGGTCACGGAACCATTGTCACCGGAACTCTCATTTCAGGAACCCTGAGCGTTGGCGACGAAGTGGTTGTTCTGCCGAGCCGGCGCCGTTCCTCCGTGCGTTCCCTTCAGTCTCACAATCGAAACGAAGAGAAAGCGGTTCCCGGAGAGAGAGTGGCGGTGAATCTTCGAGGGGTCGAGCATACCGAGGTTCACCGGGGTGAAGTCTTGACGCATCCCGGCGAGTTTCAGCCCTCGCATATCGTCGACGTGCGGCTCAACGCCCTGGCGAGAGCCTCCATGCCCCTGCGCAACAGGCAGAAGATCAGCCTTCACCACTATACATCCGAGGTGGAGGCTCGCGTCGTTCTTCCCGACATGGATGCACTTGAGCCTGGTCAGGAGTCCATGGCCCAGTTGCGCACCTCGATTCCCATTGTGCCGTCCGCTGGAGACAGGTTCGTGATCAGGGCTTTGTCACCGTCGGTAACCCTCGGAGGCGGGGTGATTGTCAATCCCAGGGGGGTGAAGCTGAAGCCCCGCACCATGAAAGGCTTTGCAGAACTTGAGCGCGAAGACCAGCCGGGAATGGTAGCCGCGCTTATCAAGAGCGCAGGTCTGCACGGCTGCACCCGAAGCGAATTGCTGGGCATGTCCGGTCTTCCGGGAAAACGGCTGGACAAGATCCTTGAGACGCTGAGAAACGCAGCGATCGTAGTGCGTTACGATCCTGCCGAAAACCGGATGGTTCACAGAGCTTTCATGGACTTGCTCGAGAACAGAATACTGGAACGGCTAACCGCGTTCCACTCGGAGCACCCGCTCAGGGAAGGAATGTCCAGGCAGGAACTCCGCTCAAACGTGCCTGCTGGAGACAAGCTTTTCAAAAAGCTGATGGAAAAACTGGTTGCAGAGAACCAAGTGGTGGAGGAGGGCAATACGGTTCGGGCCGCTTCACACAGGGTGCAGCTCAAGGAAGAAGAGAAGGGTCTCAAAGAAAAGCTGCTCAAGATGATAAAGGACGGAGTAAGCTCACCTCCCACCGTGAAGGAAATAATGGCCGCGACAGGCTCGGACACGGTGCAGGTTCGTAACCTGTTGGATATGTTGACCAAAGAGAATATGATCGTGCGGGTAAAGCAGGATCTTTACTTTTCGGCCGATTTCGTGGCTGAAACCATGCGAAAACTCGCTGAATTCATAGAAAGGGAAGGGGGCATAACTCCTTCTCAATTCGCCGAGATCACCGGGTCTTCGCGGAAGTTCAACATCCCCCTGCTCGAGCACTTCGATCGTGAGCGTTTTACCATGCGGGTCGGGGATCAACGGGTGATCAGAGGCTCGGCTGCTCCCGGCGATTCAGGCAAAGTGGAATAGAATTCGCGCACCGCCTCGATCCGCTGGACGCAGGCGGCTCGTTGTTCGCCGAAACGTTCGCCCGTATCCGGGGCCTTTTCTCGGGCATATTCCATTACGGCCCATGCCAGGTTGTCAAGGCAAGCGTACGCCGCGTCTAAGCGTTTGATCAGTTCCTTGTCCGCCTGGGCGATTTTGCACTGGGAAACCAGCTTGAGTTTCTCCCTGACGATCTGGATCCTCTTCTGGACCTGAGCGGCATAGGTGCGAGCCCTCTCCTTTTCCAGGATATCAGCGGCTAGAGAATCGGCTGTAATGGCAAGAAGAAGGTAAGATTCGTTCAAGTAAGCAACCGAGGTTTCGCCGAAGGCATTGAGGAACAAAGCCGGATCTGCTTCCAACGTAGAAGGGTTAAATAGGAGAACAAATACTAGGAAGCAGAGGGCTCTTTTCATCTGTAAGCGGATCTCTCACGGGTATGATGATTGGTCGGCCCACCAAAGCCACAAGGTTAATAGCATGGCTGAAGAAAGGAGACAACACCTTTTATGAGAATTCTACTCCACACTTGCTGCGCTCCCTGCCTGGTTTACCCCCTGGACGATTTGCGATCCGAGGGCCATGAGGTTGCGGCATTGTTCCTCAATCCCAACATTCATCCCTACTCGGAATACTTGCGCCGTTTGGACGCATTCAGGATCTATACGCGGGACAACCAGGTCTCGGTGGTGGACGAAGATCCGCCATCTCAGATGGAAGACTGGCTTAGGGAAATCGTTTATCGTGAATCTCAGAGATGTTCCATCTGCTTCAACTTCAGGCTGGAGCGCACTGCTGCCATAGCGGAGAGGAAGGGATTTGACGCCTTCTCAACCACGCTTCTGTACAGCAGATTCCAGAAGCACGACTTGCTGAAGCTCATGGGAGAGGCGGTTTCCGAGAAATTCGGAATCCCGTTCGTATACAAGGACTGGCGCAAGGGCTGGACCGAGGGACTGAGGAAATACCGCAAGCTCGGTCTCTACAGACAAAAGTACTGCGGTTGTCTTTACAGCGAAAAGGAAAGAGCGGTGAAGATTATGTGAGTCCGGCGCAGGCGCGTTATGCGCGAACATTTGAATTGCCTAGTCGGCCCTGCTGTTGTATAACGGAATCTCCTAGGAAGAACAAAGTGGCCGACGATTCGGCTCAAGTACGCCATGGCACAAATGCGGTGACGTATTAGGGCGCCGCGCCCGTCGTTCCTGCGGAAGCAGGAATCCATCCGGCGTTTCGCGGGACTGGACCCCGGCTTCCGCCGGGGTGACGATCGAGGATACACGACCGTAACTAGGAAATCGAGTACTAAGGGGGGAGGCATCTTGTCAGGAAGGGATCTTCCGGAGATTGCCTCGATTACAGACAGACCAAGAGAACTCCCAATGAGGACCCTGCATGTGAATCGCGTTCTGTTCGCAGCTTTGCTTTGCCTTTGCATGACTGTTCCGGCATTCCCCGCGATGGCCGCGGACAAGAGCACCGAAGATGGACAAGATGGGGCTGACCGCGCTTTGCGCCCCTGGATCATGGTCAGCCTTTCTCCGAGTGGATGCTCCAGAGGATGCAAACACGTCTTTTCAGTCGTTGGGGAACTCAGCGGCAATCGCAAAGGGAAGATAGTTCACTTTAGCGAACTTACTCCCGAACTGGTCGGCGAGCTTCGACCCGCGTTTATCATACTGAGCCCCCAAGGGACGCCTTGGTGCCGGTATTCAGGTGAGGATGGGGTGGGACTTCAGAATTTCCTTTGGACGCTCCCCATGCTGGCAGAAAAGATGGACATTCCCATCTTGGGAATATGCGGCGGCCATCAGGCCCTGGCACTTGCCTTCGGGGGCAAGGTCGGGCCCATTCGAGGCGGAGAGGATGACTGCATGCCATATACGAGCAGGCGGCAAGGCGGAATCATCATGCTGAGGCCCACTGCCCAGGATCCCATTTTCAAAGGCATCGACGGTCAAATGCTCCTCGTTTCGAGCCACTATGACGAGGTGAAACAACTTCCGCCCGGATTCGTCCTGCTCGCCTCGGACAATGAATGCCCAGTACAGATCATGCGTCATCCCTCAAGGCCGGTCTACGGCATTCAGGGCCATCCGGAGCAGTTTAGGAGCACCCGGCCCGACGGCTGGATCCTGCTGCGCAACTTCATCAGGATAGCTGAGACCCATAATCAGGCCATCAGAAAGCTCCAGCCCGAGGTTCCCCCCAGCTTGATGTCACTACGGAGGTAACCTTGCCCACGATGGGGCATGGTGATGCGTTCTTCGGGAATGGACCTTTTTGGAAAAGGGGACCTCCCTCCCCCGAACCCCGCCCCAAAAAGCTCTCGGCATGGGGAGGCTCCCGCTGGTTGCTGCGGCCGTGGTACCCTTCGGAAGGTAGAGGAGACCGGCATTATTGTCTTTCGCCCTTCTGGGGCTTCGGCCGCGCATTGGAGGAGGGACGCGAACCCCTCGGTCCGGGAGCGAGAGGGGAGGGCGAAGGGGCATTTGCATGCAATTACGGCAAGTTGATTCAGGCAAAGATTCTCGTACTCGCCAGGTGAAACACGTTTTTCTCGTGCCCGGTTATTCTCCGATTGCCTCTCTCACTGTGGCACGCAACTTGTCCCTGTCGATAGGCTTCTCGAATACGGCAACGGGCTTGGGCAGCGCCAGATGGCGCCCCGGTATGCCGCTAACTACAATTACCGGGATGTCTTTGAATTCCTTGTCCTTGCTCATGTTCCGGTAGAATCGAGTGCCCGTATCACCGGGCATTTGCAGGTCAAGGGTGACCAGGTCCGGCTTGTCTTTTCTAAGGATCTCAATGCCTTCTTCTCCGTTGGACGCGGAGCATGTTTCATAACCGCTGTCATCGAGGAAGGATGTCAGATACTTCACGATATGAGGCTCATCGTCGCTGACCAGTATCTTCCTGGCCATGGTTACCTCGCAGGCTTTATCGGCTGCTAGTTGGCCGTCTGAGGGATCTTGTCCAACCGTGACGAGAATCAGGGGACAGCATGCACACCTCAATGTTCTTCGGGAAACTCAGGATGCGGGGAGAGGATGGGCATCCTGTTAATGATCCAGCGAAAGGTCAGCAGGCCCATCGCGATAATGGTTATGGTTATGGTTATTTCCATCCATGAAGGGACATACCTCAGTTCCCAGGGCAAGTGCCAATTGAACGCTACTATCGCCACGTTCACGCGATTAAGAATTATCCCGACGGCGGCTGCGATCGAGGCTCCCCTGACCATGGTTGCGTTGCTGTTTTGGTACGCATAAATCATGAACAACATCGGAACCACCACAAATCCGAGCACTTCTACCAAATACCAGAATCCGTACGGGGTTAGCAAGAACCCCCATTTGTTACCATGGGCCAAATCGAGCACTTTCAGGAAGAAATATGCAAGCAGCACAATCGCTCCGGCTTTGCCCAAGCCCAGCGTAAGCCTGTCAAAGCGACCCGGGTCATCGTGCTTCAGTTTGTCGCCGAAGACACGGTGAGAGATCATGCCTTCTATGACTACCATTGTGATCCCACCGCAGATTGCCGAAACAAAGAACAACAAGGAGATGTACTCCGAATACCAGAGAGGGTGAAGCTTGGTGGGCATCAACAGGAAAAGAGCCCCCAGAGCGGATTGATGTCCGGTGGTAAGTATCACGCCAAAGATGGTCAAGCCGAGGGTTCCCTTTATCCACCAGTCGCGAAGCTTCTTCCATTTGAGCCACTCAAATATGGCCGGACACCATTCGAAAAACTGGCAATGCAAATAAAGGGCGACCGACAGTGCCACGAGGAACAGAATGGAATTTGGCCCAGGGGAGACGAAAAATGGAAAGTATATTCGATAGTAACGTCCAAGATCGAAAATCAACCCCACAACAGCGAAGAAATACCCAAGTGTTCCGCCCACCAGAGCCGGGCGGACGAAGGCCCGATATTCCGTGGCGCCAAAAATGTGAACGGCTGTTGCGATGCAAAAGCCCCCGGCGGCCACGGAAATCCCCGCCAGCATGTCGAAGCCTATCCAAAGGCCCCACGGGTTGTAGTCCGACAAGTTGGTCGCAGGCCCGAGACCATAAACAATCCGATAGATCATCACGGGAACGCCTACGATCAAGATAAGCGCCATGACCCCATTAAAAGGGGTGAGGTTGCTTCTGACGTAATTCTTGAAGTCCATCCCGAGAAACAGCTTTTCCTGGAGCCATGAGGGCGCTGCCTCAATGATCTGGGTAGCCATCATTTCTTCTCCTTTCCGCCAGAGCTTGCGCTAGTCTCTTCCTTGATGACGGCTTCGCGACGCTTGGCAATGCTGTACAACCCAAAAGCCAAAGCAGGGAACACAATGTACATGGGAGAGGCGACGGTCAGGAACAGCTTGCTCAATCCGGGAATAGCACTCGTGCCCAGGTCAGTCCGAAAGCCGATTTCCTGGAACGCGACGGACGACAGATACATCCAGCATGTTCCTCCCACTTCGTGTTCACCGTAGACATGATTGACGTAATTGCTCGGATTGTCCCGGATTTTCTTGTGTGCCAATTCAATGATTTCCGCTCTCTTGCCAAAGGTCATGACGCCGACGGGGCAGATGGCTACACAAGCCGGAACCCCTCCTTCTTTGCTGATCCTGTCGAAGCAAAATGTGCACTTTGTCACCCGCGGAGTCCAGGGTTCATGGTACTCATAGGCTGGAATATTGAACGGACATGCGGCCATACAATACCGGCAACCGACGCACAAGCTCGGGTCGTAAGTCACCGCGCCGACCGGCATTTTTGTGAACGCTTGAACGAAACACGAGGAGGCGCATGCCGGCTCCAAGCAGTGCATACACTGATGCTTCACATATATGGGTCTTGAGGGATCCTTTGGGTTATTATACCGATTCACGATGGTGTAGGTGTCGGCGCTCGTTCTTCGAACCTTGGAAAAGACCTCTCTATCTTTCTCGTATTCGTTGAGCGTGCGATGATTGGGCAGCTTATTCCATTCTTTGCAAGCCCATTCACACCTTCGACAACCTATGCACAGTGTTGTGTCAACCAGCACCCCAAATTTGCCGGGATAGC
>DYLG01000037.1 GCA_020722215.1 Desulfomonile tiedjei
TCGGTATCCGGCGTCACCAGCCCCACGGGCGGATTGTTGACGCGCTGCTTGTCCATGTGCTCGTAGGAATCTATCGGTCGTTTAGTCGTGGTCCTTTTCTTTCGTGCCATCAAGGCCTGCCTTTCGTTTTCGTCATGCACTGGTTCGGGAGTCTAACAACCTCCTCAGTGCCCTGAACCGCCTTTGCCCAAGACAACGCGGGCATCCACCGCCATGGCCCCGGAAGGAGAGCAGATTATGGGGTTCACGTCAATCTCCCGAATCTCCGGGAAGTTCACCATAAGGTAAGCCACCCCGAGGATTGCCTCAATCAGGGCGTTTCTGTCCACCGCAGGCCTCCCGCGGACTCCCTTGAGGATCTCCGCGCCAGGCAGTTCGTCGATCATCCCGTCGATCTCGTCCCGCGACAGGGGAGCCATGCGCAGCGCGATCTTGCCGAAAAACTCCACGAATATGCCCCCGTACCCGACCATGACCACCGGTCCGAACTGCGGGTCTCTCTTGCCGCCGATGATCAGCTCGTACGAGCCGGGCCGCCTGGTTGCCATCTTCTGGACCACAACCCCGATCATTCCCGCATCAGGGGCTTTGCCGAAACCGGCCCACATGTCCATGGCCGCGGACCGAACTGCTTCATCATCCTGCAAGCCGAGGATGACTCCGCCCTCGTCCGACTTGTGCGACACTCCCGAAGCAATGATCTTGACCGCATAAGGCCCGGGAAATCGGCGCAATTCGGACTCAGGAATCTCCGGCTCCAGGACCGGAATGAATTCGGGTACCCGGATACCGGCCGCCCTGATCATTTCGAGGGCCTCATGGAGCAACGGAGAACGTCCCTCGGCCATAGCCCGATAGATAAGTGACCGGATCGTCTCATCATCCGGGGCTTGAGCGGGCCGCACTATCTCTTCCGCGGGCCGGATCGAGGAGCGCCTCGCATGGAACGCAATGGCCCGGTCAAAGGCCTCTACAGCTCTTTCGGGGCTAAGGAATATGGGAAACTCGAATTCCTTGTGCAGAGTGGACATTTCCATCTGTTCGCAGGATATGCACATGGCCACAGGCTTTCCGTATTTCGCCGGCAGCCCGGCCACGGATTGGAGAAGACGTCTGGAGGCCGCCTTTTCCGGCGACGCAGCCGAATAGGTGTGGAGGAACAGGACTCCGTCGATGTTGTCTTCCTGCAAGGTGTGCTCAACGATCCTTATATATACTTGGAAATCGAACAGATCTCCCAGGTCAAGGGGATTGGTCAGTCGGATCACGTCGGCCCTGAGATGCTTGCGGATCTCGTCAAGGAATTGCTGGGGAAACGGCGGAAGGCTGAAACCATACGTAGCTGCCGCATCCGCCGCAATGACCGCATGACCGCCGGAGCGGGAAACTATTGCCAGGTTTCTGCCTTTCATTCTGGGTAATTGCAGAATCTTGACGAAGTCCAGATAGCTTTGCATGTCTTTGAATCTGACTATTCCGGCCTGACGGAGAGCCGCGTCCACCACCTGATCGTCGTTGGCAAGGGCCGCTGTGTGTGACGAAGCAATGACCCTGCTCAGGGAACCGATGTTAGCCTTGTGAACAACAATAGGCTTCGGTGAACGCCGACCTATTTCACAGAGCCGCCGTCCGTCTTCGATGGACTCGAGGTACAAGCAGATCACGGAAGTGTCCGGGTCTTCCAGGTAGTGCTCGATAAGGTCGTTCTCATCTATGTTGAGTTTGTTTCCGATCGCGGCAAACTTGCTCAGCCCGATCTGTTCGCTGTCGAACATGTAAAGCAGCGACAGCGCGACTCCGCCGCTCTGCGCGATGATTCCCACGCTGCCTTTGCGGAACACGTTTTTCATGGGCATGAAAGGCGTGGCCAGACCGTTGGTCCAGTTGACTATGCCGATGCAGTTGGGACCTATGAACCGGATTCCGTACTTCTTCGCGATGGCCACGATCTGATCGCTGAGCCGATCTTCTTCGCCGCTGAACTCACCGAATCCCCCGCTTTCGATGATGACCCTCTTGATCCCTTTCCTGCCGCACTGCTCCATGAGACCGGGAATCGTGGCGGCCGGCGTGAGGATAATGGCCAGATCAATGGGTTCCTCAATCTCCTCGAGTGATGTATGAATCCTGTGGCCGAATATCACTCCGGGCTCAGTGCCGACCAGACGGATCACCCCGTCGTAGTTGAACTCCAGCAGGTTCCTGGCAATCTCCTTGCCGAGGTTGAACCATCTTGCGGATACCCCGATCACCACGGTTGAAGACGGACGGAAAAGGTCTTTCATGGCAGCCTCACGTTTGCTGATTCGATGGTGACGGTTCTCCGGGAAGACCCCTTCTTGTATGACGCGGCCTCTGGCCGCAACCAAAGAGAAGAACTAACCACCACGGCGCCAAGACACCAAGGATTCTGTAGGGGCGACCGACGGTCGCCCTTAATGAAAGGGAATCGTTGGGATTTCATGCGAACTCTCAATATGTCGGCCCGTTGCCTCCTTCGGCAGCAGCGGACCGAGTGTTTCACAAACCTTACAGGGCCGAACTGCTACATCACTGACAATGCCCGCTCGGTGCGTGGTTGTGTGCCCTTCGCCGGAGGATTCCCGCAGAGCGATAAGCATAGCAGGGACCGGCACTTATTGGAACGCTTTTCTGAGGCGCCGCCGGGATTTCTTGGCGGGAAGGGGTGGAGCGAGAAGAGGCGGACAGGAGCGGTAAGGCGCAGGTCATTCCGTCATGTCAAGCAAACGTTCAAGTTCACCGATGATGGCGAGCGCTGATTGAGCCTTCGGTGAAGGGATGTCAGTCGTCTCCTGCACCCGCTGCCTCAACCGATCCAAAGCGGTGCGAGCTTGAACATCGGAGGTACTTTCTTGAAATGCTTTGAGGAACTGCCGCCGGTAAATCGTCTTGATCCCGCACAGTTGCACGTTACCAAGCTTCTGGATGTAAGAGTCCATCATTCCTGTCCGAGCTAACCTTCCATAGTTGCCCCCGCCATCTGAGTGGGGCCTATCCAGAATTTGATCGGACTTGGACGGGTAAGGCCGGACCCCGGTTGGAATATCGATTCCAGTATCCTGCTTTGTATGTCGGACGTATTGCCAATGATAGTTTCGATACTGAGCCGCGTACTTGGCGGATTCCACAAACGGTTCAAACAGCATCGGAGAACCACTGATCACGTTGCCCAAGACCCAGGGTACGACAACGATCAAATCCTGCTCAGCACACGCTTCAGCCGTGACTTGGAATCTCAAGCTCGGCTCGCTTTCCTTCGCGAGTAAGTACCACCCCTTGAGTTCGATCCCCAGCAGGATTTCCCCCGTGGACGTCTTGCGGAGAAGGACGTCGGGGAAAGTCTGTGCTTGCCGGACAAAGCTGAAAAGCGTGTATTTCTCCTCGGAATCCCAAGTGCTTCTAAGCAGGTTCAACGTTCGAACAACCTGCTCTTCAATCGTTGCACCGAGAACGTTGTTAAGCGTGTGCAGGTCCGTGGCCATAATGCCGGAAATATGGGTCTCTGTGCGAAAATAGATCGGTAAACACGCGATGGCCTCACGCACGTCCTTGTAAAGCTGATGGTGTTCCCATGTCTTGGACGGCAATTCTCTGGTCGGGGTGGAAGGAGGCGCGCCTTTCTTCGTCATGTGACGGCCAGCCTTTCGACAGCGGCCAGGTAAAATTCCGGAATGATTTCTGCGGCATAGTATTGACGACCAAAATGATAAGAGACGACTGCACCAGGGCAAAGCCCGCCGAAAGGCTCCCAAACGACGTCTCCCTTGTCCGTCGACGCTCGGATGATCAGTTCGATCAGCTTCAGAGGCTTCTGGCTGCCGTGAAGACTGCTGAACTTGTATCTCATCCCGTTTCTTACTCCCTGAATCCGCTCTGATCCGCCGACTTGCGGCTCGCGCCAGACATTGGTTACGCCCACATCACAATTGAACTTGGCCCGCATCGTAGCCCATTGGTCGCCGGAAATCGGGTGTTTTCCGTCTAAACTAAAATAAGGGCGTCCCGTCGGGTCGCCATGGTTGTTAGCGTAAGCAGCCAGTTTCACAAAAGCTTCAACTGGTGGATAATACCAGAGATGATCGGAAGTGAGATATTTCCGAGTTGCCGCGTTAATCACTCCACACGCCTCGTTGGCCAGTCGGAAGGGCAACTTCGTGCGCTTCCATTCGCGACGAAGCCATTCTTGCATGGTCAGCGACTTGTCACCGGAAAGGAACTTCGCTGCCTTGACGTAATGCACACAAACCTCGGTAACAACCGGAAACTTGCGTAGAGTTTGAGTGTTAGCGTTGCCGGCGACGTGTCCCAGCCCCTTGTCCCTGATGTTGCAACAACGGTAATCCCATCCGTACGCTACCAGCACAGGATGAACAGTCGCCCATCCCACCTCCGTATTCCAAAACCAAAGAGTTGTTTGAGGAGTCGAGCGATCGGTCCACTCCTTGACGTGTGGTTCGTACCATTCAGCAAGAGATTCGGCCTTATGGCTGTCACCAGGAAAGCCACTCACGCCATACGGGCCATCCGAGATAATACAAGTAGCGCTAGGCCATGTCTCGTACAGCTTCTCCGCGTGGCCAAAGTGGATATGAACTCTGTCACGGGTATACACGTCCCCCGCAGCAGGTTCCCGTTCATCCCCATGCCATCGGGAAAACAAGTAAGCTTGCGAGTTGCACGTGATCTTAGTCATCAACGATTCCCATGTCATCGACCGGTCATGGAGTCTACTCCGTAACCGCTTCTTGGCCCGCCGCCAGACCAAGCTCACTCAAAGTGTCGCCTTGTCCGGTAATCCAGCTTGCCCCAGATAGTAACGGAATTCGGTAACCGCGTCCAGTCCTGCCCCGACTCGGCCGAGAACGACAACCTGGTTCAGAAGAATTTATCTCCGAGTTCGAAAAACACCTTGTCCACCGGTTCGCCAAAGGCTTTGCCGCTCCTGATCTCGTCCATTCTCCGTGTCAGCTCGGCATCCCAGGCTGACCCCGCCTCCGCGTCCGCTCCTTCTTCCAGGGAATGGATCAGGAAGTGTGCCGGATCTGCTCGCTCCGCGGCCGAGAGTTCGGAAAGCCGGGATTTCAGTTTCTCAATGGCTTCCGTCATGGTCTTTCGTCTCCCTTGTCCACATGAGGATGGAACGCAATGAGCATCACGAGATGTCGGCCCGTGCTCGGCGAAGCACTTCTTCAGCAGGTATCCCGGTGGCCGGCCCCTGCTCCAATTCGTCCAGGCGACGCTCCGCCTCCGCCACCCACAATGCCTCGATCTCCCTTTCGGAAAGCTCGTCAAGGCTCTCGATTATCCGCCTGGCCAGCGCAGCGCGTTCCTTCAAATCCAGTTTCTTGATCTCGGCTTCGAGTTCTTCCAGCCTCATGTGGTCTCCTTCGGAGGTTGTTGTTTCACTACGATTCCTTCCGCCCAACAGTCCATAACCTCCGCGATGTCGGAACATAGCTCCCGGCGGTTCAGCGTGTCAACGACTGCTTCACCGGCTCGGAACGCGAAGATAACTCGCTGTGATTCCGTGATTTCCGGCTGTGCATGGCCTCGCTCGTCTCCGAGTCTCCCTTGCCTCGCGCCCGGCCGTGCCGCATAGTCTGATGAAGAGGTGATAGCGATGATGACCATAGAGAGACGCACATTGTTGAAGATGCTTAACGGGCCGGCGACCATGCTGATGGTTCCCGTGGCGGCAGTGAAGGACGCCGTAGCGGCATCGTTTCCTACGAGAACCATCGAGACGGGAGGCTTTTTCTTCGATCCAGCCACAGGCATGATCAATTGGAAGCGTGAGAACCGAGAAGAGAAGTACTATCTCACCGTGGACGGGCTTGTGGAAAAACCCATTACATTGGGCTATGAGGACCTGCGCAGACTCCCGGCAGTGACCATGGCGCGTGATTTTCACTGCGTCGAAGGATGGACAGTGCCCGAGGTCAAGTGGTCCGGCTTTCGGTTCGAGGAGCTGCTCAAGCTCGTCAAGCCGAAGGACGGGGCCAATTATGTCGTGTTCCATGCCATGGGCAGGACGAGTTCCGCACCGGGCGGGCAGAGTCATTACCTGGAGTCATTCGACCTGGCTGCGTTGCTCGATCCCGACCAGGACATCCTTCTGGCCCTGGACATGGACGGTGTTCCCCTGTCCCAGGACAGAGGCGCTCCCTTGCGGGTGATAGCTCCTTACAGGTTGGCTTACAAAAGCATCAAATTCGTAAATCGGGTCGAGTTCTCCGACCGCCTGCGTCCGGGATGGTGGACCCTGGCCAATCCCATATACGATTGGGATGCCCTTGTTCCTGTGAAGAAACATGCCGGTTGATTTTCAGTGGTCGAACCGTATATAAAGTTGCTCTGCGTTGCCAGGCCAATGCTTTCCTTTCGTCGGCCTTTTTGTTGATCATTGCGTGACTGTTTGCCAAAAGGACGGAGCATTCGGACTTGAAAATGCACCCGGCCCTTGCGATGATGTCAGCGGGGGCTCTCGACGAATTCAGAAGAACAGAGGTAAAGGACATGATGCTGCTCAACTCTCAGGTCAGCCGACGGCGAGGACTCGCAAGTGAAAAAGGTTCCAGCGCTTACACCTATCTAGGCGTAGCCATAGTGGTCGCGGTGTTCATCGGACTGGTTGTGTTTTTCCCATGGTCTCAGGTCATCAAGAAGGCTGAGGACAAGAGTTTTCAGGAGGCATCCGTTGCTTTGGCCGAAGGGAAGTGGGAGTTGGCGGTGACTCTGTTGGACAAGTCTCTTGAGCAGAACCCCAACAATGTGGCCGCATATGTGTGTCGTAGCAGAGCTTCCCTCCAACTGGGCAATTTGGAGCAATCACTGGAGGATGCTGAGAAGGCACTCAAGCTGGAAGCCGCCAATGCCCAGGCCCTGGGGCAGAGAGGAATCGTTCACAAGCTTTTCAAACGCAATGAGCAGTCTATAGCGGACTTTTCTAAGGCTGTTAAGATTGACCCCACTTACTGGTGGGCCTACGGGCAGTTGGCCGACGTGCTCCTCCGGGAGAAAGCGCTGGAACAAGCGCTCAAAAATGCGGACAAGTGTCTGGAGTTGAACCCCGACTTCGTGGAAGGTCTGCGCCTGAGAGGACGGATTCTGGGCCATTTGGGGAAATGCAAAGAGGCATTCGAGGACTTCGGTAGAGCGGAAAAGTTGCGGCCTGATGATGCAATGGCCCTTCAAGACAAGGCATGGTTTCTCATGACGTGCCCGGACGAGAATCTCCAGGACCCGGGACAAGCAATGGAACTTGCAAAGAAGGCGTACGACCTTACCGGCGGAAAGGATGCACTTGTACAGGAAACGCTTGCTGAAGCCCTTTTCCGGCAAGGCGATGCCATGAGCGCTGTTCAGCACCAGAAAAAGGCTATCGAATTGGCTGCTCCCAAGTGTCCGGACGGTTCATGCCTTGAGGGCATGCGCGAGCGGCTGAAGAAGTACGAACTCGCCGCAAGAAAAGAAACCAGAAAAGACTATTACGAAATCCTGCCTTTGGACGACGGCAGGTTCAAGAAATGAGGAAACTGCAAGCCTTCGAGTGCCGAATTCGGCAAGGTTGGACCGGTAACTATTGTTTTGCCGGTCCGCGCGGGGAGGTCGACTGCCTTGGCGCTCGGGGAGTTGATCACCACTTGTTGAAAACAGGCTTGCGCTTGTCCAGGAAGGCCTGGATGCCTTCCTGGCCTTCGGGGCTTGCCGCGCAGGTTCGCAGTGCGACTCGCTCGAGCTCCAACTGAGTCTCCAATGAGTTGCCAAAAGAATCGGCCATCAATTGCTTGGCCCACCTGAAGGACTCCAACGAGATCTTTGACAGCTCCTCGGCCATCTTTTCAGCTTCTTGCAGGGACTGGCCGTCTTCCACCACTTTTGTGGCTAGACCCCACTCGACGGCCTTCTGGGCCGAAATGGGTTTGTCGAACGCGCAGATCTCCATGGCTCGTGCGAGTCCCACCAGCCTGGGCAAAGCAAAAGTGCCCCCGCCGTCAACGGAAAGGCCGCTTGAAGTGTAGGCCTGACGAAGGACAGAGGATCTCTCCATTATTCTGAAATCGCAGGCAAGCGCCAGGGAAAAGCCGCCTCCTGCCGCCACGCCGTTGATGGCCGCTATCACCGGTTTTGGCATTCGTCGGATTTCCAGCACGGCCTGATGATATCGGGCCGCCAGGTTATGGAACGCGGCAGCCGGTCCCTGTGGCCAGTCGGCTGCCCATCTCAGGTCGCCGCCGGCGCAAAAGGCCTTTCCCTCACCGGTAATGATGACGACCCTGATCGTATCGTCCACGGCGAGATTTATCAGGTGTTCGGCCACCTGGGAAATGCTTGAAAGGTCGAACGCGTTGTAAGCCTTTGGCCTGGCAAAAGTGACCGTCGCGATTTCTCCGCACAATGTGACCCTGACGTATTCAGGCATCTTTGCTCCTGGTTCCTGATTAGTTCCAAGTAGTTAGTTCTGTCACGCTGAGCTATCTTCTCAGACCTTCAACGTACTGCCCTCACGAGCGCCTGTCACTTCGATCGGGGTTCCGGAACGGGCCAGGAGTTCCGCGCATCTTTCGACCATCCTCGACACCTCCGCGTCCTTGCGCCACGGGTCATGGTGGAACAAGACAAGTCGCTTCGCGGCAGCCTCATGCGCCAAGCGGGCCACAGACTCGGGATCAGAGTGTCCCCAACCCTTGCGCACATTCAGCTCTTCAGGCAAATATTGGCAATCGTGGACCAGCAGATCGGCATCCCGGCAGAATTTCACGAAGTCCTTGAAACAGGTTCCGCTCCAGCCGTCGTTCCGGAGTTCGTTGTCCGTGAGAAAAACGAGGCGCCCTGAAGCGTCCGTGAACCGAAACCCCAAACCGCCTTGGGGATGCTGAAGTCTGTGGGAGGTCACAGTAGCACTGTCCAGAGTCATGGCGCCCGATGCAAGATTGTTGCGGGGCTCGATACAAGCCTTTAGGTCCTCGAACCGCAGCGGCCAGGTTCCATCCACGTACTTGTTGCTGAACACGTGCTTCAAGCCGTCAATTCCCCTGCTGAAGCCGTCCACGACAATGCGAGTGTTCTCCCTGAACAGAGGGCCGAAAAAGGGGAACCCGGAAACATGGTCCCAATGAATATGTGTGATCAACAGGACCAAATCCAGCGCTTTTCCGCGTTCCAGGAGTGAATCGCCCAGGCATCTTATCCCTGTACCGGAATCGACTATCACCGTGCGGCCTGAGCAGAGGTTGATCTCAACGCACGTAGTATTGCCGCCGTATATCAGAGTGTCAGGGCCCGGTGAAGCTATGGATCCTCTCGTGCCCCAGAAGGTTATCTCCATGGTACTTCTTGTCATGCCAACGAGTTGCTGTTAAATTCTCTTACCTTATCAGGGAAAGCCGTCCGCGTCATCAAAAAAAGCTATGGCCTGGCCGGCACATCCAATGATGATCACTGATCCCGGTGTGTGCAGGCTTCTGCGCAGCACCGAGAACATCCGGGACCGCATGAGCCCTCGCCTCAGGTGTGGGACTTATCCGATCCGGTCCGGAGGAAGCCCATTGTCCGAAGGCTTGCAAGGAAAAACATTCTGGCAATCGGAGATCGAGGCTATCAAGGAAAAGGGACTATTCAGAGAAATGCCTGCCGTGAGTGGTTTGCCCGGCCGCGTCATCCACGTGAATGGGACCCGGGCCCTGAACTTTTCCAGCAACAACTACCTGGGCCTGGCCGCACATCCCCGCGTGATAACCGCTGCTGTGGAGTACACTCTGCGCTACGGCGCCGGCGCCACCGCGTCCCGCCTGATAGCGGGAAACGGTGAGGCTCACAGAGAACTTGAAGATTTCATAGCCCAATGGAAGCAGACGGAAACCGCTCTGCTTTTCGGAAGCGGATATCAGGCAAATGTGGGGATACTCTCTTCTTTGGTCGGTGAAGGCGACCTCATACTTTCCGATGAGTTCAATCACGCAAGCATCATAGACGGCTGCCGCTTGTCCAGGGCCGAGGTTAGAGTGTATCCTCACTTGGATCTGAACAGACTCGAGGATCTGCTTCGACAGGGCCGACACCCGCGCAAACTGGTGGTGACCGAATCGGTTTTTTCCATGGACGGTGACCGAGCCCCTCTGAAGGAACTCCAGGAAGTCTGCAGCCGCTGGGGAGCGGTACTCATGGTTGACGAAGCCCACGCCACTGGAGTGATAGGCCCCTTTGGCAGAGGGGTGGCTGCGGAACAGGGGGTCACCCCTCACATTCAGATGGGCACTCTCGGAAAAGCAGTGGGGGCCTCCGGGGCCTACGTGGCGGGCAGCAAGTCGTTGAGAGATCTGCTTGCTAACAGGGCCCGTTCCCTGGTGTACACCACGGCCGCGCCTCCCGGCGTCGTTGGAGCTGCGCTTGAGAGCCTGCGAATAATCGCTTCCGAGGAAGGCGACCGGCTCAGAGCTTCGCTCGCCCACAATGTCGATCTGTTTCACAAGCTGCTGGGCAAGAGACCGGGAGTGTCCGCGGAATCCGGCCACATTGTCCCCTACAAGGTGGGAGATTCTCTCCGTACCATGACAATCAGCAGGAAATGCCTTACAAAAGGAGTTTTCGCCCACGGAATCAGGTTCCCAACCGTACCTGAAGGTACCGCGCGGCTGAGGTTCACCTTGATGAGTCTCCACACGGAACAAGATCTGAAAACCGCGGTTTCCGTCCTGGAAGAGGCTGTTGCGGACGAATTCAGCAGCGAGAGCAATCCGGGCGGATGAGATCCGGGCAGGCCGGATGCTCAAAAGTACGCAAACCTTGACGGGATTCTCTCGGAAAAGTAGTCTCTGAACATGCGAAAGCCTCTGATTGGAAAAGCCCATGTTCGATTCCATTGATGATCTTCAGGAAAGACTGGTGGCGGAGAGCTACATACCGGACCGCTCTCTGGCCACCGTTCTCTATCTTGCCTGGGCTCTGAAGAAGCCCCTTTTCTTGGAAGGAGAGCCTGGAGTAGGCAAGACGGAAACAGCCCTTGTCATGTCACGAGTCCTGAAGACAGATCTAATCCGGCTTCAGTGCTATGAGGGCCTGGATGCCAACCACGCCCTGTATGAGTGGAACTATCCACGGCAAATTCTCGCAATCAAGCTCGGGGAGGAATGCGGCTCGGACGTCCGGTTTCTCACCAAGACCATCTTCACCGAGGAGTTCCTCATCAAGAGACCGTTGTTGGAAGCTATTCTGTCGGCCCGTGAACGCGAGCCCGTGTTGTTGATCGATGAGATCGATCGTTCCGACGAGGAGTTCGAGGCACTTCTGCTGGAGGTGCTGTCCGATTTCCAGGTTTCTATCCCGGAAATCGGCACGCTCAGGGCAGAGCGCCGGCCGTTGGTGATACTTACCTCCAATCGAACGCGCGACATACACGATGCGCTGAAGCGTCGCTGTCTTTACCACTGGATCGATTACCCGGACCTGGAGAAGGAGCGGCAGATTGTTGGACTGCGCGTCCCCGGCATTTCCGAGGAGCTTGCCATGCAGGTGGTGGTCTTCATGAGGCGCATCCGTGAGGAGGAACTGGTCAAGAAACCGGGCATAGCCGAGACTTTGGACTGGGCATCGGCACTGTTGACCCTGGAACGCAATACCCTGGACCCGTATGCGGTGGAACAGACTCTCGGCTGCATTCTCAAGTACAGAGAGGACATGGCGCGCTTCAAAGAGAAGTGGAAGGAGCCTGAATTCAGGGACTCTATTCTGTTGGACGTTATGGGGAAGTTCTGTTGAGACGGGCCCTTCTCCAGGGAAATGCTAAGAAATAGCGTAGGTCGGGCTTCGTCCGACAAAGACTGCGGGCAGAGCGCGCCCTACGGGTGTGTGCCCGTGTCGCCTACCCCAATGCGTGACCGTACTTAGGAGAAGGCGTACTAAGGTTCGGCCGCGAAACAACGTTGGCATTCTCGGTAACGGGAGTACTGCCTTGTCAGCCATTGCGTCTCTTCCGGATGATTCCACGGCAGGAAGGATCATTGGGTTCGGTCGTTTGCTGAAGGACCACGGATTCTCCGTTTCGATTCCCTGCGTCATAGATGCGTGTTTGGGAGCGGCAAAGGTGGGCCTTGAGAATCCGCGCGACTTCAAGACAGTTCTGCAAGCCGCCTTCATGAGCCGTGTGGAGGAAAGACCGGCCTTTGAAAGGCTCTTCAGGGAATTCTGGATGAGCGGCGCAGTACCGGAAAGCGTGCCCCCACAAGATGAGGGGGAATCGGAAACAGGGGCTTCCGCGACTGACAGTGGTTCCGGCGAAGATTCGATGGTGGTTGCGGAGGCAGGCGTCTCGGAGTCACAGGAGAAAGCAGCATGGGATGCCAGGCCTTTGGTGATGTATTCGGCCGTCGAGGTGCTTAGAGAAAAGGACTTCAGAGACATTCCTGAAGAAGAAAGCCGGCACGTGGATCTGCTTATCCGAGAGATCCTGAGCCCTCTGTTCAGGCGTGCCGGAGTGCGCAGGCGTTCCGTTCCGTCAGGCATGGCGCTCGATTTTCGTCGCATGCTGAGGAAAAGCCTTCGTTACGGCGGAGAGGTCATTGAATTTCCCAGACTTGGACCGAAGCCGCGTCTGAAGAAACTTGTTTTTCTCTGTGACGTCTCCGGTTCCATGAATCCATATCTAAGGTTCATTCTGCGCTTCATCAGGGAAATCCAGAACCTCCCCACACGGGTGGAGACCTTTGTGTTCGCAACGAAACTGACCAGAATCACGCCCATTGTAAGGCGTATGCCCTTCTCGATGGCACTTTCCGAGATCGCCCGAACCGCCAAAGACTGGTCAGGGGGTACGCGCATCGGCGCGTGCCTGGAGCAATTCACCACCGCGCACGGAGCGGCGATGTTGCGACCTTCCACCGTTGTGATAATCCATTCGGATGGTTGGGATAGGGGCGAACCCGAACTCCTGGCAAGACAATTGGAGATTATACGCCGAAGGGCCTACCGGGTACTGTGGATCAACCCGCTTCTTGGGGGCCCATCGTACGAACCGACGTGCAGAGGCATGAGTACGGCCATTCCCCACCTGGACGGGTTCCTGCCGGGACACAACATCAATGGGTTGGGGACACTGGCGGGGACACTGCGAGCACTGCTGTAGTTGCTTCCGATGATCCGGCCGTGGAGCCGGCACGGACGGCAACGGGGGAAATCTCGTCCAATCGCGGGGGACTCCCCGCGAAAGGGCCGTCAACCGGGCTGTGGCCGATCGACACCACCCCCTCGCGGCCTCGGAGTTCAGCGGAAACCACCTCTCCGATAAATGTCCGGGACAAGAGGGAGGCCCCAGGGATTGCGACAGGACCCCGACTCTACTGTGCGGCCTTGAATAGGACTGCACGACACTGGCCGGCCTCCGTACGGAACGTGACCGTGACGGACTTCCCAAGGTACGGGGCGGCCTTCAGTCTGTTTTCAGGATCAACCTCAAATACGAAAATTCGGTTTGTCATGCAGCGGACGGTCACGGTCTTGTGATCCACCCTTTCGAGCTTGCCCGCAACATCATCGGCCCAGCACATTTGGCAGGCGAGCAAGGCAGTCGGGACTAGTGCCACTGCAGCACAACGACTCCGCATATCTTCCTCCATCGACAAGAAATCCGGACCCAAAAAAGGAGACCCGACAAAAAGTCAAAACTACCCATCGGCCGGCGTCCTTCCGGCTCGACTGACACGGCTCCCCACCCGATGACAGTATGATAACCGACGCAGGCAGATCTTTCAACATCCGGGCGACCCGATACACCAACTCAGTGGCCTCCTCGGCAAGGAACCCGGCATGCAAGCGGCCTCGAGAGCGGCGTCCGAACCTTTGAGAAGAAAAGGGAACAACAGCTCACAGCAACCCTGAATCCGATTGACACCCCCCGGCCTTTTGGGCAGTATGTTTGGCTCAGTCTGCCGGGACCCGCAGATCGTCAACACAAAGGCAGAGCCGGGTTCTCGGCGAGGCACACTTGATTCAGCCAAAGAATACTCAGGAGGAGGGCGCTCATGGAATTCCCTGAGGATCGACTCTATTCCGAATACCATCTCTGGGTAAAGCAGGAAGGCGATCAGGCACTAATCGGGATTACGGACTATGCCCGGGAAGAACTGGGAGAAGCGGACTACATAGAACTCCCCGACTTGGGCGAGAAACTCACAAAAAACAAACCATTCGGCACCGTGGAAACGAGCAAGGCGGTCACGGATCTCATTGCCCCCATATCCGGCATTGTGGTGGACAGCAATACCTCGCTGGTGGAATCTCCCGAGACCCTCTCCGACGATCCTTACGGTGATGGCTGGCTGGTAAGCGTGGAATCTTCAGATCCCGAAGAGTTTGAAGAGTTAATGGACGCAGGCTCGTACAAAGAACTCGTGGCGGGTCAGGATGCTGAATAACTCCAAACCCCGACCCTACATGATTCCTCGGAAGTACCGCTGCGTAATGTAGATGAATCTAGCCCGTACGCGCAGTCGTTTGGCCTTGAGGCTTTCGGGGAAAGGATGATACGGCGCGGCAGCCTTGATGGCGGACACAGCGGACTGATCAAGGACCTGCTGTCCCGAAGAGTCGAGAACCGACGCCTCCAGCAAACTGCCGTCTTTGTTGATCAGAAACTCGGCGGTCAATTCGCCCCCGATCCCGTTGCTCGCGGCAACGCGTGGATAGACCCATACCCCTTCGATCTTCTTCTTCAGATGGAGAAGATAGGAGAAATACTTGTCCTCTCTAGTATTTATGTCAACAACCGCCTCCTCCGGGTTTCCCTCGGGATAGAAGTCGCTGGATGCACCTGGCAGTCCGAATGCGGCAGCCATTTCTCTGGGCGTAGGATTGAAGTCCAGCGGCTTGCTGCGCCTTGATTGAGGGGTGGGCTCTTGAGGGGTGTCGGCTTTGACCCCCTTCTTCCTTAGAGTCGGGGGTTTCTCTTTGGGTTGAACCTTCCTCTCCGGTTTTTCCGCTTCCGGCGATACCAAGTCCTCGGGTGCCATGGGTGCAGGCAGAGACGCAATTTGTTGCGGCGACGCAGCGATTCGACCGAGTGGCGGTCTCGGCCCGGGCAAGACCTTGGGAATTCGCTCTGTCCGCGCAACGCGGTTTCTGTCGGAAATCGCGGAAGGGCTCTCTGGTGGAGGCTCAACTTCTTTTTTCGGGTCAGGAAACTCCACAAGCCTCGATGGCTGGGGCGGCGCCTCCGGCGAAAGCTTCACGCGGGTGACCTGTTCCCCGGGCTTGAGCATGGCTGCCGCAGACGCGAGACCGGCCAGCTTGGGAATCAAAACCGCCAGGAGAATTGCATGCAACGCTATGGAAGCCACGATGGCATACTTAAGGTAGCTGTTGCCCTCGTGGTTTTCCAGCCCCTGGCAAGCTCGCATGAGGCTCTCGGGGGCCAAAGCCTCCTCGACCGTGATGGGGACCGACCCAAGTTCATCAATATTTGGCGTGATATCCAGATCTTCCATAGCCTTCGCTACACTTGAGCATCCCGGCTTGCACGGCACGTCCGAGCAGATAACTGAAAGGGCGTTGCGCAATACATGAGTTGCTTCAGCATCTCCTGGCGAACCCTTTTCTCAAGGCAATTTTGGCCTTCCGGCAACATCGTCTCCATGATGGCCCGCTGCCGGCCCCTGTTCAGACCATCCGACTGCGCGAATCGACGATCAACGCGGGGCCTCGTCACGCGGACACTCATATGATAACTTCTTTTCCCGATTTTTCAATACTCCACGGCCGGTCGGCAACTGAATGTCAGTCGGAGAGCCCTTCACCGCGAAAAGGTTTCTCATGGCATTGCCGAATCAGGATGGAGGGAGACGTGATCCACGCGTATTCGTGCAAGGTTTGCCCGCGCCAATTCAGGATTCGAGTTCGCATAGCAGTACACGCACCCATGGCCGCAGGTGTCGTATGCTCCTATGTCGCGGGACGCGACGCATCCGCACTCCTTGCGGCTCGGCGCCAATTTCAGAGCGCTCAAGGCCTCCTGTCCTGACGTTATGTTCACAACCCTGCGGAGGAACTCCGGATCAATGCATCTGGCTTTGGCAATGGTTTCCGAAACAAGGAAATCATGCGCGCATGAGGCCATTCGAATGTCGTAGTCTGCTGCGATCTCGGCCATTTCCTCCGCCATAGCTCTGCTCTGGTTCTCGTCCGGCACATAGTAGTCCGGAACGTTGAGACTCATATTTCTGGTTGTCTTCTTGTAGTAGTCGCAGAAGCTGAAAATGCATTCCTTTGTGTAAGCGGCCAAGGCCTTGCACAAGTGACTGAAATTCCTCATGTGCCATTGCCGGTCGGTTCTATCCGTGAGCACGATGGTGTCGTAGCGCCACCTGAGAAAAGAATCCGGCAGTCTTTTTGCCAGCGCTTCCAGGACTTTTAACGTATGACCCATGGAAGGCACGTGAGGTTCCAGGAAAGTCGGATAATTGTTGATCGTGTAAAGGAACGTGAAACAGTACCCCCGATCGGCAAGCTCGTCCAGCCATGGTATGATGGGAGCGGCGTTCTTCGTCCAGAACACTATGGCAATCACGTCCTCCGGAGCCAGCGACACGTCAGAAGTTCCCATTCCGAACGGCTGACGCACCCTGACGGTTCGCTGCCTGATGCGGTTCATGAACCACTCGGCATGGAACGCGGGAATGTCGGTCCTCCTGCTGGCAGAGATTACGTGCACAAGTCCCTCCTGCGACCCGGGCAGTCGGTAATACCCCTGAAAGTCTTCGATTGGTCCTACCACCGGGTCACGACGGATGTCCAGCACAAGGGTCTATGATTCGTTGGCCGGGCTTAGTGGGGTATCACCGGCAGGTTTTTTGTCTTCTCCTTTTGGACCAAAGGCGTCCTAATCCATGGTATACTATGAGCACCGATCCTCGAGCGGACAGGCGAAGTCCGGGACTCCCTACGGCTGAAGCGGAAATATGCTCCAGTTCAGTCACACGGGAGGGCTCGGCCGAGATGTCGGCAGAAGTCGGAGAGAAAGGAGCCCTGATGGCGAAATCGGCAAAGACCAAGGGAGAATCACCCGTGAACGGCGCGGCGGCGGACAAGGAGAAAGCGGTAAACATGGCGGTGAGCCAGATCGAACGGCAGTTCGGCAAGGGCTCCATCATGAGACTGGGGAACGAGGGGGCCGTGAAGCAGGTGCAGACGATCTCTTCAGGGTCTTTAGGATTGGACATAGCCATGGGAGTGGGCGGCATCCCCCTGGGAAGGATAGTGGAGATATTCGGTCCTGAATCGTCGGGCAAGACAACGCTTTGTCTTCACACCATTGCCGAAGCCCAGAAAATGGGAGGATTGGCCGCCTTCATCGACGCTGAGCATGCCCTTGACGTTCACTACGCGAGACGGCTGGGTGTGAGTACGGACGAGTTGCTTGTTTCTCAGCCGGATTCGGGAGAGCAAGCGCTTGAGATTGCGGAGATTCTTGTGCGCTCAGGCGCGATGGCCGTCGTTGTGATCGACTCCGTGGCCGCGCTGGTTCCCAGGGCAGAGATCGAGGGTGAGATGGGGGACGCCCATATGGGTCTTCAGGCACGGCTCATGTCCCAGGCCTTGAGAAAACTCACCGCTGCCATTGCGCGCTCCAACTCCGCGGTCATATTCACCAACCAGATTCGGCAGAAGATCGGCATCATGTTCGGCAATCCGGAAACCACCACTGGCGGGAATGCCCTGAAGTTCTATGCCTCCATGCGCCTGGATATTCGTAAGCTGAACACCATCAAGGAAGGAGAGGAGGCAGTGGGGGCGCGAACACGGGTGAAAGTGGTCAAGAACAAGCTTGCCCCGCCCTTCAGGCAGGTGGAATTCGACATCATGTTCAATGAGGGAATATCCGCTGCGGGAGAGATACTCGATATGGCCGTGGACAGCGGATTGATAGACAAGTCCGGCGCGTGGTACTCCTACGGAGAGGAAAGACTTGGACAAGGCAGAGAAAACGCAAAGCGTTTCCTCAAGGAATCTCCCGACATCATGAGAGAATTGCGAAACAAGCTCCTGGAGAAGGTGGGAATTGCAGCGCGAGATGCCCAGGAAGCCGAGGAGCAAGAAGAGCCACAGGCGAAGAAAGGGGACTGAGCATGGAACTTGATGCCGTATTGACCAGAGCCATTGAACTTGGAGCCTCGGACATTCACCTGAAGGTCCCGTTGCCGCCAGTCACAAGGCTCAATGGACAGCTTGTCCCCATGAAAGGGGAAGATCGACTGACTCCCGACGAGATCAGACGGACTGCATTGTCCGTCATGAATGAGCGCCAGCGGGAGATATTCACCAAGACCAAAGAGCTTGACATGGCCTATTCCGTTCCGAAGGTGGCTCGTTTCCGCGTCAACGTGTTCTATCAGCGTAACACTTTTGGCATGGTTTTCCGGGCCATACCGACAGATCCTCCGAACATAAAGGACCTTCAGCTTCCGCGTGTCATTGAGAAGATCTCTATGGAACACCGAGGCCTGGTGCTGGTAACGGGCACCACAGGCTCAGGAAAATCGACGACCCTTGCGGCCATGATCAATCACATCAACTCCTTGCGGAACTGTCACATGATAACCATCGAGGATCCCATCGAGTTTCTCCACAGGGACCGCAAGTCAATAATCAACCAGAGAGAAGTGGGCCAGGACACTCTCTCGTTTCAGAACGCCCTGCGTGCGGCCCTGCGTGAGGACCCGGACGTGATCCTCGTAGGGGAAATGCGAGACCTCGAGACGGTCGAAATCGCTATGCTGGCCGCGGAAACCGGGCACCTCGTGTTCAGCACCCTTCACACTCTCGACGCCATGGAAACGATTCAGCGCATCATCTCGGTCTTTCCCAGAGAGCACCAGGGGTCCATTCGTTTGCAGTTGGCGGGCATTCTCAGGGGAATCATTTCCCAGCGGCTTCTGCCCACCGCCGACGGTAAGGGTAGAGTGCCCGCAGTCGAGGTGCTGGTTTCAACGTCAAGGATAAAGGAGTGCATCTCGACTGAGGAAAAAAGCAGAGAGATCCGCGAGGCCATGGCCGAAGGCAGTGTCAGCTATGGAATGCAGACCTTCGATCAGTCCTTGTTACAGCTCTATAATAAGAAACTCATTTCGTACGAGACTGCCTTGGCCGCGGCAACCAATCCCGACGACTTCGCCCTGTACGTCAGCGGGGTCAGCGGCGCGGGCGAGAGCAAATGGGAGATGACCTCGTAGGCTGCTGTTCGCTTCCGAGGCCCTTGTCCTGCCGGAATCCGCCGCAAAATAACCAGGACGTCCATTGGGTGTCGGGGTCGCAGTGTAGGGGCCACCGGCCGGTCGCATGCGGTCAAGTCTAAGATAACCCTACAATGCTCATTTCGCGGCGGCTTTGAGCCCCGGCAGAATAACGTGGCATTTCTTTGCCCTCAAGGCTCTTCCTTCCCCCAGCAGATTTTCCTCTTGATATTGGTGTGGCCCTGGCTATATGTATGGTGCCCTGAAAACCGAGCAGCCGTGTTTTTCCGTGCTACGCATTGCGGGGTAATCGCGCCTGCGGAGCCGGGAACGGGCTGAATCAAGCGCCCGATCATCGGGAGGAATAAGTCCAAGTGCAGTCTTCGTTGTCATCAAGAGGCAGAGAGGAACCGATCCTCATTCATGAGGAGGTCGAGAAGCGCTACCTTGCCTATGCACTTTCCACGATAGTGTCTCGGGCTCTTCCTGACGTTCGTGACGGCCTCAAGCCCGTGCATCGCCGCATTCTCTATGCAATGCACTCCATGGGGCTGGGCGACGCTGCAAAGATGCGGAAATCAGCGGCTGTCGTAGGCGAGGTGATCGGCAAATACCATCCGCATGGGGACCAGGCCGCGTACGACGCCTTGGTCAGAATGGCGCAGGATTTCAGTCTTAGATACCCTCTCATCGAGGGATCGGGGAACTTCGGTTCCCTTGACGGCGATTCCCCGGCGGCCATGCGATACACCGAGACGAGGCTCAGCGCGTTCGCAGCTACTCTGCTTAGAGAGATCGGCCAGGGAACCACTGCATTCAACCCCACGTACGACGGCATGGGCGAAGAACCTCAGGTGCTCCCTGCTGCCGTGCCGAATCTGCTTCTCAACGGATCGTCCGGAATCGCGGTGGGCATGAGCTGCTCTTTTCCTCCTCACAACTTCTCCGAGGTTATCGCAGCATGCCGCGCTGCCATTCGTGACAGGAACATCGACACCGAAGGGCTCTTGCAGTATATCAAGGGACCGGACTTCCCCACCGGCGGCGAGATACCGGAGCAGCCGGATGCCATGCGCCAAATCTACTCCGCGGGACACGGGTCGATACGGCTCAGAGGCGCCTTTGAAGTCGAAAGCAGGGGAAGAGGCGGCGAGAATCTTATCATAACCTCCATTCCCTAT
>DYLG01000038.1 GCA_020722215.1 Desulfomonile tiedjei
AGCGCTTCGAGGTCGATCCATATATTGTTGGTGTTAAATGCTCGAAAGTGATTGACATCCATGAATCGAGGTCTGTCCTCCACCGCGGTCTGGGCTATCTCAAGCAGCGAGAGACACCCGTCGTTCACGACCAGCGTGCCGCCCTTTCGGTCCGCGCTTGTCCTATCCGTAACCTCCATCAAGAAATCTATACCGTCCCGCTTCATCAGGCCGAGTATCCACGGCTCAAGACATGCGGCAAGATTGTCCAGGTTGGAAATGAACGCCCATCGCTTGCCCTCGGCCAGGAAGCGTTTCAGCAAGCCGCTTGATTGAAGGCTATTGAAGACGTCTCCATGTCCTGGAGGCGCCCAATCGTCGGGCGTGCCGGTATTCAGGGGCATGAGTGTGTCTTCAATCAGTCTGGGAACCCGGTTCTGAAGGAATGTAATAATGGGGATATCAAGCCTTTGTATTGTCTTGAGGGTTGGCCCGTGTGTGAAAAAGCTGTTCATCAGGGCCAGAGGAATGTCCTTCTCCCACTTCGCCCGGAGAGCCTTCATTTGCCCTGCGATTATTTCGAGATAGGTTCGCCCGCCTTTTGCCGTCAACGTGCCCTTGGGGACCTCACCGCCCATGGTGGTGCTGCGGCCCCCGTTGAGCTTGATCACCACCGCTCGGGTGAGCAGCGTCTCACCCAACGCGGTCAGTTCCTCAACTTCCTCCGAATTGTACGCGGTGTTGAGAAGTGTGGCCACATCAGGAGTCGCGACCGAATCCAGCGGCACAAACGGCGAGGCCTGTTCAACGGCCCGCTCCAGCATTTCCAGGAAATTGTGGATTGCATCGTTGGACAAGCCGCGAGCCGACATTTTTCGAGTGATCTGCTCACGTGCGCGTAACAGGTCTCTGCGGCTTCTCTCCAAGACTCCTCCAAAATTTGCCGGCGGAGCGAACAGCAGCTCCGGTCTGCCGGCCTCCGACGGATTAGGTTATACCAAAGTTATTCGGAAGAAGTATAGGGTTTGTCAAGACTAATGGCCGTTTCACAGGTCGTCACCCCGGCGAATCCCGCGTCCCGCGGGACGGGGCCCGGTCCCGTGGGGCCCGGGATTGAAAAGACCGGATTCCGGCTTGCGCCGGAATGACGGAAGTGGGTCGCCGTGGATCGGAAAAAACTTTTGGCAACGACCATGAGTCGAGGGGACTCCTTTTCGGGAAAAAAGTTCCCGCCCGAACCATTGCCCTTCCGGTCAGGGCTTCCATCTCGGACGGACGCTACATGTCGTCGGATATGTAGATTATCTTGCTGCCTTGGGGCTCAAAGCGGAAAGTAAGCTCCTGAAGATTCGACATGGCTTGTCTGACGCGTTCTTGGTTTTGTCGCTCAACATAGAACAGGAAAAAGCCGCCCCCGCCTGCTCCAAGGATTTTTCCGCCGAGAGCGCCTGCGCTTATGGCGGTTTCATAGTGGTTGTTAATGTCGTCGTCGCTGATGGAATCCACGAGGGACCGCTTCATGAGCCAGCCTTCGTGGAGAAGTTCGCCGAACCGGTTCAGGGAACGGCCCTCCCTAAGCACTTCCAGAGCCTCTCCCACAAGGTCTCGCATGCGGGTGAGCACGTCCATTTTCTCGTGAGTGGAAGCCTTCTGTTTCTCGAGGATTTCCCCGGCATTCCTCGTTCTGCCGGTGTAGAACATCATCAGGTTGTCCTGAAGGGCCAGCTTGGTCTCGTACGAGCATACGACGGGATCAACGAATACCGTCTCGTCAGCGTTGAACCGGATGTGACAAATGCCTCCGTATGCGGCGATATATTGATCCTGCTTTCCTATGGGATCGCCCAGTCTCTCGATTTCGATCCGGCACGCTTCCCTTGCCAGACGCTCAGCGGAAACGAATTCGCCCTTGAAGGTGTACAGCGCGTGCAGCAGTCCCACCGCATAGGTGCTGGAGGAACCGAGGCCCGTTCCCGCCGGTATGTCCGCCATGGAAGTGATTTCCACCCTGTCCACCACGCCGGTCATTTTCATGGCCTCACGGATTATGGGGTGGCGGATTTCGTCCACCGAGTCACAGAGTTCCGATTGGGAGTACTTCAGCAGGATTCTGTTTTGGAAGTATCGGCTCAGTCGGTTTACGGTGATGTAAACGTACTTGTTCAGCGCAGCGCTCACCACCGCGCCCTGTTCTCTCGAATAGTAGGAAGAGAGATCCGTTCCGCCCCCACAGAAGCTGATCCGCAGTGGAGTCCGACTGATTATCATTTGCGAATTAGCCTTCCAACAGGGATTGCCAATGTGCCATCGAATCGGCAGGTCGGGAGGCGCGCCTCCCGGCAATAAAAGTCACACGTTTGAAGCGACTTGGTATAACCAGGGATGAGGGCGCATACAGTGCAATGATATGCCTCGTCCCGGGATACCGCTGACCGGAAAAATAGCTCCCGGGACGAGGCGCCCTTAACCCTCCATATAAACAAAAAGAAAAACCGGCAGCGGCGATCGCCAAGGATATGCCGGAAAGAAGAGCCCGGTCAAGACTTTTTGTGTCTCCGGTTTCCAACGGCCCGAATTCATGATTGTTTTCGGGAGAATTGCCGGCGCCTTGCCGACCGGGGCCCCTGCCGGCCCATTCAATGAACACCGGCGAACACCTCGCCTACGGTCTTGTCGAGATTGTCGTCCAGCAGTTCCATTCGGATCTCGGACCGCTGTTCCACTTCCAGGGGAAGCAGGATCACGGCCGGCCTCTCCGAGAGATGGGTGACCCACGCTGATTCCCTTGAACCTGGTCTCCGGGATCGTAACTCTCCGCAACCCGCGCGGATTGTGGGACAACCGGCAACCTCCCGTCAGGGAACCCCACAAACATCACATGAACGGGCAATTTTTTCCTCACCTCAGCAAGAACAGGCCCCAGTTCCTGCTCAGTGATCCCGGCCGTACGCTCAATCGCGGCGAGAACCAGAAAACTGTGTACTCCTCGCCAAGCGCCCGCCTCGAACTGATCCTTGGCCTGCCTGAGCCCTATTGTGAAATGCCCTTTCATTTCCTCGACGAGTATGTGCCGGGCCGAGAAGAACGAGACAACACCCGTGACGACGGTGATTGCCACTACCGGCAGCAGAATGTAAACGAGCAGCTTGGTACTGAGCTTCTTCATGCACTTCCCAGGTGCTCGATCACGGCCCGGCCGAACCCGGAGCAGGAAACCTCACGGGCCTCGGGCATGAGCCGTGCCAGATCGTACGTAACGGTTCGGGCCTGAATAGCCGCGGTAATTCCCCTCACTATGAGATCGGCCTCGGCTTTCCACCCGATGTGTTCCAGCATCATCGCGCCGGAGAGGAGCATCGAACCCGGGTTGATCTTATCCAGCCCCGCGTACTTGGGCGCGCTGCCGTGTGTTGCCTCGAAAATAGCACAGGCGTCTCCCATGTTTGCTCCGGGCGCCATGCCCAGTCCGCCCACCTGGGCCGCCAGGGCATCGGAGAGGTAGTCTCCGTTGAGATTAGGCATGGCCAAGACTTCGTATTCCTTTGGCCGAAGCAGTACCTGCTGAAACATCGCGTCAGCGATCCTGTCATTCATGAGGATCTTGCCCTCCGGTATGGCGCCGCTGTATCTGCTTGACAGCTCATCCTCAAAGATAACGGTTTCGGGGAACTCTTCCCTGGCCAATTCGTAGCCCCAGTCCCTGAACGCGCCTTCGGTGAATTTCATGATGTTACCTTTGTGGACCAGGGTTACTTTCTTGCGGTCGGCCTCCATAGCGAAACGAATGGCCCGCCGAACGAGCCTTTTCGTGGCTCGCGGGCTCATTGGTTTTACTCCCAGTCCGGAAGCTTCGTCCAGAACGATGTTCATGTGGTCCCGGAGAAAACCCAGCACGCGGTGCGCCTCGTCTGCGCCTGATTTCCATTCGATTCCGGCGTATAGGTCCTCGGTGTTTTCCCTGAATATGACCATGTCCACATCCTCGGGTCTCTTCACCGGAGAGGGAGTTCCCGGGACGTATTTCACGGGCCGAACGCACGCATAAAGGTCCAGTTCCTGCCTGAGCGTCACGTTCAGGCTCCTGTGGCCCCCTCCAACCGGAGTTGTCAGAGGGCCTTTGATGACCACAACGGCTTTTCGCACGGCATCGAGAGTCTCATCCGGGAGATGCCGCCCGAATCGGTCAGAGGCCTTCTCGCCGGCGGGCAACTCCCACCAATGTATTCTCCGCTTCCCTCCCGAGGCCCTTTCCACGGCCGCGTCAAACACAGGTTGGGCTGCCGCCCAGATGTCCGGTCCTACGCCGTCGCCCTCGATGAGCCCTATAATCGGGTTGTCGGGAACGGAGAGTCTCCCGCCGTCGGTCCATGTGATCCATTCACCTTGCGCAGGAGGCGGCTTCAGAACTTGTTTCATGCATGAATACTCCGATTCGGGTTGTATGTCGAGGGGCTCACTGTACATCCCGGAGACTGCAAAACGACAATCCGACCACCAAGACACAAAGGCGCCAAGGAATGTACTGCTGAATTCTTCGTGTCTTGCCGGTTAGTTCCTCTCTTAGGTTGCGGCCGGCACGGCAGCGCCGGCTCTACCCGCCAACTGCGTCGGGCGGGGCCCGACTTACGCCTACTGCCCGGATCTCCTCGCCAGGGCAAAGGTCACCCAGGGATGGGCGTCGTAATGAACGATAGTTTCAAAACCTTGCTCAGCGAACAGTTCCTTGAGAACGCGGCCCTGCTGCTCATTGATTCCGGAAATGATCCAAAAGGCGTGCCTGTCCACCCCGTCGGCCACGGCCAAGTCCGTGAGGACCTGGAATGGCAGATTTGCAGCGACAAGCTGAAAATGCCCGCCGACAAACCAACGGGCCTCTCCCTCCAACGTTCTTATCCTCGAGCACATGCGGTTCGCAGCAACGTTCTTGCCGGCCACGGACACGGCCAGGCGGTTCTTGTCAACTGCCAGGACGTGCCCGATTCCCATGCGCACTCCGGCAATGGCAAGTATCCCGCTACCCGTACCAAGATCAAGCATGGAATGAACGGATGAGGTTCGCACAATCCGTTTCAGGGCGCGCAGACACGACGCGGTTGTGGGATGACTGCCGTCTCCGAAGACAACGGACGGGTCAAGAACAACCGCATCATGGGGAGTTCTTTCGGCGCCCGGAGGAACCACATGCACGCCGGCAAGCGTGATTCCTTGTTCGGGAAGACCGCTCTGCCAATCCTTGTATCGCATCTCGTGGCGCGAGCCGAGAATTGACCTGGAGCACGCTACGAGTTTGCGCACGTAATCGTCTTCGGATTTGTCAAAAAAGAGATATGCGAAGTCGTCCTCGTTCCACAATCCGATGAATGACCTGGGAGGCGTGGCAAGTTCGATCGCCGTTTCCCCCCGGATCTCGTAAATGTACAAAAGAGCGTCCGGGGGGATCATGACCAAATCTTCTTCCGGAAAAGGCAAACAATGAGGTACACCGGCCTAGACTCCGGCCTCCTCGGCAGCGCCGACTATGTGCACATAGATTTCAACCGCGTCGAGCATGTCTCGCTTGGCGGCGGCAAGTTCAGCTATTTCACTTGCCGTGAGATGGTCTCTCTGAAGGATCGTTTCAATGCGTTTGTTGATAGCAATAATCTGTTCGGGTGAAATCAGCAAAGCCAGCTTGGGTTCCTGCTCTTTGGGCTCCATTGCCGGCTCGGGGACAGGTTGGACCTCTGCTTTGGCAGGCACTAGCTTAGCATCCCAATTGTCCTGTTGCTTCCACTTGCTTATGGTGGCAGGGGTGACCCCCGTCTTGTCTGAAAGGGCCTTATTGGTCACATTCCCACCGAGATCGATAAAAATCTGCAGTGCTTTGTCGCGTGCGGCTTTCTTGCGCACAACAGGCGGCGCTTCCTTTGCCGGCGCCTTTGCCAGTTCTTTCAGCTTCCGTTCCCAGTTTTCTTTGCGTTTCCACCGGCCTACGGTCAAGGGGTTGACTCCGACGCCGTCGGCTATCTGTTTGTTCGTGACCTTTCCTTTGGCCTTCAAGAAGATTTTCAGGGCCCGCTCACGCGCCTCCTTCTTCATTCCTTGCTCCTCCGGAAGTTATTGCGATTCATGGCACAGTGGACAGCTATGATCGGTTGAATACATCCATCTGAATTTGAATAGCTATCAGTCTGAAAATAATTAACATAGTTTTCCAACGATTGCAAAAATTTTTGTCATGTCTCACGTGAACGTTCACTTTCGTGGTATTACGCCGCGGCCTGGACGACACGGAAGGGCGTACACGCTGGCCCGCCCCTGCCAAGGGATGACAACGTCATTTGGGGACGAACACTGAGTAAACAAGGTCGCCGGCCAACATTCTGCAAGGCTTATCCCGTGACAGGCATTATCTGCTTCGTGCGATTGCTTTGTGTGACCGACGACAAGGCCTTGGGGTCTTTTCGACGAGGCCGCTCTCGGCGCGGGAAAATCACGGGCGGGAAAACATCCTTCGGTGGTGCCTGAGGACGGGGTCGAACCGTCACGGGGCATGCCCCAAAGGATTTTAAGTCCTTTGTGTCTACCAATTCCACCACTCAGGCGACGAAAAGGATCTCCAGCCGGAGATGGACATCTCAAGCTTAACAGTTTTGCCTTGCGGGTTCAACATCCCTTTGGCCGGAATCTGTAACCATTGGGTTGCGCGCGGCAGGGAGCCGCCTGGGCCGGTGCAAAGGGCAGGCGGGAGCGCGCAGTCTGCTGAGGCGGGTCAGGAAGGCGTCAATCGGGAGGATCCTCGGCGGACGGTCCACAGATAACGGACATGTTCGCAACAGCCTTTTCCGATCCCGAATGGGAAGACCAGCGGGATTCTCGGCCGGGTTCACCGAGGTCGATCCCGAGGGTTATCTTGCCCGTATGAAACAAGACCATATACGGATAACGGTTCCAGCGCTCAGCTCCTATGGTTCGTACCTGCCTGAGATACAAGGAATCAAGATCCACATCTCTGAAGAGGTCTTGCGAGCAGTTCCAACACATATCGTCTATGGACGCCATGAAGGATGGACTCCCCAAAAGGCGGTTCCGTGGCCCCTGACAATTGCGGTTACCGGGCCGACCATTGAGAGATGGGCTCCCGAGCGGCAACGAATTGGGACCGTCACAGAGAACGTCCTAGATTGCTCGCTCGTGTCTGTCAAGTAATTTCTTCAAAATCCGTTGGAATTTGGATTGCGAACACCATTGCGCCGCCATGAGCGATCATCGCAAGCGTGTGCCGATGTCTCAGGATGGGTCTGTTCACTGCTTGACAGGATGGGTCGGCAAGACTAATATACGGCCGCGAGAGACCTCGACTCTGTAGAACTCTCCAAGCAATTACCCATCGCTACGGATACGGAAAGCGTCAGGACACGGCCGGGCGCCGTCGGCTTTATCGGCGGCCGGAACGGACAAACGGCGAAGTTCTGAACTTGGATGCAATGGAGTTGTGTAGTGAGTGACAAGAAGATCGGCGCAGTAATGACAGTGGGAGGCGGAATCGGTGGAGTCCAAGCGTCGCTGGATTTGGCTGACGCGGGGTTCAAAGTCTATCTCGTAGAAGAGAAGCCAGGCATCGGGGGAGTCATGGCCCAACTGGACAAGACCTTCCCCACCAACGATTGCTCTGCCTGCATGTTTTCCCCAAAGCTTGTGACAGTGGGGCAAAACCCGAACATAAGAGTCCTGGCCTATAGCCGGGTAGAAGAGGTGAGTGGCGAAGCAGGCAATTTTCGGGTCAGAGTCCGAAAGAAATCCCGCTATATCGATGTGGATAAGTGCAAGAATTGTGGTGATTGCGCCTCTGTTTGCCCGGTTTCCGTCGCAGACGAGTTTAATCGGGGGTTGAACCAAAGAAAGGCTGCCTACCGCCTTTTCCCCCAGACGATCCCTCAGTCCTTTCTAATAGATAAGGGTGACCGAGCCCCCTGTGTGGTCGCCTGTCCGGCGCATATCCATGTTCAGGGATATGTACAACTTATAAAAGAAGGAAAGTTCAAGGAGGCCGTAGAACTTATTTATAGAGATCTCCCCCTGCCCGGCGTCCTGGGCCGAGTCTGCCCTCACCCGTGTGAGTCGGCTTGCAGAAGAGCACAAGTGGATCAGCCGATTTCCATCTGCAGGCTAAAGCGCTTTGCGTCGGACCAAGTCGCCGACCGCTCGGAATTGAAAATTCCCGAAATAGTCCCCAAGGAAGAAAAGGTGGCAGTCATCGGATCAGGGCCCAGCGGTCTGTCAGCAGCATACTACCTGGCCTTGGATGGTTTCAAGGTCACTCTCTTCGAGTCTGCTTCTCGCTTAGGCGGCTGGTTGCGCTTTGGCATTCCCGAATACCGGCTGCCCAAGGAGATCTTGGACCAGGAGATTCAACATATCCTTGATCTTGGAATTGAGGCAAAGACCAACACCACTTTCGGAAGAGATGTCAGTCTGGACGACCTCAAGCAACAAGGATATAGGGCCGTATATCTGGGCGTGGGATGCCGGCAAGCGGCCAGACTCCCTATTGCCGGACAGGATCTGCCGGGAATTCTTATGGGCACCGATTTCTTGAGTCGGACTGCTTTAGGAGACAAAGTGACAGGACTCGGCAGGGTACTGGTAATAGGCGGCGGAAACGTCGCGATCGACGTGGCGCGCACCGCCAAGAGATTAGGAGCCCTCGACGTCCAAATGGTTTGTCTCGAAGACAGAAACGAGATGCCCGCTTTCGTCGATGAGATCAAGGAAGCCGAAGACGAGGGGATCTCCATTCACAACTGTTGGGGCCCATTTGAAATGGCGCCGCAAGAAGAGAGCGGAAAAATTCGAGGTGTCTGCTTCAACAGATGCGTGTGCGTATTTGATGAAAACGGGAAGTTCAGCCCCAAATTCGATGACCAATGCTCCATGGGCATAGCCGCGGACACAGTGATCGTGGCTATTGGTCAACGTATTGATCCGTTGGTCTGGGACAGCCTGACCGGCCTTGCGAAAAGCAGCAGAGGAACTATCCAGGTCGATGAAATAACATACCAGACTAATATTGAAGGCGTTTTTGCCGCAGGTGACGCAGTGACGGGGCCGGCAACCGTGGTGTCGGCGGTAGCAGCGGGGAAGGAAGCCGCTGAATCCATATCCCGCTACCTGAACGGAAAGGATATGAAAGAGGGAAGGCCACGGAAGTTCCCGGAGAACCCACAATATCCCCCAATTGCTGATAGTCGGCGCGCGCCAAGAGCGAAGACCCCCATATTGCCGGTTGAGAATCGTCAAGGCTTTCAGGAGGTGGAACTGGCGTTACCCGAGGAGGAAGCTCGAAGAGAAGCTGCCCGCTGCCTGAATTGCGGAGTCTGTTCCGAGTGCCTGGAATGTGTGAAGGCGTGTCCTGCCGGAGCGGTGGATCACAGTATTGAAGACGCTGTAGAGGAAATCCAGGTGGGAGCGCTGATCTTCTGTCCGGGGTTCGAGGTCATAAATCCTGAAAAACTTCGGGGAGAATTCTCTTACGGACGTTCTCCAAACGTTGTGACTAACCTGGAGTTTGAACGTATTCTCAGTGCTTCAGGTCCATATTTGGGCGAGGTTAGACGGCCTTCGGACGGAAGGCGCCCTCGCAAGATCGCCTGGATTCAGTGCGTTGGATCACGGGATCCCCAACGGGGAATGCCGCACTGCAGCTCGATCTGTTGCATGGCTTCAATCAAGGAAGCGGTCATTGCCAGAGAACATGATTCATCAATAGAGCCGACGATCTTCTTTATGGACATACGGGCTTATGGGAAGGATTTCGACAAGTACTACGAGCGAGCCAAGAATGATCACGCAGTTAGGTTCATACGATCTATGCCGAGCCGGCTTGTGGCAGATCCTCTGACCCACGATCTCCGGATAACCTACTTGACTGAAGCCCGCCACTTGATCAGCGAGACCTTCGACATGGTAGTGTTGGCAGTGGGAATCAAACCGTCCAGCTCCGCCTTGGAAACGGCTCAGCTCTTGAACATTGGGATCGACGAAAACCTTTTTGCCAAGACCGACACATTCCATCCGGTCGAGACATCGCGTCCGGGGGTATTTGTATGCGGAGCTTTTCAGGCCCCCAAGGATATTCCGCAAACTGTCATGGAAGCCTCAGCTTCCGCCGGAGTTGCTATCCGTTTGCTCTCCGAGGTTCGAAATACTCTTACCACGAAGAAGCAACTGCCCCCAGAAATTGATGTTTCAGGACAGGAGCCGCGAGTAGGCGTGTTTGTATGCAATTGCGGGATCAATATCGCGGGAACGGTGAATGTCCCGGAAGTTGTCGAACGGGTCCGAGATCTGCCGGGGGTGGCATATGCGGAACACAATCTTTTCACCTGCTCTCAGGATACGCAGGTGAAGATCAAGAGCCTCATACAAGAGCACGACCTCAACCGAGTCATCGTGGCCTCGTGCACGCCCAGAACCCACCTGCCTCTGTTTCAGGAGACCGCGCGAGAAGCCGGCCTGAACAAATACCTCGTTGAAATGGCCAACATTCGTGAGCACTGCTCCTGGGTTCATATGAAGGAGAAGGAAAAAGCCACGGACAAGGCCGTGGACCTCATCCGCATGGCCATTGCCAGAACGGGCCGGCTTGAACAGATTGAGGACCAGAGACTGGAGATGGTCCAGGCCGCACTGGTTATCGGAGGAGGCGTTGCAGGTATGACCGCCGCGTTGAACATGGCGGATCAAGGTTTTCCCGTATACCTGCTGGAAAAGACCGACTCCCTCGGCGGCAACGCTCTGAAACTGGCCCACACCATGAAGGGAGAAGAAGTGGGCCCGTTCATTGAAGAACTGGTCAATAAAGTCACCTCCCATGAGCGGATCAAGGTTCATCTGAACTCTCGGATCGAGAAAGTCGAGGGGTTCATCGGGAATTTTAAGACTACGATCTCCGTCAACGGAACGCGGTTAGAGGATATCTCCCACGGGGTGACGGTAGTGGCAACGGGCGCCAAGGAGTGGACGCCCAACGTGTACGGGTACGGAACCGATCCCCGCATAAGAACTCATCTGGAAATGACCCGCGCCATGAAGGCCAATGACCCTGCAGTGATGAAAGCCGGAATTACCGTGTTCATCCAATGCGTTGGGTCGCGCTGCGACGAGAGACCATGGTGCAGCAAGGTTTGCTGCAACCACACGGTAATGGACGCGATCGCGCTCAAAGAAGCCAACCCTGACGGGAAGATCTTCGTCCTGTACAGAGATGTGCGGACCTTCGGTCTGAATGAGCCGTACTACGAGAAGGCACGAAGACTCGGCGTGATCTTCATCCGTTACGAACCGGAAGACCCCCCTCAGGTGACCGCCGGCCAAAAGATACGAGTGAGCGTCAAGGATCTGGCTCTGGGCGGCGCGGTGAATCTCGAAGCGGACAACCTCGTGCTGGCTGCTGCAATAATCCCCAATGAGGACAACGCTGAGCTGGCGAAGATGTTCAAACTGTCCGTCAACGAGGACGGGTTCTTCCTCGAGGCCCACATGAAGCTCAGGCCGGTGGACTTCGCCACAGACGGCGTTTTCCTCGCCGGACTGGCTCATTACCCGAAAGCCCTGGACGAGAGCATTGCTCAGGCTGAGGCTGCTGCAGCCCATGCGGCTCAGGCTATGGCCCGCGGTTACGTGGACGCGCCCGGTATGGTCTCCGTTGTGGACCAGTTCTTCTGTCGGGGCTGCGGGCGTTGCGTGGACGTCTGCCCGTTCGGCGCTCCCGGACTAAAGGAGGTTGCGCCGGGAGTATTCAAGTCCGAGGTCAACCCGGCCCTGTGCAAGGGATGCGGCGCATGTGGCGTGGCCTGCCCGACTGGAGCCGCTGCTATTCGTCATTTCAAGGACGATCAGGTATCCGGTATGATCGACGCTGCCCTGGCTTAATGGACATGAGTTCCGATCGGTTCTTCGTTGGAGATATCATGACTACTGATTTTGATCCCAAGATCATCGCTTTTGCGTGCAACTGGTGCTCGTACGCCGGAGCCGACCTGGCCGGCGTCGGCAGAATGCAGTATCCTCCGAGCATTAGGTTGATCCGACTTATGTGTTCGGGAATGCTTGCGCCGTCCTTTGTCCTCAAGGCATTCGAGAAAGGCGCGGACGGCGTTCTGGTAACCGGTTGACACCCGGGTGAATGCCATTACCTGGAAGGTAATGAAAAGGCTCAAAAAGTTATCGACAAGACCCGGAAGATCATGAAACTCCTCGGCATCGAGGATGTTCGCCTGCGGAGAGAATGGATCTCTGCATCCGAAGGTCAGCGGTTTGCCGAGGTTGTCCGGGATTTCACCGAACAACTGAGAAACGCGGGGAGGAATCCCCTCCGGCAGAGGGAGACCGCAGCATGACTTTATCGGAAATCGTGGACCACACCAGGGCATACTATTGTCTGGACTGCGGTATCTGCACGGGAAGCTGTCCGGTTTCCCGGGTTGCCCCCGATTTCTCGCCTCGTCTGATGGTTGAGAAGGTCCTCATGAACCAGGAGGAAGACGCGTTCGAGGACGTCAATATCTGGTCCTGTCTCTCATGCGGACAGTGCAGCACCAGGTGCCCGGCAAGCATAGACTATCCCGAGTTCGTCCGCAGAGTCCGATCCGAGGCATTTGCTGCGGGCAAAGGTGGAGTCGCCGCGCACAGGGGCCTGTTTCAGGGAATCATGAGACTGCAAACCCTCGATGTAAAGCAGAGCAGGACCGAATGGGCAAGAGAAGCGGGGAAAATCTCCGAATCGGGCGACACGTACTATTTCGTAGGATGCTCTCCCTATTTCGACGTGGAATTCCGCGAAGACTGGAAACTGGACGTCATGGAAGGCCCGAGAGGAGTGCTCAAGCTTCTTAACGCGGCTGGGATCGAACCGGTTATTTCTGACGATGAGCGCTGTTGCGGCCATGATCTCCTTTGGAATGGCGATATGAGCAATTTTGCCAAACTCGCCCGAAAGAACGTGGACCTTATAAAAGGGCTTGGATGCAAAAGGGTTGTGTTCCAGTGCCCTGAAGGGTACATGACATTCAAGAAATACTACCCCGAAGTTCTGGGAGATTTGGACCTGGAACTCGTGCATTTTTATGAGCTGCTCGCTGATGAATGCAAGGCGGGCAAGCTTTCGTTCGAGTTTTCCAACGGCGTGGTCACGTATCACGACCCCTGTAGGCTGGGACGTCAGGCAGGCATCATGGACGCGCCGAGGGCCCTTATCAGTAGCATTCCCGGGATAACGCTCAAAGAGATGGAGCACAATCGTGAGAGCAGCCTGTGTTGCGGAACCAGCGCGTGGATGAGCTGCTCGAGCTGCTCGAAGGAGATCCAGAAGCGCAGACTGAACGAGGCGGTAGCCACGGGAGCCGGTACGCTTGTGACCGCGTGTCCCAAGTGCCGCCTGCATCTTAGCTGCGCGCTGCGGGACATGGAGATCGACCTGAAGATTCAGGATATGAATGATCTTCTGGCTCAAACCTTGAAGCTTTGACCCGATACCCGGAAGATCAACCCTCGAGGAGAGGAAAGGCTGAAAGATGGCGTCAAACGAAGTTCTGATCATTGGTGGCGGAATAGCCGGCATGCAGGCTGCCTTGGATCTGGGAGACATGGGCATTACCGTCCACCTTGTGGAGAAGAACCCCAGCATTGGCGGGAAAATGGCTCAACTCGACAAGACCTTTCCCACCAATGATTGTACTATATGAATTATCTCGCCGAAGCTGCTGGATGTCGGTCGGCATCCCAAGATCAATCTGCTGGCGTACAGCCGGGTGGTTGAGTTTTCCGGCGAGATCGGATCGTTCAAGGCCAAGGTCCACAGAAAAGCCCGTTATGTGGACGCTTCCAAGTGCACCGCATGCGGCGCGTGCGCGGAGAAGTGCCCAACGAAGGTCCCCAACGAGTTCAATTTCGGGCTGAACGACCGCAAGGCCATCTATAAGGATTACGCGCAGGGGATTCCTTCCGTGTATACCATTGACCCGAACCATTGCCGAGTGTTCCAGGGCAAGAAATGCGGTGTCTGCGCGAAGCAGTGCCAGGCGGGCGCGATTGATTACGAACAGAAGGACTCTTACGTTGACTTGGAAGTGGCTGCCGTGATCGTTGCAACGGGCTATGACCTCTTCGATGCCACCCGGATCCCCGAATACGGGTACGGCAGATTCCCCAACGTAATCTCCTCGCTGGAGATGGAACGCCTGCTCAGCGCGGGCGGCCCTACGGCCGGACACCTGGCCAGACCTTCGGTCGTCAAGGGAGAGGCTAGACTCAAGGAATTGCCCAAGCTGATTGCCAAGGCGGAGAAGGACGAGAAGACCGATGCAGCCTCGGCTCTGAACAAGGAGCGGAAATGGCTCGAGGAGCACGTGCACAAGTATCCCACAGCCAAGAAGCTGGGATTCATTCAATGCGTGGGTTCGAGGGATTTTCGCTTCCATAAGTACTGTTCCAATTACTGCTGCATGCATTCCATCAAAGAAGCGATTATCGCAAGAGATCACGAGCCTGAAACCGAGTCCTACATCTTCTACATGGACCTTCGGACCGTGGGAAAAGGCTTCGAGGAATACAAAATACGCGGCGCAAAGGTCTCGGGCCTGAAATACGTCAGAGGCCGCGTCGCGGAAGTGCTGCAGGATGAGGAGCTGAATCCCGTGGTCTATTTCGAGGACACGGAACAGCGCTGCGTTCGGTCCATGACTCTGGACATGGTGATTCTGGCCAACGCGTGCTCCGCGTCGAAAGGAATCGTGACGGTAGCCGAACTTCTCGGCATAGCGCTGGATGAGAACAACTTCGTGAAAACCCATCCCAACAAGCCTCTGGACACCAGCGTGCCCGGCATCTTTACTTGCGGGTGCGCACAGGGCCCGCTCGACATCCCCGAGTCCGTGGCCCAGGCCAGCAGCGCTGCCGCGCGGGCCGCCGAGGTGGTCATGACAGGCGGCCGGGCTTTGGCCGTCTGAGGGAGAACAGGAATTGGAAGACACTGCGAAATCGGATGTTCGTATAGGCGTTTTCATCTGCGATTGCGGGTCCAACATCGCAGGGTACCTGAGCATGAAGGACCTGGTGGAGTATGCCAAGACTCTGCCCAATGTGGTTTTCGTTCAAGAAAATCTGTACACCTGTTCTGAAGGCGGCATAAACGGGATCAAGGCCGCCATACCCGCGCATGGCCTCACCCGGGTGGTGGTGGCCTCGTGCACTCCTCGAACCCATGAGCCCCTGTTCCAAAATGCTTGCGAAGAAGCCGGGCTCAACCCATATCTTTTTGAAATGGCCAACATCAGGGACCAGTGTTCCTGGGTGCATCAGCAGGTGAAAGAAAAGGCAACCGAGAGAGCCAAGGGACAGATAGCCATGGCGGTCGCGAAGGCTGCCAGATTGAGGGAACTCAGCCGCATTCAGTTGGGCATCTTTTATAGGGCCGTGGTCATAGGCGGCGGAGTCTCGGGCATGGCGGCAGCCATGGCTCTGGGAAACATGGGGTACGAGGTTCACCTGGTCGAAAAGGAAGAGCGCCTGGGAGGTCTGCTCAACCACTTGAACATGGTCTTACCGGCTAAGGAACCGCCGTCACGGCTCCTGGACGATCTCAGAACCCGGTTGGAGAACAATCCTAAGGTCACGGTGCACACGCGGGCTCAGGTCAAGAAATCCGAAGGGTATGTGGGAAACTACCAGGTTACCATTAATGAGAACGGCAACGAGACTGTGGTCAAGGCCGGCGTCATCATCGTCGCCACCGGCGCAAAGGTGCTCAAACCGGAAGGTCTGATGGGATACGACGGGGAAAAGGTGATAACTCAGCTTGAGCTGGAATCTTTGCTCAAACAGGGAACCCCTTCCCTGAAGAACGTGGTCATGATTCAATGCGTTGGTTCCCGATGCGCGGAGCGCACGTACTGTTCCCGCATTTGCTGCATGACTTCCGTGAAGAACGCTATCCTCATCAGAGAGGCCGATCCTTCCGCGTCGGTCACCATTCTCTATCGCGATATGCAGATGTACGGAGTGGAAAACGAGGACATGTTCCGCCGCTCCAAGGAGCTGGGCGTGCGGTATGTCACCTATGACCCGGAGCGACCGCCCGAGGCGGGCGATGGTCTGGTTCGGGTTTATCATGCCCGGATGGGAAAGGAGATCGCGCTTCCGGCCGATCTGGTGGTCCTGGCTACTCCGCTGGTGGCTCAGGACGAAGCGCAGCAGATCTCCACCATGCTCAAGGTTCCTCTCAATGAAAACGGATTTTTCCTCGAAGGACACGTGAAGCTCAAACCGCTTGATTTCGCCACGGACGGAGTGTATCTGTGCGGCAGCGCACGGTTTCCCTCATCGATACGGGAGGCTGTCTCACAGGGACTCGGCGCGGCATCCAGGGCTGCCATTGTCCTCTCGAAGGAGGCCCTGTTCACCAGCGGAATTGTGGCGGACATCAACCCCAACACGTGCTGCGGCTGCCTCGGTTGTTTGGAAGTCTGTCCGTACGGCGCCATCAACTTCTTCCAGGACCGAGGCATTTGTCAGGTCAACAAAGTCCTTTGTAAGGGATGCGGAGGCTGCGCGGCCACGTGTTCGTCCGGCAGCGCGAGGCTTGACGGGTTTTCCAATGATCAGATCTATGCGCAGATTGAACAGGCCCTTGCAGGCTGATTCAATATGACAGGAGAGGTTATGTCCAACGACCGGTTCGAACCGACAATTGTGGGATTTCTCTGCAACTGGTGTGCTTACGCCGGGGCCGACCTTGCAGGAGTGAGTCGTCTCCAGTATCCGCCAAACCTGCGCACCATAAGGACGCTTTGTTCTGCCACGGTGAGGCCGGACATGATTCTCAAGGCCTTTCAGCGAGGCGCCGACGGCGTCTTTGTGGGTGGGTGACACGTCGGAGACTGCCATTACCTGTACGGTAATTACATGACGGCCAAGAGAATCGCTTTCATGAAGAAATTCCTCGAGTTCTCCGGAATCGAGCCCGAACGGCTCAACCTCAAGTGGGTGTCCTCGGCGGAAGGGCCTCGCTTTGCCAAGGTGGTTACCGAATTCGTGGAGAAGATCCGAGAGCTGGGACCGTCACCCTTGCGGCCGCAGACCGCCGTCCGAGAAGCAGGGCAAAGCACCTCCGCGTTTGGATTCGGATAATTGAAGAGGAATAATTTCCGGCCCTTATGGCGGATCACAACGGCAGCATGCACATAACCCATTCCGTCGGGAAGCAATATGATTCAAGCAGTTCGAGAACACGTGAAGACACTGTTGGAAGAGGGCAAGATCGCCGGATTCCTGGGCCTGAGAGACCGCGCCGGACAGATTTTCCCTCATTTGTATGAGAAAGTCGAGGAGCTTGAGGACGGATTCAGCCTTGGCCAAATGGAAGACGGCCTTCCTGCTCGCTATCCTATGGCCGGTTTGGTGATGACGCTGGCCCGGGAGCATCCGAAAGAGCGGTTCGGCGTCCTCGTCCGCGGCTGTGATGAAAGGGCTCTCAACGAGCTGGTCAGATGGAACCAGGTCGGTGAGGTGGCCGAGAGGATCGTGAAGGTGGGGTTCGCATGCATGCAGGACCTGGCTGAAGCTCACGAATGCCGAAAACCCTTTCCTGACGAGTGCGTGGCAGGCGATAAGGCCGAACCCTTTCCCAACGCAACTGTAAGGAAGGTGGAAGAGCGTAAAGTTCCGGATCGGCTCAAATACTGGCTTGCGGAGTTTGACCGCTGCATCAAGTGCTACGGTTGTCGCGACGTTTGTCCCGTATGTTTCTGCAATGTGTGCACTCTGGAACAGGACAACCTGGTCAGAACCGGAGATCTGCCCCCTGAGAAGCCGATGTTTCATCTCACCCGTGCAATTCACATGGCGGGAAGGTGCATCGATTGTAATCTCTGTACAGAGGCATGCCCTGCGGAGATCCCATTGCGCACCCTTTATAAGAAAGTGGCAGAGATAATTCAGGAAGAATTCGGTTACGTGACCGGCGAGCCTGGACAAGGCAAATCGCCGCTGAACATGCTCGGCCCGGAGCCCGGTCACACATCGGCCGACGAGTGATTATCCCGCGGCTCACGGGAGAACGGCCTCACCTGCTTGTCACTTTTTTCCGGGAGTGGTCCGGAGATGGTCAAGCCTGCCAACATCGTGTTTTACGCGGACAAGATCATTTTCGAGTGTCCTTACTGTGGACGGACGCTGATCAGGAGCAATTTCGAAAAAATTCGGAAACTTCTGGAACACAATGGGCCTCCCGCAGGAAAACTCTGCGAAAAGTGCGGCGAAACCGCTTCTCTGATCCTTGACAGGAAAGCCAAGGAGTACATTAGGTCGAAACTGCCGGAGAGCGCGGGCTGATTTGCCCATTGCCGGCGCCCTTCAGATCGTGTTTAGGACAACCCATGGAGCGATTGGGTTACTGGGTGCAAGAGGTCAGGGCCCCTTTCTTGTCCCTGTCCGCGGTCCTGGTGTTCTTGGGAACATCGGTAGCCGCTGCCGACGGAACGTTCACTTTCTGGCGAAGCGCTTTGGCGCTCTCAGGGCTCATTCTTCTGCACATTAGCGTCAACGTATTCAACGAGTGTTCCGACTATCGGACCGGCATTGACTTTCATACCTCCAGAACGCCTTTTAGCGGCGGGAGCGGGATGCTTACCGCGGGGAAAGTAGCTCCGGCCGCAGCGTGGGCATTGGCGGTGACGTGTCTTGGGATCTCAGTGGGCATAGGCCTGTTCTTCGTCTGGCTGACGAATCCCCTGCTACTGCCTCTCTTGCTTGTGGGAGGCTTTTCAGTCTATTTCTACACCGATTTCCTCGCGCGACGCGTCCTGGGCGAAGTCTTCGCGGGCCTTGGCCTTGGCTTCCTGCCGGTGCTCGGTTCCTTTTTCGTCCAGACCGGCTACTATTCGCTCCCCGCTCTTGCTGCAGGAATTCCCGCAGGAATTCTCACCTTCAACCTGCTGTTCCTCAACGAATTCCCGGACCTGGAAGCGGACACCCAAGGCGGCCGACGGAACCTGATCATGGTCCTGGGACGGGCCGCGGCGGGGAAACTGTACGCCGGACTGTTGGCGGCAATGTACTTGTGGATTGCCGCGGCAGTTGTCCTTTCGCTAATGCCGGTTTACTGTCTTGCAGCCCTCTTGACCTTGGCTGTGGCCAACAAGCCCATGAGGTGGGCTTGGGACGGCGGCCTGGACGCTGACGGGATGGTACCGTCACTCGGAGCCAACGTGGTGACCAATCTCGCCACCCAGACCCTGCTCGGTGTGGGCTTCCTGGCATCCGTTTACTTGTAGCACCCGGCCTCCTCGTATGGCGCTTTGTTGGAAAAGGAGAATTCATGCTCGAAACTGAGAATACGATTCTGGTCGTAGTGGACATCCAAGAGAAACTGACCCGTGCCATGTACGAGAAAGAAAAGCTGGTGGAAAACGCAGTGAAGATCATCAAAGGAGCCCGGATTCTTGGGCTGCCCATTCTCCACACCGAACAGAACCCGGCCGGCCTCGGACCGACCATCCCGGAGCTGGCCGAACTGCTGACCGACACGAAACCCATAAGCAAGCTCAGCTTCAGTTGCTGCGGCGAGGAAGCGTTTACGGCAGCGCTGGAGGACATCGGACGTGAACAGGTTCTCCTTGGAGGGATAGAATCTCACGTATGCGTGTACCAAACTGCTGCGGACCTGACGGATATGGGGCTGGAAGTCCATGTGCTGAGCGACGTGGTTTCTTCGCGCTCGCTTGAAAACAAGATCCTGGGCCTGCGCCAGTGTGAGGCTTTCGGCGCGTTCACAACAGGGGCCGAAATGGCATTGTTCGAACTGCTCGGAATCGCGGAAGGCAGCGCGTTCAAGAAAATCATCGAACTGGTGAAATAAGATTTTAGTCCGCAGATTACGCAGATTCTCGCAGATGAAGAAGCGCCAAGAACCGACGAAAGCATACGTTGCCCGGCCTCTTGAATCTGCGGCCATCTGTGACATCTGCGGATAGCTCTCTTTCCTCGTTCCCAGGCTCCGGCCTGGGAATGCTTTGTGCGAGGCCCCAGCCTCGCTTCTCTTTCGCTGTGTCGGGGCGGAGTTCCCAGGCTGGAGCTTGGGACCCAGTATATCGAATGACCAGGGCGAACACAGGGATCGCCCCTAGTGCGCCTGCGAGCGCACTCAATCAGAGAGGTGCAAGTCCTCTCCAG